>NZ_CP160398.1:5091272-5410029 GCF_040729435.1 Pseudomonas sp. HOU2 | reverse complement strand
AGTTGCTGATAAGCGTTTTGCAGGTCTTCCAGCAGAATCCGCCAGGACACGCCGTCCACCGCCAAGTGATGAATCACCAACTGCAGACGCTGCGTGCCATCGGCGAGATTCGCCAGCACCGCACGCAGCAACGGCCCGTGTTGCAGATCGAGGCTGCGCTGGGCGCGGTTACCCAAGGCTTCAAGGGCGGCGGCATCGGCCACGTCCTCCTGCCAGAGCAGATTCTGCGGCAGCGCTTCGACCGCGCGATGCTCGGCCTGCCACACGCCATCGCGCTGGGTGAAGCTCAGGCGCAAGGCATCGTGATGAGCGACCAGTGCGCGCAACACTTGCTCGAGTTTTTCAGCGTCCAGCGTCTGCCGCGGTTGCAGCAGCACCGACTGGTTCCAGTGGTGACGCTGTGGGATCTCGTCGGCGAAGAACTGCTGCTGGATCGGCAGCAGCAACGCCGCACCACTCGCGGCTTGCTGATCAATCGTCGATTCGTCGCCACCCCACTGCGCGACCAGTGCCAGACGCTGCACGGTCTGGTGCTGGAACAGGTCTTTGGGATTGAGGCGGATGCCGGCCTGACGGGCGCGGCTGACCACTTGGATCGAGATGATCGAGTCGCCGCCCAATTCGAAGAAGTTGTCGTTGATCCCGACTTGCGGCAGCTTCAGCACGTCCTGCCAGATCGCGGCCAGCCCCTGCTCCATCGCGCTTTGCGGCGCCTGATAGGTCTGCTGCGCCTGACTGGCGTCCGGTGACGGCAAGGCGTTGCGATTGAGTTTGCCGTTGGCGGTCAACGGCAATTGCGCCAGCAGCAACAGGTGCGCCGGAACCATGTGATCCGGCAGATTGGCCTTGAGTTCGGCGCGCACGCTGTCGCGCCACAGCGCCTGTTCGGCCGGGCTTGCGTCGAGCAGCGTGGCGTCGCCTGGCACCAGATACGCCACCAGTTGCTGACCGCTGAGCCCCGGCTGCGCCAGCACCACGGCCTGACGCACGGCAGACTGTTCCAGCAGCTGCGCTTCGATCTCGCCGAGTTCGATACGGAAACCGCGAATTTTCACCTGATGGTCGATCCGGCCGATGTATTCGATCACGCCGTCAGCGCGGTAGCGCGCCAGGTCACCGGTACGGTACAGACGCCCGCCATCGGCGGCGAACGGGTCGGGAATGAAGCGCAGGCTGGTCAGATCCGCGCGGTTCAAATAACCGCGAGCCAGGCCGGCACGACCGATGTACAGCTCACCAATGCAACCTTTGGCGACCGGGTTCAGATCTCCGTCGAGCAAGTACCAGGACAGGTCGGGAATCGGTTCGCCGATCGGGCTGCTGGCGTCACGCTGCAAGTCGGCCAGCGAAATCGGCCGGTAGGTCACGTGCACGGTGGTTTCGGTGATGCCGTACATGTTGATCAGTTGCGCTGCCTGATCGCCGAAACGCTCGAACCACGGACGCAGGCTTTTGACCTCCAGCGCCTCACCACCGAACACCACGTAACGCAGCGCCAGTGCTTGCGCCGCGTGCTGCGGGGCGCAGGCCACTTGCATCAATTGCTTGAACGCCGACGGCGTCTGGTTGAGCACGGTGACGCCTTCGCGGCAGAGCAAGGCGAAGAAATCTTCCGGCGAGCGGCTGACCTCGTAAGGCACCACCAGCAGTTTGCCGCCGTACAGCAGCGCGCCGAAAATCTCCCACACCGAGAAGTCGAACGCGTAGGAATGGAACAGGCTCCAGACATCCGTGGCGCCGAAATCGAACCACGCATCAGTGGCCTCGAACAGGCGCAGCACGTTGCGATGGGCCAGCAACGTGCCCTTCGGCTGCCCGGTAGAACCGGAGGTGTAGATCACGTAAGCCAGGTTGTCCGGGCTCATGCGCACCTGCGGATTGCTGTCGCTGTAGCCTTCCAGACCGTCACGCTCCTGATCGAGCATCAGGCTGCGCAGCGAATCCGGCACCGGCAGACGCCCCAGCAGATGACTCTGGGTCAGCAGCAAGGCGATGCCGCTGTCGCCGATCATGTAGCTCAGGCGTTCCTCCGGATACGTCGGGTCCAACGGCACATAGGCACCGCCGGCCTTGAGGATCGCCAGCAGGCCGACCAGCATGTCGAGGCTGCGCTCCACCGCCAGACCGACGCGCACGTCCGGGCCGACACCGCTGGCAATCAGCTTGTGGGCCAACTGGTTGGCGCGGCTGTTGAGCTCGCCGTAGCTCAGAGACTGCCCGGCACAGCTCACGGCAATCGCTTGCGGGGCGCGGGCGGCTTGTTGTTCGATCCGTTGATGCAGGCACTGTTCGCTCGGGAAATCGCGGATAGCCGGGTTCCACTGCTGCAAGGTCGCCGCGCGTTCGGCGGCGTCATGCAGCGGCAGTTCGGCGATGCGCTGAGCGCTGTCGGCAACGATGCCTTGCAGCAGATGGGTCCAGTGTTGCGCCAGGCGTTCGATGGTCTCGACGTCGAACAGGTCGGTGGCATAGGTCAGCTCGGCCCAGACGTTGTCGCTCGATTCAAAGGTGTTCAGGGTCAGGTCGAACTGCGCTGTATTGGACGCCCACGGCAAGCCTTCAATCGCCAGTTTTGGCAGACGCGTGGCGCCCTGCGCCTGACGCACCTGGCTCTGGTGGTTGTGCATCACCTGGAACAGCGGGCTGTGGCTGAGGCTGCGCTCCGGTTGCAGCGCGTCGACCAGTTGTTCGAACGGCAGATCCTGATGCGCCTGCGCACCCAGCACGGTGTTTTTCACTTGCTGCAGCAGGCTGCGGAACGTCTGCTGACTGTCGAACTCGGCCTTCAGAACCTGGGTGTTGACGAAGAAACCGATCAGGCCTTCGGTCTCGACCCGGTTGCGGTTGGCCACCGGCACCCCGACGCGGATATCGGCCTGACCGCTGTAGCGATGCAGCAAGGTCTGGAACGACGCCAGCAACAGCGCAAACAGCGTGACGTTTTCGCGTTGCGCCAGGTGCTTGAGCGCGGTGGCCAGTTCGAGGCTCAGCGGGATATCGCGACGGGCGCCGCGATAGCTCTGCTCGGCTGGACGCGGACGGTCGGTCGGCAACTCCAGCAGCGGTTGATCGCCATCGCCGAGTTGCGCGGTCCAGTAGCTCAATTGACGCTCGCGTTCACCGGCGTCCATCCACTGTTTCTGCCACACGGCGTAGTCGGCGTACTGCACCGGCAGCGCCGGCAATTGCACGTTCTGGCCCTGGCTGTAGGCGGCATACAACGCCACCAGTTCATCAACCATGACATTCATCGACCAGCCATCGGAGACGATGTGATGCAGGGTGATGACCAGCGCGTGGTCATCGGCGGCCAGACGCAGCAGTTTGACCCGCAGCAACGGGCCTTGCTGCAGATTGAACAGGTGCAGGGTTTCGGCGGCGACCAGCGCTTGCAGCGCCGCCTCGTCGAGATCCGCCGCCACGTCCTGCACCTGCAGATCGAGCGTGCCGTGAGCCTGGATCACTTGCAGGGTCTGGCCCTGCTGTTCGACGAAGCAGGTGCGCAGCGATTCATGGCGCTCGATCAGCGCGTCGAAGCTGCGCTGCAATGCCGACAGATCCAGCTCACCGCGCAGACGCAGCGCCGCCGGCACGTGATAAGCGGTGCTGGTCGGTTCCAGCTGCCAGAGGAACCATTGACGCTCTTGGGCATAGGACAGCGCCAGCGGTTGCTGGCGTGGCAAGGCAACAATCGGCGGCTCCCGATGCGCCTGATCGACCCCCAGCGCGGCGACAAAGTCTTCCAGCGTGCTGTGTTCGAACAAGGTGCGCAGCGGCACTTGAACGTTCAGTGCCTGACGCACCCGCGAGACCACCTGCGTGACCAGCAACGAGTGGCCGCCCAGTTCAAAGAAATTGTCACTCAGGCCCACGCGATCGAGCTTGAGCACCGCTTGCCAGATCTCGGCGACGCTGTGCTGGGTCGCGGTCTGCGGCGCGAGGTAAGTTGATTGCAAGTGGCTGGCGTCGGGGGCCGGCAAGGCTTTGCGATCGACTTTGCCGTTCGGCGTCAGCGGCAGTTGCCCTAGGAACAACAGGTGCGCCGGCACCATGTATTCCGGCAACTCGGCCTTGAGGCTAGCTTTCAATGCGGCGCGCAGTTCGACTTCATCAATATCGTCGGCGGTCGGCACCACGTAGCCGACCAGTTGCGGGCCGGTCGGGCCGTCCTGAGCGACTACGACGGTTTCGCGCACGCTGTCGAGGGCGAGCAAACGCGCTTCGATCTCGCCGAGTTCAATCCGGAAACCACGGATTTTCACCTGATGGTCGATTCGCCCGATGTACTCGATCACGCCTTCGGCGCGGTAACGGGTCAGGTCGCCGGTGCGGTACAGGCGCGCACCGGTTGTCGAAAAGGGATCCGGGACAAAACGTTCGGCGGTCAGGCTCGGGCGCTGGAAGTAACCACGCGCGAGGCCGTCGCCGCCGATCAGCAGTTCCCCCGGGGCGCCGAGCGGATTGAGCTCCAGGTCGCTGCCGAGGATGTACAACGCGGTGTTGTCGAGCGGTGTGCCGAGGAATGGACGGCTGTTGTCCGCACTCAAGGCGTGCTGCGCCGACCAGATGGTGGTTTCGGTCGGGCCGTAGAGGTTCCACACCCTCGGCGTCAGTGCGAGCATGCGTTGCGCCAGTTCCTGCGACAGCGCTTCACCGCCACAGAGGAACGTGCGGCCCGCCAGGATGGGCGCCTGTTCATTGTCCAGCAGCATGCGCCAGGTCGAAGGCGTGGCTTGCAGCGCCGTCACGGCGTGACGCTCGATCAGTTCGAGCACCGCTTGCGGGTCTTGATGCACATCCTTGCCGGTCAGCACCACACAGGCGCCGGCCAGCAATGGGCCGTAGATTTCCAGGCCGAAAATATCGAACGAAAAGGTGGTCAGCGACAGCATGCGATCGGCGGCACAGATGCCCGGCTGCTCGATCATGCTCGCGACGAAGTTGCTCAGCGCCGCGTGGCGCACCATCACGCCTTTCGGTTTGCCGGTGGAACCGGAGGTGTAGATCGTGTAGGCCAGATGCTCGCCATTGACTGCCACGTCCGGCGCGGTCTGTGGATAAGCCGCCAGCCAGTCGTTTGGCTGATCCAGCAACAGGCTTTGCACGCCCGGCGGGATCGGCAGCTGTGCCTGCAAATGGCTTTGGGTCAGCAGCAATTGCAGGCCGCTGTCCTCGATCATGTAGGCCAGACGATCCTGCGGATACGCCGGATCCAGCGGCACATAAGCACCGCCGGCCTTGAGGATCGCCAGCAGGCCGACGATCATTTCCACACTGCGCTCGACGGCGATGCCGACCAGCTGCTCCGGGCCGACACCGGCCTCGATCAGCTTGTGCGCCAGTTGACTGGAGCGGGCATCCAGCTCGGCGTAGCTCAGCACCTCTTCGCCGATGATCAGGGCAGTGGCCTGCGGCGTTTGCTGCGCACGCCGGGAGAAATCCTGTTGCACGCATTCGGCTTGCGCGGTGCGGTCGGCGCTGCGCAACCAGTCCTGCAACAGCACGCCGTGTTCGGCGCTTTCCAGCAACGGCAATTCGCCGACGCGCTGGCTCGGTGCGGCGACGATACCGCGCAGCAGGTTCTGCCAATGACGTGCCAGACGCTCGACGGTTTCAGCTTTGAACAGATCGGTAGCGTAGGTCAGCTCGGCGGCAAAGCCGTCGCTGGACTCGTAGGTATTCAGCGTCAGGTCGAACTGCGCGGTGCGCCCTTCCCACTGCACATCCTCGACACTCAGCTGCGGCAACTGCGCCGCGCTACGCCCCTGATCACGGCTGGTCTGGTGGTTGAACATCACCTGAAACACCGGGCTGTGGCTCAGGCTGCGCTCCGGTTGCAGGGCTTCGATCAGTTGCTCGAACGGCAGATCCTGATGCGCCTGCGCAGCCATCGCCGCCTGCTTGACCTGAGCCAGCAACTGGTTGAACGGCAGCTGCCCGCTGACCTCGGCACTCAGCACCTGAGTGTTGACGAAGAAGCCGATCAGGCCTTCAGTCTCGACGCGGTTGCGGTTGGCGGTCGGCACCCCGACGCGAATCTGCGCCTGACCGCTGTAGCGATGCAGCAACGCCTGGAACGACGCCAGCAACAGCATGAACAGGCTCGCACCTTCGCGCTGCGCCAGTTGTTTGAGGGCGTCACCGAGGTCGGCCGGCAGGTTCAGTTCCAGCCGCGCACCGCGCAGGCTTTGCACGGCCGGACGCGGGAAATCGATCGGCAGCTCCAGCACCGGCTGCTCGCCGCCCAGGGTCTTGACCCAGTAGGCCAACTGCCGCTCACGCTCGCCCGCTTCCAGCCAGTGGCGCTGCCAGATCGCGTAGTCGGCGTATTGCACTTCCAGTTCCGGCAGGCTCAGCGGCTGCCCGGCGGTGTCGGCGGCGTAATGCTGGATCAGCTCGTTGACCAGGACTTTGATCGACCAGCCATCGGCGATGATGTGGTGCTGGATCAGCACCAGCACATGGTCGTCTTCCGCCACTTCGAGCAGCGCCACCCGCAGCAGCGGGCCCTGCTGCAAATTGAACGGGCGTGCGGTTTCGCTCTCGACGAAGGCCTTGATCGCGGCGTCTTCACCGCCAGCATCGAGGCCCTCCGGCAATGGCGTCAGGCTGATGCTCAGCGGCAGTTGCGGATGAATCACCTGGCAAAAGCTTTCGCCTTGCTCGGCGAAAGTGGTGCGCAAGCTTTCGTGACGCGCCGCCACCGCGTTGAAGCTGCGCTCCAGCGCCGCCACATCCAGCCGACCCTTGAGGCGCAGGGCGCTGGGGATGTGATACGCGGTGCTGTGCGGGTCCATTTGCCAGAGGAACAGTTGACGTTCCTGAGCGTACGACAGAGGAATCGCCGCAAACCCGGAACGTGTTTCCGGGATCGGCAGGTTGGCCGGAGAGACGCCCTCTTCGAGCATCTTTTCCAGGTACAGCTTACGTTTGTCCAGCGGCAGAGTGATAAAGCGCTTGGCTACCCTCAAAGCAACACTCTTGTCCATCAGACTTCCTCCATATCGTCAAGCAGGGCTTCCAGCTTGCTCAGTTTCTGTTCGTTGATTGCCCCGCCTCCTGTATCGAGTCGAGCGACAAAATCGCTCAGGACGGGGTGCTGGAATAACAGTTGCGGGGTCAGCGTCAGGCCCAGTTCAAGGGCCATGCGCGACACCACGTTGACCGCCAGCAGCGAGTGCCCGCCGAGTTCGAAGAAGTGATCGTTCAGACCGATGCGTTGCACTTCGAGCACTTGCTGCCAGATCGCCGCGACCTGCTGCTCAAGCTCACTGTGCGGCGCGACATAGGCGGCCTGCATCTGGCTGGCATCGACCGCCGGCAGGGCCTTGCGGTCGAGTTTGCCGTTGGGGGTCAGTGGCAACTGCTCAAGGAACAGCAGGTGCGCGGGAATCATGTAGTCAGGTAACGAAGACTTGAGGCCAGTCTTTAGTCCCTCGCGCAGTTGCCGCTGCGCGTCCCCGTCGTGCATCTCCAGTTGCGGAGCGACCACATACGCCACCAGTTGCGCCCCGCTGTCGCCTTCGACGGCCAGCACCGCCGCTTCGCTGACTGCCGGTTGTGCGAGCAATCGCGCCTCGATCTCCCCCAGTTCGATGCGGAATCCACGAATTTTCACCTGATGGTCGATCCGACCCATGTACTCCAGCTCACCCTCCTCGCGCTGACGAATCAGGTCGCCGGTGCGGTACATGCGCTGGCCGTTGCCGACGAAAGGATTCGGCACAAAGCGCTCGGCGGTCATCGCCGCACGCCCCAGATAACCGCGCGTGATGCCGGCGCCGGACAGGTACAGCTCGGCCGAAACGCCTTGTGGCACCGCGTGCAGATCGGCATCCAGCAGATGGCTGGCGCTGTGCTCGAGCGCACGCCCGATCCGCGCCTGACCACCGGCACTGCGGCGGGTCCAGGTCGAATAGGTGGTGTCTTCCGATGGGCCGTACAGGTCGTAAACGTGCTCGACCGTCGATTGCTGATACAGCGTATCCACCAGTGCTTGCTTCAGCGGTTCACCCGCCAGATTGATGATGCGCACGCTCGGGGGAATCTGCCCGGCACGCTGCAGCGCGGCAATCGCCGACGGCACAGTGTTGATCAGGCGCACCTGATCGCGCGCCGGCAGTTGCGCCAGCTCCAAGGCATTACGCGCAATGATCAGCGAACCACCGTTGGCCAGGGTGACGAACAGCTCCCACACCGACAGGTCGAAGCACACCGACGTCGAGGCCAGTACGCCTTGAATGTCGTCGCGGTTGTAGACCTTGGCCGACCAGTCGATCAGCGCCATGACGTTGCGATGGGCAATCGCCACGCCTTTCGGTTTGCCGGTCGAACCGGAGGTGTAGATCACGTAGGCGAGGTTGTCCGGTTGCACTGTGGTCTGTGGCGCAACGGCCGAATAACCAATCAGCGACAGCTGATCCAACAGCAGCACTTGGGTATCGCCCGGCACGCTCAGGGTTTTCGCAACCGCCTGCTCAGTCAGCAACACCCGCGCCCGGCTGTCTTCCAGCATGTAGGCCACGCGATCGGCCGGGTAATCCGGGTCCAGCGGCACATAGGCGCCACCGGCCTTGAGCACCGCCAGCAAGGCAATCAGCAACTGCTCGGAACGTGGCATGGCCACGCCCACGCGCACTTCCGGGCCGACACCCAGCTCGATCAGTTTGTGCGCCAGCCGATTGGCCTGCGCGTCCAGTTCGGCGTAGGTCAGTTGCGTATGGGCAAAGGTTACCGCCAAGGCATCCGGGGTCGCCGCCACCTGACGGGCGATGGCTTGATGGATGCACTGCTCGGTGGCGAAATCGCTGCTCACTTGCGGGCTGTGCTCGATCAGGTTCAGCTCGCTGAGCGTGCGCTCACCGCCATCCGCCATCTGGCTCAGCAGACGCTGCAGATGCGCGCCCAACTGCGCCACGCTGGCAGCCGCGAAGCTGTCGCGCTGATAGCTGAAATGCACCGACAGTTGCGCGCCCATGCTCACCAACAGGGTCAGCGGATAGTTGGTTTGCTCCTGATTGGCCACCGCGCCGAAGTGCAGACCTTGCGGCGCGCCACGCTCCAGTGCTTCGCCAATCGGGTAGTTCTCGAACACCATCAGGCTGTCGAACAAGGCGTCACCGCCCTGCCCGGCCCAGCGCTGAATGTCCGCCAGCGGCGTGTGTTCGAATTCGCGCGAGGCGAGGTTCTGCGCCTGCACCGCTTGCAGCCAGGCGATCACGCTCTGCTGCGCGGGCGGTGCGGCGATCACCGGCAGCGTGTTGATGAACAGGCCGATCTGCGCTTCGGCACCCGGCAGCTCCGCCGGGCGCCCGGCGACAGTGGCGCCGAACGCCACGCAATCCTTGCCGGTGTAGCGCTGCAACAGCAGCAGCCACGCCGCTTGCACCACGGTGTTGACGGTGACTTTTGCGGCCCGGGCAAACTCGCCCAGGCGCTGGCTCAGCTCAGCGTCCAGCACCTGGTAATGATCGCCGTAACCCACGCTCGGCAAACCGGCCTGCGGCCGCGCGATGGCATTGGCCAGGCGCGTCGGTTCCTGCAGATTGCCCAGCGTCGCCCGCCAGTAAGCTTCAGCCGCCGCGCCATCCTGGCGTTGCAGCCAGGCGATGTAATCGCGGTAGCGACCCGCGCCACGGGCAACCGCTTCGCCGCTGTAGTGCTGCAACACTTCACCGAGCAACTGCGCGCTGCTCCAGCCGTCCATCAGGATGTGATGGTTGGTGTAGATCAGGTGATAACGCTCGGCCGCAGTGCGCACCAGCACCAGACGCATCAGCGGTGCACAGCCCAGGTCCAGGCCCAGTGCGCGCTCCTCATCAGCGAGGGTTTGCAGCGCTGCCTCCAGATCAGTTCTGCCGTACCAGTCGAGCACGCTGAACGGCACTTCGACCTGACGCTGCACCACTTGCACCGGTTGCGGCAGATCGCCTTGCCAGAAGAAGCCGCTGCGCAGGATGTCATGCGCATCCACCGCTGCCTGCCAAGCTGCGCGGAAGCGTTGCGGATCGACGCCGTCGACGTCCAGGCGCATCTGGTTGATGTAGTCGCTATTGCCGTGTTCGAGCAAGGTGTGGAACAGCATGCCCTGCTGCATCGGCGACAGCGGATAGATGTCGTCAATGCCTTGCGGCTCCAGCACCAGCGCATCCAGTTGCGCTTGCGACAGTTGCGCCAGCGGGAAGTCCGACGGCGTCACACCACGGTTGGCACTGTCGCAGCAGTGGCCGATCAGCGCGGTCAGCTCCTGCACATAGTCGTCGGCCAGACGCTGGATGGTGGCGGTGTCGAACATCGCGCCGCTGTAGGTCCAGCTCAGGTCCAGCTCACCGCCGAACACCTTGCTGTTGAGCGCCAGCGGATTGCCCAGCGGCCCTTGCAGATTGACCTCTGCGCCGCCGGACTCGTTGGTCGGCACGAACAGGGCATCGCTGGCAGCGTCGAAGCTGCCGTCGAACTGGCCGAGGTAGTTGAAGGTCAGGCGCGGCGCCGGCAAGGCTTGCAGGGTGGCACGCGCCGGCTCATCACCGAGGTGCGCGAGCGCGCCGAAGCCGATGCCTTTATTAGGGATCGCCCGCAGCTGTTCCTTGATCTGCTTGAGCGAGGCACCAAGTTCGGCGGCCGGTGCCAGGCGTGCCGGGAATACGCTGGTGAACCAGCCCACTGTGCGGGTCAGATCGATGTGTTCGAACAGGTCCTCGCGACCATGGCCCTCAAGCAATACCAACGCATTGTCGTCCCCGGTCCAGCGCACCAGCACCCGCGCCAGCGCGGTCAGCAACAGGTCGTTGACTTGGGTGCGATAGGCCGCCGGGGCTTCCTGCAACAACTGACGGGTCAGGGTCTGATCGAGTTTGCTGCGCAGGGTCAGCGCCTGATCGTGTTGCTGCCCACCGTTCGGATGGTCGTAAGGCAAGGCCGCCGAAGCGCCCTGCAACTGCTGCTGCCAGAAGCCCAGCTCGGCCTGCAACGCCGGGGTTTTGGCGTAGTCCTGCAACGCCGCCGCCCAGGCTTTGAGCGCACTGGTTTTCGCCGGCAATTGCACGGGCTTACCTGCGAGGAGCTGGCGATAGGCGTTTTGCAGATCTTCGAACAGAATCCGCCACGACACGCCATCGACCACCAGGTGATGGACGATCAGCAGCAGGCGCTGACTGCCATCAGCCAGGTTCGCCAGCACCGCGCGGATCAGCGAACCGCCGCTCAGTTGCAGGCTGCGTTGGGCCTTGTTACCCAGCGCCTCAAGGGCGGCGAGATCAGCGACCTCGACTTGCCAGAGAATGGTTTCCCCCGCTTGCGTGGCGACGTCGCGGTAATGCGCCGACCAGCCAGCGGCCTGCTCGACAAAATCCAGACGCAAACTGTCGTGCTGAACCACCAGCGCATCCAGCGCTTGCTCCAGTACCTGAGCGTCCAGCGCCTGCGTCGGCTTGAGCATCACCGACTGGTTCCAGTGGTGACGGTCGGGAATCGCCTCGGCAAAGAATGTCTGATGAATCGGCAGCAACGCTGTTTCGCCGGTTTGCGCGCGCTGATCGATTGGCTGCACGACTTCGCCAGTCTGCGCGACCGTGGCCAAGGCCTGAATGGTCTGGTGCTGGAACAGGTCTTTGGGGCTGAAGCGAATCCCGGCCTGCCGCGCCCGGCTGACCACTTGAATCGAGATGATCGAGTCGCCGCCCAGTTCGAAGAAGTTGTCGCTGACACCGACTTGCTCAAGCTTGAGCACGTCTTGCCAGATCGCCGCCAGTTGCTGCTCCAGCGCCGTCTGTGGCGCGACATAGGTTTGTTGCAGTTGGCTGACATCCGGTTTCGGCAGGTTCTTGCGATCAAGCTTGCCGTTCGGCGTCAGCGGCATGCGCTCAAGACGCAGGACATACGCCGGCACCATGTGCGCCGGCAGGCTGGCCTTGAGCTGCGCGCGCAGGTGGTCGGTGAACTCGGCACTCGCTGAATCACCGACCACGTAGGCCACCAGACGCTTGCCACTGCCGGCGCTGCCTTCCTGCGCCACGACCACCGCTTCACGCACGCCGTCGAGGGCTTGCAGCGCCGCTTCGACTTCGCCCAGTTCGATACGGAACCCGCGAATCTTCACCTGATTGTCGATGCGATCCAGATAGTCGAACGTGCCGTCGACACGCTGGCGCACCAGGTCACCGGTGCGATAGAGCAAGCCGCCACGGGCGCTGAACGGGTCAGCGACAAAACGCTCGGCGGTCAGCCCCGGACGGTTCAGATAACCCCGCGCCAACCCGGTGCCACCGAGGTACAACTCACCGGCCAGGCCTTGCGGCAACAGGTTCAGATCGGCGTCGAGCACATAGGCACTGCGGTCGCCAATCCGGCTGCCGATCGGTGCGTAAGCGGCGCCGCACGGCTCTTCACGGCCAGCCTTCCAGATCAACGGCGTGACCACCGTTTCGGTAGGGCCGTAGCCGTTGATGATGTAGTCCGGATCGAGCGCGCGTTTGACCCGCTCGAAACTGGCGCTCGGCACCGCATCGCCGCCGAAGCAATAGATCCGTACTTTCGGCGGGTTGCCGACACGCTCGGCGTGTTCGGCCAGTTGTTGCAGGTACACCGGCGGGAACGCGACCACGCTCACGCCGTGTTCGATCATCGCGTTGTAGGTCTGCTCCGGCGTCCACAGCGTGTCGTCGCGAATCAGCAGCGAAGCACCGTGGGTCAGGCTGGTCAGCCAGCGTTCGTGGGCACCGTCGAAAGCGAACGACATGAAGTGGAATTCGCAGTCGCTGTCGCGCATTTCATAGCGCTGACCGATGGCCTGGCAATGCATCGCCAGTGGCCCATGGGCAACGCTGACGCCTTTCGGATTGCCGGTGGAACCGGAGGTGTAGATCACGTACGCAAGGTTGTGCGGATCGACTGGCACCTGTGGCGCCGTGCTCGGCAGTTCGCGCAGGTCGAGACGATCCAGTTCCAGCAACGGCACCGACTCGTCGACCGGCAATTGCGCCGACACCGACGAATCGCTGAGCAGCAGCGCCAGCCCCGAATCCTCGATCAGATAGGCCAGGCGTTCACGCGGATAACTGGTGTCCAGCGGCACATAGGCACCGCCGGCCTTGAGCACCGCCAGCAGCGCGACGATCACCGCCTCGCTGCGCGGCAGGGCCACACCGACCCGAGTCTCGGCGCCGACACCACGGGCGATCAGCGCGTGGGCCAGTTGATTGGCAAGCTGCTCGATCTCGCCATAACTGAAGTGCTGACCGTTGAAGATCACCGCGGTGCGCTGCGGACGCTCGACCGCCAGCGCGGCAATGCGCTGATGCACAGCGATGTCCAGCGGGTACGGCTGCGGCTGGTTCTGGGCTTGCTGGCGGGCATGCTCGTCAGCGCTGGCCAGAGCGATTTCACCGAGGTTGCGCTCGGCCGACAGCGCAAACTGCTCAAGCAATTGCAGCAGATGGGCACTGATGCCTTCGATCACTTCACCGTCAAACTGGCTGCGGTCGAAACTGTAGTGCAGCGCCAGTTGCTGACCGAGGGTGACCGCCACGCTCAGGGCGTAGTGGGTCTGCTCCAGGTTGCCGACCTCACCGAATGTCAGGCCTTGCCCGGCCTGACTCAGCGCCTGGGCGACCGGGTAGTTTTCGAACACCAGAATGTTGTCGAACAGCGCTTCACCACCCTGCCCGGCCCAGCGCTGGATGTCCGCCAGCGGCGTGTGTTCGAAGTCGCGCAGGCTGAGGTTTTGCGCCTGCACCGCTTGCAGCCATTGGCCAACGCTTTGGTCCGGACGCGGCGCGCCGATCACCGGCAGGGTGTTGATGAACAGGCCGACCTGCTGCTCGATGCCCGGCAAATCCGCCGGACGCCCGGCCACGGTCGCTCCGAATGCCACCGTTTCATGACCGGTGTAGCGCTGCAGCAACAGCAGCCACGCAGCTTGCACGAGGGTGTTGACGGTGACTTTCTGCTGGCGGGCAAACGCTTCCAGTGCCTGAGTGCGCGGCACGTCCAGCGTCAGGTAATGGTCGCCGTGGCCGCTGGCGCGCTCGCCGCCGGTCGCGGCGCGGGCCAGTCGGGTCGGCTCTTGCAGCGCGGCCAACTGAGCGCTCCAGAAGTCTTGACTGAGTTGCGCGTCCTGACGCTGCAGCCAGGCGATGTAGTCGCGATACCGCCCGCCGCCATGGGCCGGGGTGCGACCGCTGTAGCGCTGCAACACTTCGCCGAGCAACTGCGAGTTGCTCCAGCCGTCCATGAGGATGTGGTGATGGGTGTAGATCAGGTGCCATTGCTCGGCAGCGGTCTGCACCAGTACCAGACGCAGCAACGGTGCATGGCTCAGGTCGAATCCTTGCTGACGCTCGGCATCGGCCAGCGCCGCAAGGGCTGCCGGCTGATCGTCGCGCTGGCGCCAGTCGAGAATGCTGAACGGCAACTGCACCTGTTTGTGGACGATCTGCAGCGGTTGCGCCAGTTCGCCCTGCCAGACGAAACCGCTGCGCAGAATGTCCTGCGCATCGACGGTGGCCTGCCACGCGGCGCGGAACCGCTCAGGGTCAAGACCTTGCACATCCACGCGCAACTGATTGATGTACTCACCCGCAGCCTGCTCGTAGAGGGTGTGGAACAGCAAACCCTGCTGCATCGGCGACAGCGGATAGACATCATCGAGCTGACCGGCCGGCACCGGCAGCGCATCCAGTTGCGCCTGGGTCACCCGAGCCAGCGGGAAGTCCGACGGCGTCGCTTGCGCAATGGGTAGCGTGCAGCAGTGTTCGATCAGCGCCTGCAACTCGCTGGCATATTGATCGACCAGGTGCTGCACCGTGGCGCTGTCGAACATCTCGCGGCTGAAGCCCCAGCTCATCGACAGTTCGCCGCCATACACCTGACCTTCCACGGTCAGCCAGTTGCCCAGAGGCGCCGAAGGATCCTGCGCCACGCCGCTGGTTTCAACAGCCGGCACGAACAGCGCCGCCTCGTCGAACTGGCGGTCGAATTGGCCGAGGTAGTTGAAGGTGATGCGCGGTTGCGGCAACGCGGCCAGTTCGGCGCGCACCGACGGTGCGGCCAGATGCCGCAGCACGCCGTAACCCAGACCTTTGTCCGGCACCGCGCGCAGTTGCTCCTTGATCGCCTTGATCGAGCCGTCGAGATCAGCGCTGGCGGTCAGGTTGACCGCGAACAGACTGGTGAACCAGCCCACGGTGCGGGTCAGGTCGACATCATCGAACAGGTCTTCGCGGCCGTGGCCTTCCAGTTCGATCAGCGTGCCCGGCTGCTGGCTCCAGCGACTGATGGTGCGCGCCAGTGCGGTAAGCAACAGATCGTTGACCTGGGTGCGATAGGCGGCAGGCGCCTGTTGCAGCAACTGACGGGTGCGCTCGGCGTCGAGGCGCCATTCGATTTTCTCGCCATGCAGGTTGTGCAGGCTGCCATCCGGGCGGTCGCACGGCAGATCCTCGGCGCCCTGGTGCTGGGCTTTCCAATAACCCAATTGCTCATCGAAGCGCGACGCTTCCTGCGCCAGACGCGCCGTCCAGCTCTGGAACGCGCTGGTCTTCGCCGGCAACTGAATGCCGCCGCCCGCCGCCAATTGCTTGTAAGCCTGCTGCAGATCTTCCAGCAGCACCCGCCAGGAAACGCCATCGACCGCCAGGTGATGAATGATCAGTGCCAGTCGTTGCGAGCCATCGGCCATGGTCACCAGCAACGCGCGCAGCAACGGGCCGTTTTGCAGGTCGAGGCTGCGCTGAGCTTCGTTGCACAGCGCCTGCAACTGTTCGGCAGATTCGGCATCGCGTTGCCACAACTCAGCGCCATTCAGCAGCGGGCCGTGGCTTTGTTGCCAGCCTTCGCTGCCTTCGACAAAACGCAGGCGCAAGGCGTCGTGGTGATTGATCAGGTGCGTCAGCGCCGCATCGAGCCATTGTGCGTTCAATGCCTCACGCGGGGTCAGCAGCAACGACTGGTTCCAGTGCTCGCGCACCGGCATAGCGCGGCTGAAGAAATCCT
This sequence comes from Pseudomonas sp. HOU2, assembly GCF_040729435.1. Classification (NCBI taxonomy): domain Bacteria; kingdom Pseudomonadati; phylum Pseudomonadota; class Gammaproteobacteria; order Pseudomonadales; family Pseudomonadaceae; genus Pseudomonas; species Pseudomonas sp. HOU2. Next base: position 5,394,039 of record NZ_CP160398.1, on the reverse strand, counting down.
GCTGGATCGGCCCGAGCACGGCGTCGCCGGTCACCGGCCCCTGATCTACCGAGGACAGGTTATCGTGGCTCGCGACCAGTGCCAGACTGCGCACGGTCTGGTACTGGAACAGGTCACGCGGGCTGATACGGATCCCCGCCTGTCGCGCACGACTGACCACTTGAATCGAGATGATCGAATCGCCGCCCAGCTCGAAGAAGTTGTCTTCGAGGCCGACGCGGTCGAGGCCGAGCACCGCTTCCCAGATCGCCGCGAGGGCTTTCTGCATGGCGTCCTGTGGCGCCACGAACGCCTGTTGCGGCGCGGCATCCGGTTGCGGCAAGGCCTTGCGGTCGAGCTTGCCGTTAGCGGTGACCGGCAATTTGTCGAGGGTGATCAGGTAGGTCGGCACCATGAACTCCGGCAGACTGCCGAGCAGCCACGCCTTGACCTCTTGCTGCCACTGCTCGTCTGCCTGCGGGTTTTCCAGCACCAGATAAGCCACCAGATGCTTGCCGCCCTGCACCAGCACCACCGCCTCACGCACCAGCGAGTGCTGCATCAGGCGGGTTTCGATTTCGCCCAGTTCGATGCGCAAACCGCGCAACTTGACCTGATGGTCGAGGCGCCCGAGGTATTCGATCACGCCGTCGGCACGCTGCCGCACACGGTCACCGGTGCGGTACAAGCGCGCGCCGTCATGGAACGGGCACGGCACAAAACGTTCGGCCGTCAGCGCCGGACGCTGGTGATAACTGCGCGCCAGCCCGGCGCCGCCCAGATACAGCTCACCGGCGACACCGCTCGGCACCGGCAGCAATTCGGCATCGAGGACATGCGTGCGCAGGTTGGCGATCGGCCGGCCGATCGGCACGCTGTCCGCGCCTTCATCGACACAGGTCCAGTGGGTGACGTCGATGGCCGCTTCGGTCGGGCCATACAAGTTGTAGAGGCTGGCGTTCGGCAGTTTGGCGAAGACTTGCAACTGGGCATCCAGCGGCAACGCTTCACCGCTGCAGACAATCCGCTTGAGTCCGCTGCAGCTTTCCACGCCGGTCTCGTGAATGAACGCCTGCAACATCGACGGCACAAAGTGCAGCGTGCTGATGCCGTGGCGGTTGATGCTATCGATCAGTTGCAGCGGATCACGGTGCGCGCCCGGCGCGGCCACCACTAGCCGCGCGCCGGTCAGCAGCGGCCAGAAGAACTCCCACACCGACACGTCGAAACTGAACGGGGTTTTCTGCAGCACCGAATCACTGGCGTCCAGCGCATAGGCTTCCTGCATCCAGCACAGTCGGTTGACCAGCGCCGCGTGGCTGTTGCCGGCGCCCTTCGGCTTACCGGTGGAACCCGAGGTGTAAATCACGTAGGCCAGGTTCAGCGGATCGACGCTGACCTCCGGACGGTTGTCGCTGTAGCGGTCGAGCAGCCCCGGCTGATCCAGGGTGATGACGTTTACGCCGTCAGTCGGCAGCGTTGCCAGCAGCGCCTGTTGCGTCAGCAGCAAAGTAATGCCGCTGTCCTCGATCATGTAGGCCAGACGCTCCTGCGGGTACTCGGGATCCAGCGGCACGTAGGCGCCGCCGGCCTTGAGAATCGCCAGCAGCGCGACGACCATTTCCACCGAACGCAAGGCGCAGACGCCGACCAGACTGTCCGCCCGCACACCCTGTTCGCGCAACAGATGCGCCAGGCGATTGGCCCGGGCATCCAGTTCGGCGTAACTCAGAATCTGTTCACCGAACAGCAGTGCCGGTGCCTGGGGCGTACGCGCGACCTGCGCTTCGATCAGCTGATGAATCGGCGTGTCGCTCGGGTACTGCGCGTGGACGTTGTTCCAGTCGTGCACCAGGGTGCGCTGCTCGTCAGCCTCCAGCAGCGGCAATTCACCGATACGCTGCGACGGATCGGCGACCATCGCCGTCAACAGGCGCAGCCAGTGTCGCGCCATGCGTTCGATGGTCGGTGCATCGAACAGGTCGCTGGCGTAGGTCAGTGCAGCGTGGAGCTTGCCGCCCTTCTCCCAGGTGTCCAGTGTCAGGTCGAACTGAGTGGTGCGGCTCTGCCAGTCGAGGCTGTCGAGTTGCAGGCCGGATGCGGTGCGGAGGGTGGCGATATCGGCCACATGCGGCTGATGGTTGTACATCACCTGGAACAGTGGCGTGTGGCTGAGGCTGCGTTCCAGCTTCAGCGCTTCGACCAGTTGCTCGAACGGCAGATCCTGATGCGCCTGGGCACCGAGCGCGGTTTCCTTGACCGCCCGCAGCAGTTCATCGACCCGGGTCTGGCCATGCAGCTGCGTGCGCAGCACCTGAGTGTTGACGAAGAAGCCGATCAGGCCTTCGATCTCGCCGCGATTGCGGTTGGCGATCGGCACACCGACGCGCAGGTCGGTCTGCCCGGTGTAACGGTGCAACAGCGCATTGAAGGCGCCGAGCAGGAACATGAACACGGTGACCTGATGCTGTTGCGCAGTGCTGCGCAGCTGCTCGGCGAGTTGGCCGTCGACCGCGAATTCGTAACGGGTACCGCGATAGCTCGGCATCGCCGGGCGCGAATGATCCAGTGGCAACTCCAGCACCGGATGCTCGTCGCCCAGTTGCGCCTGCCAATAGTCGAGCTGGCGTGCCTGCTCACCGGCTTCCAGCCAGCGGCGTTGCCACAGCGCATAGTCGCTGTACTGGATCGGCAGTGGCGGCAATTGCGGCGCCTGACCGGCGTCGAACGCGTCGTAGCAACGAATGAATTCGTCGATCAACACGTTCATCGACCAGCCATCGGACACGATGTGGTGCAGGGTCAGCAGCAGCACGTGTTCCTGCTCGGCGAGCTTGAGCAAGGTCACTCGCAGCAACGGGCCGACCGCCAGATCAAATGGCAACACCGACTGCTGTTCGGCGGCACGGATCACCGCCTGCTCGCGCTCACTGGCCGGCAGTGCGCTGAAGTCTTCCCGGGCAATCAGCAGCGGCGCGGTGGCCGGCACTTGCAGCAGGCTGTCATCGGTCTGGCGCTGGAACACCGTGCGCAGGGTTTCGTGGCGCTCCACCAGACTGGCGAAGGCTTGCTCCAGCGCCGCCTGGTTCAGTCGACCATTGAGCCGTACCGCGCCCGGCAGGTTGTAGGCGCCGCTCTGCGGGTCGAGTTGCCACAGGAACCACATGCGGCGCTGTGCGTAAGACAGCGCCTGACGATCCTCGGCTGCGATGCCGGCCGGTATCGGAAACCGCGCGAAATCCACGCCCTCCTTGTGCAGGGCCGCGAGGAACATCTGGCGCTTTTCCAGGGGCAACCCGATAAACCGGCGAGCAAGTTTCAAGGAGTCTTCAGCATTCATTTCTCAGCATCCGGATCAGTAGGCAGGAAGCACAAAGGCACGTCGTCCCTATAAAACGAATGCAGACCGGAAAAATTAGCGAATGAGAACAACTGTCAGGCGGGAGGTAGAGCAGGGAATTTCAGTCGTATCGCACAACCCTGTAGGAGCTGCGGCACGCTGCGATCTTTTGATTTTAAAGATCAGGATCAAAAGATCGCAGCGTGCCGCAGCTCCTACAGGGAGCGTTCAGGCGATTGCGGCCGTGACATGCCGACGATGATGCCCTTCCAGCTGATCCTTGATCACCTTGAGCACTTTGGCCTCATGCTCATGAATAAAGAAATGCCCGCCGGCGAGCATGTCCACCGAAAAACTGCCGCGGGTTTCCTTGCTCCAGCCGATCAGCTGTTCGGTGGTCGCACGATCCGCCTTGCCGCCCAGCACGTGCACCGGGCAGTTGAGCAGCGGCCGCTGCAACGGCTCGAATTTGCCGCAGAGCAGAAAGTCGGCGCGCAGGATCGGCAGGGTCAGGCTCATCAGCTCGGCATTGGCCAGCACTTCTTCGCTGGTGCCGTTGAGCGTGCGCAATTGATCGATCAATTCGGCGTCGGTTTTCGGCTCGGCAAAACCGCGATCGTAGTCGGCGCGCATCGTCGGCGCCGCCGTGCCCGAGGCAAACAGCGCCACCGGTTCCGCACAGCCCAAGATACGCAGGGCGTGAGCGATTTCGCAGGCCAGCAGCGCGCCCAGGCTATGGCCAAATAACGCATACGGGGCCTTGAGATTCGGCCGCAATTCCTTGGCCAGTTGCATCGCCAGCGCCCGCATGTCCGTGTGCAGCGGCTCGTCGAAACGCGCGCCGCGCCCCGGCAACTCCACCGGTTGCAGTTGCAGCCATTGCGGCAGTTTTGGCCGCCAGCGGCTGTAGACCATGGCGCTGGCGCCGGAGTACGGCAGGCACAGCAGGGTCAGCTTGTTCACCCGGCTTTCCTCAAAAAATTTGTCTGTAGAGAGAGACGGATTACGCCCCTGGCAAATTAGTCGCGCGCCGGTAAATTGCGCCAACAGGCGCTCGTTAACTGTTCAGGCCAAAACCAATAATGAGGATTCACCGTGGACCTGCAGAGCATCCTGGGCAAGTTGTTCGCCAATGCCGGTGCCGTCGGCATCGAAGGCATTTTCCAATTCGTGTTTGGTCCGCAGCAGGCCTACTGGTCGGAGGTCAAGGCCAGCAGTCGCACCGCGCCCGGTCGCCACCCCAGCCCCGACGTGACCATTGAAGTCGCCGAGGGCGATTTTCTCGGGATCATGGGCGGCAGGGTCAATGTCGAAGAACTGTTCGCCAGCGGCCGCCTGAAAATCGGCGGCAACATGGGCCTGGCGACGCTGCTGCCGCAGATCATCGAGCACGCGATGCACGGTGGCGCCGTGGCGCAAAAGGTCGACATGAACAAGCGCTACCCGACCCCGCCACGCTTCAGTGAAAAACTCACCGCCGGGCTGCCGGTGCAGACCGGCATCGAGCGCCATGCGCGCGATGAATTGTCGGTCAGCGAATTCAAAAGCAGATACTTGCCCAATGGCATCCCGGTGGTGATCAGCAATGCCTTGCAAGACTGGCCGCTGTTCAATCTCAGTCGCGAAGAATCGCTGGTGCATTTCGCTGAACTGCAGGGCATCACCCGCCACGGCGATTACGTGAAGAAAACCTTTTCCACCGAACGTGATTTCCGCTCGACGTCGATGGCCGAGTTCATTGCCTCGCTGGATCAACCGGCAGTCAAACGGGCTGACGGCGAACCGCCGGCCTACATGGGCAACAACATCCTGCCTGCGCAATTGCTGCAGCAGATCAAGTACCCGCCCTACTTCGATGCCTCGCTGTTCATCCCACCACGCATCTGGATCGGCCCCAAAGGCACGCTGACGCCTCTGCACCGCGACGACACCGACAACCTGTTCGCGCAGGTCTGGGGCCAGAAGCAGTTCACCCTCGCCGCCCCGCATCACCGCGAGGCGCTGGGCACCTGGTCGACAGCGCCAAAGGGTGGCCTGGATGGCTGCGACTTCAACCCCGACGCGCCGGACTATGAGCGCTTTCCTGCGGCACGCGATGTGACATTCCTGCGCGTGACGCTGGAGGCCGGGGATCTGCTATTTCTGCCGGAGGGCTGGTTCCATCAGGTGGAATCGGTGTCGACGTCACTGTCAGTAAATTTCTGGGTGAATTCGGGCCGGGGTTGGTAACCGACACCACCAAACGCCTGAAGGTATCAATAACTGTGGCGAGGGAGCTTGCTCCCGCTGGACTGCGAAGCGGTCCCAAGCTCTGAGTCTCAATGAGTTCTGAAATCTGGCCGACGGGTTTGCGATTGCTGCGCAATCGAGCGGGAGCAAGCTCCCTCACCACAACAGCTCGCCAAAGCCGGCTTATTTCAGGTGCCGATAACTCTGAAACGCCGACGCCAACACCACCGCCCCCGCCGCAATCGCCAGCCAGAAGCCGCTACGCGCGCCAAACGCATCCACCAACGCGCCCGAGCCGGCCGCGCCGATCGCCACGCCGATACTCAGCCCCGTCACCAGCCAGGTCAGGCCTTCAGTCAGTTTGGCCGGCGGCACAATGCGCTCGATTAACGCCATCGCCACAATCAGCGTCGGCGAGAAGAACAATCCCGCGACAAACACTGCCAGCGACAAACCGAAAATATTGCTCGCCAGCAACAATGGCAGCGTGGTCACCGCCGTCGCCACGCCGCCGTACAGAAACAGGCGCGGCAACGGCAGTTTCGAACGCATCGCGCCAAACGCAATCCCGGCCAGACACGAGCCGATCGCATACACCGACAAGACGATGCTCGCCGCCGCCGGCTGGCCCTGCTGCTGGGCGAAGGCGACGCTGACCACATCGACCACCCCGACGATGACGCCCATGGCAAGCATCAACGCCAGCAGCCATTGCACGTCGGTCGAGCGAATGATCGAACCCTGATGCTGTGATTCTTGCGGGTGCACCGCCGGCTCGGTGCTGCGCTGGGCGACAAACGCCGTCACCCCGATCGCCAGCGCCAGCAGCGCGGCCAACGGCCCGGCCTCGGGAAACGCCACCACGCACAACCCCACCGACAGCGGCGGGCCGACGATGAAGCAGACTTCATCGAGCACCGATTCCAGCGCGTAGGCCGTCTGCAATTGCGGCTGGCCGCGATAGATTTCGGTCCAGCGCGCACGCACCATCGCCGACATGCTCGGCATGCAACCGGCCAGCGCGGCGAAGATGAACAGCGTCCAGGTCGGCGCCTGCAGACGCGTGCACAGCAGCAACATCAACAGCGCCCCGCCACCGATCAATGCCGACAGCGGCAGCACTTTGCCCTGGCCGAAACGATCCACCAGCCGCGAGACCTGCGGCGCACAAAACGCCGTCGCCAATGCAAACGTCGCCGCCACCGCACCGGCCAGCGCGTACCCGCCCTTGAGTTGCGAAAGCATGGTGATCACGCCGATGCCGGTCATGGAAATCGGCATGCGCGCGATCATCCCGGCCAGAACAAAATTTCGCGCACCGGGGGCGGTGAACAATTCGCGGTAGGGGTTTGCCATGGGTTGCAGCCTCATCAGGGGCCGCCAAGTTGCCATAAAGGCTGATGAGCGTGGAAGCGCGGAATTGTTGGTGGAATGTGAAGGCTTTGAAGATCAAAAGATCGCAGCCTTCGGCAGCTCCTACAGGTCCTTACATTCCCTGTAGGAGCTGCGGCACGCTGCGATCTTTTGATCTTTGCTCTGAACTCTCCCGGCCTGCGACCAGTCAGCTAAATAGGCCCTCACTCAAGGCACGACTTCGCATGCAAATATCCCTCGCCCGCCAAGTGGCACTGGTCACCGGCGCCAGCTCCGGCATCGGCCACGCTGCCGCCAAAGCGCTGGCTGCTGCCGGCGCAGCCGTCGTGATCAATTACAACCGTCAGGCCGAACCCGCCGAGGCGCTGGCGCAGCAAATCATCGCCGACGGCGGTCAGGCACTGGCCATCGGCGCCGATGTCTCCAAGGAAGACGAGGTCGAACGGCTGTTCGCCGAGACTCTGGACGCCTTTGGTTCAGTGGACATTCTGGTGGCCAATTCCGGTCTGCAAAAGGATGCCGCGGCGGTGGACATGACTCTGGAAGACTGGAACACGGTGATTGGCGTCAACCTCACCGGCCAGTTCCTCTGCGCCCGCGCCGCGCTGCGGATTTTCAACCGCCAAGGGGTGCGCGAAGGCGTGTCCCGCGCGGCCGGCAAGATCATTCACATGAGTTCGGTGCATCAGCGCATTCCGTGGGCCGGGCACGTCAATTACGCAGCATCCAAGGGCGGCGTCGATCAATTGATGCAGACCCTCGCCCAGGAAGTCAGCCAGCAGCGCATCCGCATCAACGGCATCGCGCCGGGAGCGATTCGTACGGCGATCAACACAGAAGCCACCGAAGGCGCCGCCGGTGAAAAGCTGCTGGAGCTGATCCCCTACGGTCGCATCGGCGACGTTGAGGACGTCGCCAACGCGGTGGTGTTTCTCGCTTCCGACGCCGCCGACTACATCGTCGGCACCACCCTGTTCATCGACGGCGGCATGAGTCTTTATCCGGAGTTTCGCGGCAATGGCTGAGCATCATCCTGAACGACAAAGCCCGATCGACGCCCACGGCATCATCGGCGACCTGCGCAGTGCGGCACTGGTCAACGACAAGGGCAGCGTGGATTTTTTCTGCTGGCCGGAATTCGACAGCCCATCGATCTTCTGCTCGCTGCTCGACACGCCCGAGGCGGGGATTTTCCAGCTCGCCCCGGACTTGCCCGATGCCCGGCGCGAACAGATCTACCTGCCTGACACCAATGTTTTGCAGACGCGCTGGCTCAGCGAACAGGCCGTGGTGGAAATCACCGACCTGCTGCCGATCGGCGACAGCGTCGATGACCTGCCGCTGCTGATGCGCCGGGTGCGAGTGGTCAGCGGGGAAGCGACGTTTCACCTGCGCTGCGCGGTGCGGCATGACTACGCGCGCGCCAATACCCGGGCGCAGATGGATCAACAATCGGTGATTTTCAGCGCCGAGGGTCAGCCATCGTTGCGGCTGGTGGCGGATCAGGCGTTGCACCTCGATGGCGAGTCGGCCGTTGCCTCCTTCAGTTTGAAACAGGATCAGCACGCCGAATTCGTCCTCGGTGGCGCCGACGATCCGCGCTTCAAGGATGACGGCGCGAAAATGTGCCTGGAGCGCACGCTGAAGTTCTGGCGCGACTGGATCGGCCAGTCCAACTACCGCGGGCGCTGGCGCGAGATGGTCAATCGTTCGGCCCTCGCGCTGAAGCTGCTGACCTCGCGCAAGCACGGCGCGATCCTCGCCGCCGCCACCTTCGGCCTGCCGGAAACCCCCGGCGGCGAGCGCAACTGGGATTATCGCTACACCTGGATCCGCGACGCCTCGTTCACCGTCTACGCGTTCATGCGCCTGGGTTTTGTCGACGAGGCCAACGCTTACATGGGCTGGCTGCGTGGGCGGGTCAGCGATTGTCAGGGAAATTCGACCAAACTCAACATCCTCTATGCGATCGACGGTCGTCAGGAATTGCCGGAAACCGAACTCTCCCACCTCTCCGGTCATGGCGGCGCGCAACCGGTGCGCATCGGCAATGGCGCGTACGACCAGATTCAGCTCGATATCTTTGGCGAACTGATGGACGCGGTGTATCTGGTCAACAAGTACGGCGACGCGATTTCCCATCAGGGCTGGAAACACGTGCGTGAAGTGGTCGATCAGGTGTGTGAGACCTGGCAGACCACCGATGTAGGCATTTGGGAAATGCGCGGTGAGCAGCATCACTTTCTGCATTCGCGATTGATGTGCTGGGTGGCGCTGGACCGGGCGATTCGCCTGGCCTCGAAACGCTCGCTGCCAGCACCGTTCGCCCAGTGGGATCAGACCCGACAGGCAATTTACGCCGACATCTGGGACAACTTCTGGAACGAGGAGCGCGGGCATTTCGTCCAGTACAAGGGCGGCACCGCGCTCGACGGCTCGATGCTGCTGATGCCGCTGGTGCGTTTCGTCAGCGCCAAGGACCCGCGCTGGCTGTCGACCCTTGAAGCGATCGAGAAACATCTGGTGCGCGACGGCATGGTTTATCGCTATCGCAACGACGACGCCAACATCGACGGTTTGACCGGCACCGAAGGCGCGTTTGCCGCGTGCTCGTTCTGGTACGTCGAATGCCTGGCGCGGGCCGGTCAGGTGGAAAAGGCCCACCTGGAGTTCGAACAACTGTTGCGCTATGCGAACCCGTTGGGGCTGTACGCCGAAGAGTTCGACAGCAAAGGCCGCCATCTGGGCAACACCCCGCAAGCGCTGACGCATCTGGCACTGATCAGTGCGGCGAGTTTTCTTGATCGGCGTTTGAGTGGGGAGAAGAGTGTTTGGCAGCCGTAATTTCGCCGCACTCTGTCGGAAATATCCCTTCAACTCGGGTTCTGCAGAACAAATTCCCACACAAAAATAAACGTTGGTGAACTTCTGTGGCGAGGGAGCTTGCTCCCGCCGGGGCGCGAAGCGGCCCCAATCCCTGCGCCACCATTTCTCCAGAAGAACCGCATTGTCTGGCTTTGCGCCTGCTGCGCAGCCGATCGGGAGCAAGCTCCCTCGCCACACGCCAGGTCATTCAGCCCCTACTTCGTCTAAACAATCCCCGCCGTATCCCTCCCCCACAACCTGCACTTACACCCTGAAATACCCTGTTGCCAGCTGTTACATCCCCCCCTACCATCCACCGCAACGGGCACAGCGGAGCTGTCCAATAAAACCCGAATTCAAGGAACCAGAATGACCCAGCACGTCCACCGCCCCATCGCCACGCCCCTGCGCACCGGCCTCACCCGCAGCCAACTCTGGGAAGCCTGCGACAAAGGCCTGATCAAGTGCTGGGAAATCGGCCGCCAGCGCGCCACCCGCTTCCCCGACCTTGCGCAACAATGCCTCGCCGGCGAACTGCCGGTGCTCGGCTGGAAAGGAGGCGTGAGCCGCAGCCTGAAGAAAACCGAGAAATACGGCTCGCTGAAATACCTGGCGCAGTGGCAAGGCTTGCGTGGTGAGGATCTGGATATTGATCTAGCTGAAGAGCGCTCGCTGACCTGCTCGCGGACGAAGATGCGAGTGACGTTTACCCCGGACCGGACGAAGTATTTCAATCAGGTGGCGGAAGCCGAGGCTTAAGGAGAAGCAACGATGGTCGATTTGCATCAGGAATTTCAGAGCAGTGTGTTCTTTCACCAGGCAAAGATCGAGCGGCGCTCGGTCGATGCTCTCATTGGCATCGCAGCCGGGCTTGCCGCAGACGGCACGATCAACCAGCAAGAAGCCGAGTTTCTCAGAACCTGGATTGAAACCCATTTGGTGCACCTGGATGATCCGGTTGTGAACATCCTTTACAGGCGCCTTGCCGACATGCTCAGTGACGGAGTTCTGGACGCAGACGAGTCTGCGGAGCTGCTGGAAATGCTGCATCAGTTCACCGGGCTGCCAGTCGCACCAACACAAACACCCACGTTTGCCGCGCCGACCAGTCTTCCTCTCGACAACCCTGCCCCGCAGTTATGCCTGATTGATCGGGTGTTCCTGTTTACAGGCGTCATGGCCTATGGGCCACGTAAAGAATGTGAGTCGCAGATCCTCGAACGCGGCGGCCTTATTGGCGGTTCCGTCAGCAAAAAGATTCACTATTTGGTAGTGGGGAGCATTGGCAATGATCAGTAGCTTCACAGCTCTTACGGCACCAAGATCAAGAAAGCCGTTGAGCTGAGAGACAGCGGCGTGCCGATTGCGATCATCAGCGAAGATCATTGGCAAAAGGTGCTGTTCGGCTGACCAGGAACGGACGCCGGCAAGTGACGCTTCCCCTGTGGCGAGGGAGCTTGCTCCCGCCGGGTTGCGAAGCGACCCCATACTTCAATGGACCCGCTGCGCAGGCCTGCGGGAGCAAGCTCCCTCGCCACCAAGGAATGGTCTAGTGTTGCCTGACGCCCATTGCCGTGGAGTCTGCCGTGTCTGACATTCAATGCGTATTGACACCGAACCTGACCGTTGCCTTTGAACAGCACGGCCCGTCCAACGGCGACGCAGTCATATTGCTGCATGGCTTCCCCTACTCGCCCCGGGCGTACGACGAAATCGCCCCGGTGCTTGCCGCCGAGGGTTATCGGGTGATCGTGCCGTATCTGCGCGGTTACGGCCCGACCCGTTTCAATAGCCCGGACACGCTGCGTTCTGGCCAGCAAGCAGCCCTCGCCCAGGATTTGCTGGAGTTGATGGATGCACTGGGTATCGAACAAGCCACGCTTTGCGGTTACGACTGGGGCGGTCGGGCAGCTTGCATCGTTGCGGCGTTGTTTCCCGAGCGGGTGCGCGGGTTGGTGACGGGGGATGGTTATAACGTGCAGGACATCGCCAATTCGACCCGGCCACTGGATCCCGAGACCGAGCATCGTTATTGGTACCAGTACTATTTCCACACGCCACGCGGCGTCGCAGGCCTGACGCAAAATCGGCAGGCGTTCTGTGAACTGCTGTGGAAATTGTGGTCACCGACCTGGGCACGTAACGCCGAACGTTATCCGCTGAGCGCTCCGGCCTTCGACAACCCGGACTTCGTTGACGTGGTGATTCATTCTTACCGCCATCGCTTCATGTACGCCGCAGGCGATCCGGCGCTGCAATGGATGGAAGACGCGTTGATCAAACAACCGCCGATCAGCGTGCCGACGATCTCCCTGTGCGGTGCCGATGACGGGGTTGGCCCGGCGCCGGAATCAGATGAAGACATTGCACATTTCACCGGCCCCTACGAAAGGCGCGTGCTGCCCGATGTCGGTCACAACATTCCCGAAGAAGCACCGCAGCAAACCCTCAAGGCATTACTGGATCTGCTCCAGCACTGACCGAAAACCGCTCCCGATACGCCTGCGGCGTCACCCCGATCGCGCGCAAAAAACTGCGGCGCAACGTCTCTTCACTGCCAAACCCGCAGTTGGCCGCAATCCGTTTCACCGGCAACCCGGTATCACTGAGCAGACGCCGCGCGGTTTCGACGCGGATCAGCTCGATGGCGCGGGCCGGGGTCTGGCCGGTGTCGGCGCGGTAGTGGCGGATGAAGCTGCGTTCGCTCATGCCGGCCTGTTCGGCCAAGGTCGGGACGCCGAGGTCGCAGGTGAGGTTTTCGGCGATCCAGGCGTGCAGTTCATCAAAGCGATTGCCCTGATTCTGCAGGGCCAGGGTCACGCTGAATTGCGATTGCCCGCCGGGGCGTTTGAGGAACACCACCAGATGCCGGGCGACGTCGAGGGCGATGTCGCGGCCCAGGTCTTCCTCGACCATCGCCAATGCCAGATCGATGCCGGCGGTCACGCCGGCCGAGGTCCAGACCGGGCCGTCGTTGATGAAGATCGGGTTGGCTTCGACCTGCAACTTCGGGTGCTGCTGCGCCAGTTGCTCGCAGCGTGTCCAGTGGGTGACCACGCGGCGACCGTCGAGCCAGCCACTGGCGGCCAACAAGAAGGCGCCGGTGCAGACCGAGGCCACGCGTCGACATTTCGCCGCATGCTCGCGCACCCAATCCACCAGCGGCACATCTTCCGCCGCCAGGTAAATGCCCCAGCCACCGGCGATGATCAAGGTATCGCTGGCCTGCTGTGGCAACGGTTCGGCCAGTACCGCCAGCCCGGCGGACGACATCACCGCCCCGCCCTCGCGGGTAATCACCGAAGGCGCATAAGGCACGGGCAAGCCGCGCTGACGGGCGATGTCGTTGGCCGAGGCAAACACTTGCAGCGGCCCGGTAACGTCGAGGATTTGTACGTTGGCAAACGCGAGTACGTGAATGGTTTTCGGCATTTGGCGTAATTCGTGGGCTGATTGGCGTATGCGCCAAAACCTACGCGCCTACAGTGAAGCCGTCCACCCCTCAAATGGAGAAAGAATCATGACGTTGCAGATCGGTTTTCTGTTGTTTCCGCAGGTGCAGCAACTCGACCTGACCGGTCCCTATGACGTGCTGGCCTCGCTGCCCGACGTGCAGGTGCATCTGATCTGGAAAGATCTGGTGCCGGTCACCGCCAGCACCGGCCTGCTGCTGAAACCGACCACCACCTTCGAGGACTGCCCGAATCTGGATGTGATCTGCGTGCCCGGCGGCGCCGGGGTCGGGCCGCTGATGGAAGATGAGCAGACGCTGGGGTTCATCAAGCGTCAGGCGGCGCAGGCCAAATACGTGACGTCGGTTTGTACCGGCTCGCTGGTGCTTGGTGCAGCCGGACTGCTTCGCGGCAAACGCGCCACCACCCACTGGGCCTATCACGAACTGCTGCCAAAACTCGGCGCAATTGCGGTGCAGGATCGGGTGGTGCGCGACGGCAATCTGTTTACCGGTGGCGGGATCACCGCCGGGATCGATTTTGCGCTGGTGCTGGCCGCCGAACTGGTGGGGGCCGAGGCGGCGCAGTTGATTCAGTTGCAACTGGAATATGCGCCGGCGCCGCCGTTCAATTCGGGCAGCCCTGATACGGCACCGAGCGCGATTGTCGACGAGGCCCGCCTGCGTGCTGCGCCGTCGCTGAAACTGCGCTCGGAGATCACCGAACGCGCAGCCGCGAAACTCAACCTGCACTGATCCTCAGCCACACATAAAACCCTGTAGGAGCTGCCGCAGGCTGCGATCTTTTGACTTTGGCGTTTCAAGATCAAAAGATCGCAGCCTGCGGCAGCTCCTACACAGAGGATTGCGGCGTGTCACCGTTTCCCGCCACAGCTTTACTTGTCCCAACGCCCTCACCCGTGTAGAAAGCCCTTCCACAAAATTCTGCACAAGGACTTTCGATGAAGGCGTTGCCATGGCTCTATCTGGCACTTCTCAGCCTCGGTTATGGATTGGCGTTGAGTTTCGGCCAACTCGGCTGGCTCGCGCTGATCTCCTTCGGATTGTTGCTGGTGACCGGTTTCGCCGTGCGCCAACAGCAGGTGCCGGTGGCGCGCCTGCTGGGGCATGCCGTGTTCATCTTCCTCGCGCTGTCGCTGGCACTGCACTGGTTGCCGGGATTCGCCAACGGCCGGGCCATCGCCCCGCTGCGTTTCACCGACGACGCTGTGCCGTTCGCGATGTACCTGAATCTGGACAAACCCCTGATCGGCTTCTGGCTGTTGCTCGCCTGCCCGTGGATTGTCGCGGCCCGCTCGCTGCGTCTGACGGTGTTCGCCAGCGTCCTAGGGCTGACGTTGAGCGCCGTAATGGCGCTGGGTGGAGCGCTTCTGTTCGGCATGATTGCCTGGGCGCCGAAGTGGCCCGATCAGGCGTGGCTGTGGCTGCTGAACAATCTGCTGCTGGTGACGCTGGTCGAGGAGGCGCTGTTTCGTGGCTATATACAGGGCGGCTTGAGCCGGCTGTTCAAGCATCTGCCCCACGGCGACAACCTCGCGCTGCTGCTGGCGTCGCTGATCTTTGCCCTGGCGCATCTGGGCGCTGGATGGCATTGGGTGTTGCTGGCGGGTCTGGCGGGGGTCGGCTATGGTCTGGCCTACCGTTTCGGCGGGCTGGCGGCGGCGATCGCCACGCACTTCGGGCTGAACCTGCTGCATTTTGCGCTGTTCACCTATCCGATGCTGGCCGGTTGAAGCAAGCGCGGTTTTGCGACGCCGTACATATATCTGAAAAAAATCTTCAATAATTTCCTGACAACGCCGACAACCTTTCAAAGCCTTGCGGATTGAAAAACCATGCGTAACAACCAGCCCATTACACAACGCGAACGGACTTTCCCGGCTCAGCAGCGGTTGATTTCCACAACCGACGCCAAAGGCGTGATCACCTACTGCAACGACGCTTTCGTCGAAATCAGCGGGTTTTCGCGTGAAGAGCTGATCCGTGCGCCGCACAACCTGGTTCGTCACCCCGACGTGCCGGCTGCGGTGTTTTCGCACATGTGGGGCACATTGAAACAAGGCTTGCCATGGATGGGCATTGTCAAGAATCGCTGCAAATCCGGTGACCACTACTGGGTGAACGCCTACGTGACACCGGTGTTCGACGGCAATCAGGTGGTCGGTTACGAGTCGGTGCGGATCAAACCCACCGCCGAACAGATCCGCCGTGCCGAAGCGCTCTACCAACGCATCAACCAAGGCAAGTCGGCAATTCCTTCCAGCGACAAATGGCTGCCGGTGCTGCAGGACTGGCTGCCGTTCATTCTGGTCAGCCAGTTGAGCTTCGTGATCGGCGCGACCCTGAACTCGCACTGGGGCTTTGCCCTCGCTGCCGGCCTGTCGGTACCGCTGGGCCTGATGGGCCTGCAATGGCAGCAACGTGGGCTCAAACGCCTGCTGCGTCTGGCCGAGCAGACCACTTCCGACCCGCTGATCGCGCAGATGTACACCGACAGCCGTGGCGCGCAGGCGCGTCTGGAAATGTCGATCCTCAGCCAGGAAGCGCGCCTGAAAACCTGCCTGACCCGCCTGCAGGACACCGCCGAACACCTGACCGATCAGGCCAAACAGTCCGACGCCCTGGCGCACAACAGCTCCAGCGGTCTGGAACGTCAGCGTGTGGAAACCGAACAGGTCGCCACCGCCGTCAACCAGATGGCCGCCACCACCCAGGAAGTGGCCAGCCACGTCCAGCGCACCGCTGACGCCACCCAGGAAGCCAATCGCCTGACCGGTCGTGGCCGAGATATCGCCGGGGAAACCCGCGAAGCCATTCAGCGCCTGTCGGTGGTGGTCGGTGAAACCGGCCTGACCGTCACCCAACTGGCCAAGGACAGCGACGAAATCGGCGGCGTGGTCGACGTGATCAAAGGCATCGCCGACCAGACCAACCTGCTCGCCCTCAACGCCGCCATCGAAGCGGCACGTGCCGGCGAGATGGGCCGTGGTTTTGCCGTGGTCGCCGACGAAGTCCGTCAACTGGCGCAACGCACCAGCGAGTCTACCGGCCAGATCCACGCTCTGATCGCCAAGCTGCAGCAGACCGCGTCCAGCGCCGTGCAAACCATGGAAGCCGGGCATCGCCAGGCGGAAGAAGGTGTGGCGCGAGTGCTGGAGGCGGATCAGGCACTGGTGGGCATCAGCGAAGCGGTGGCCAATATTACCGACATGACCACGCAGATCGCCGCCGCCACCGAAGAGCAAAGTGCGGTGGCTGAGGAAATCAGCCGCAACATCAGCAACATTTCGGAACTGGCGGACCAGACGTCCGAGCAAGCGCATAACTCGGCATTGCTGAGTGAAGAGCTGACCAAGACGGCGAATACGCAGTATTCGTTGGTGGAGCGGTTTAACCGCTAAAAGCAAAAGATCGCAGCCTGCGGCAGCTCCTACACTGTTTATTGTAGGAGCTGCCGAAGGCTGCGATCTTTTGACCTGGAAGCCCGGACAGCGAAAGCGTCCGGGCTTTTTGTTGCCAGTCTGAAACTGATGGTGTCTGGCAGACCGCATTCGCGAGCAAGCTCGCTCCCACATTTAGTCCTGTGTACGCAGAACCAATGTGGGAGCGAGCTTGCTCGCGAAGAGGCCATAACGGCCAGCAAAATTATTGAGATAACTTCAGCTTATCCAGCAGTCGATTGACCACCAGCTCGTTCAACATGATCAGCTGTTGCAGCGCCAGCAGCGGTTTGCGCTCGGGGCCTTTCACCGAGTTGGCGATATTGCCGGCCATGGCATTGGCTGACGACAGTGATTCACTGGCTTCGACGAGCAGAGTTTCGTCATCGAGCGTGGGATCGACCATGTAGATGGGGCGAGCCTTGGGTGGGAAGTACTTCGGGATATCGGGACCAAGGTAATAGTCGAGTGCGCGGTCGGCGGCGTCTTTTGTCTTTTGGGACTCGAGCTCGGGGTGGCGAGGGGTTGGATCGGTGATTGGTGGGTTGGGTGTGGCTTTGAACATGGATGTAACTCCTATCGCAGATTTCAAGGAGCCATCACCCACGCTACCAAACGATGGGTGGCGGCCATACGCGGGTTGGTAGACCGGCTGCAATAGGAACCCGGCGCTCACGAATGAGCCCCACGCATGACCACCATAAAACCGAGTCCCAAAAAGGGACTGCATAGGTGTTGCCATACGGCTATTACAGACAGGCTACCAAACCCGATCACTGATTTTCAGTGACAGGGAAACGATATAGCCCGGCCCATAGCCGTGTAAGCCGGCGGATTCTGGCGTACGCGTAGGTAACGGCGCAAGGCGTTGTAGCCGTTATGGCGTAACGGTTCGTGTACTTTAAACGTGCTTGCGAGGTTACGTTTATGCGCAGGGAGTGTCGGGTTTTTCCTGATATTTTGATGGTGTCTGGCAGGCAGCTTTCGCGAGCAAGCTCGCTCCCACATTTGGACTGGGTGCGTCAGTAAGGGAATGGTCGGCTGTCAGACCGTCATCGCTGGCAAGCCAGCTCCCACAGGGATTGCATGCAGTCTGCAGGATGTTGGTCAGGTATCAGGGCGCCATCGCGAGCAGGCTCACTCCTACAGTTGGATGGGGTGCATCAGTAAGTGAATGGTCGGGTCGTAGGCCGCCAGGCAGGCCAGCTCCCACAAGATCAAGATCAAAAGATCGCAGCCTTCGGCAGCTCCTACACAAAACCCGCGGCGCAGCCGCCCCACTCCAGGATGAGCGCAAGCTCGGCTGCAGCTCTTGATCTTGATCCACGGGCGACATCGGAAGGCTGAGTGGAGGGATTCATTCGGGCGTGGGAGCGCAGCGACCGTTTGGCGCAGCCAAACACAGCGAGAGGAGGTGCAGCGAAGCAAACCGTAGGCGCTGCGCCCGGATGGATCCCGGAGCGAAGGGACCCCGAGCCCCAGCGAGCGGGCCGAACGCAGGAGCAAGCGTTTTTTTGCTTACTTTTTTTAGGCGTTTGTAAAAAAAGTGAGTCGCCGTAAGGGCGAAACCCTAAGTGGCCGTGACCGCAGCAACGGATATGCCTCCAAACAAAGCCTCACCGAAGAAACCCGGCAACCTTCTCCGCAGCCGACGCCAAATGCTGCTCATGCGTAAACCCGGAAACCTTCAGCGGCTTCAAATCATGATCCCCAGAGGCCAGCCAAAACACCTCAATACTCGGCGATAGATCGTAAGCCTCGACAGCGTCCCGATTGCCAAGCGCATCCCGCTCCCCCTGAACAATCAACGTCCGAGTCCGCAGAGAAGCCAAATGCTCAACCCGCGGTTTCTCAGGTTTCCCCACCGCATAAAACGGATATCCAAGACAGACAAGCGCATCGGCGCCCAATTCGTCAGCCAAAAGACTGGCCATCCGCCCGCCCATGGACTTACCACCGATGGCCAAAATCCCAGCGACATGACGTCGCACTTCAGCGAACACTTCACGCCAACACTGAAGCAGTTTCGGCGCCGGATTAGGCGGACGCTTGCCACCGTCGATACGCCGCTGCGCCATATAAGGAAACTCAAACCGCAACACATTCACCCCAAGTGCAGCAAGGCGCCCAGCCATATCGTTCATCCAGTCGCTGTCCATCGGCGCCCCCGCACCATGCGCCAGGATCAGGGTCGCCGAAGCCTCGCCCGACGCGGCGTCCCAAAGCCACCCACGATCCCGCACGCACTGCGCCCATTGATCCCCGTCAATACTGGCCTTGTGCTGTTTGTCCATGCTTGCCTCGCTTTTAGTCTGCCTATAACTCCAGGCGAAGGATTCGCGGCGTTTTCTGCGCGCGCTCACTTCGGCTGAACCGTGGATGGGGAACCATGAACACTTCTATCAGTACCGCCTACAACTACAAGGTGGTCCGCCAATTCGCCATTATGACGGTGGTGTGGGGCATCGTCGGCATGGGGCTCGGGGTTTTTCTCGCGGCCCAATTGGTCTGGCCGGAACTCAACTTCAATTTGCCCTGGACCAGTTTCGGCCGTCTGCGCCCGCTGCACACCAACGCGGTGATCTTCGCCTTCGGTGGCTGCGCGCTGTTCGCCAGTTCGTTCTACTCCGTACAACGCACCTGCCAGACGCAATTGTTTGCGCCGAAAATCGCCGCGTTCTGCTTCTGGGGCTGGCAACTGGTGATCCTGCTGGCAGCGATCAGCCTGCCACTGGGTTACACCAGCTCCAAGGAATACGCCGAACTGGAATGGCCGATCGACATCCTGATCACCATCGTCTGGGTCGCCTACGCCATCGTGTTCTTCGGCACGATCATGCAGCGCAAGACCAAGCACATCTACGTCGGCAACTGGTTCTTCGGCGCGTTCATCATCACCGTGGCGATTCTGCACATCGTCAACAACCTTGAGTTGCCGGTGAGCCTGACCAAATCCTACTCGGTGTATGCCGGTGCAACCGACGCGATGGTGCAATGGTGGTACGGCCACAACGCCGTAGGCTTTTTCCTCACCGCCGGGTTCCTCGGGATGATGTACTACTTCGTGCCGAAACAGGCCGAACGTCCGGTGTATTCGTATCGCCTGTCGATCGTGCACTTCTGGGCGCTGATCACCCTGTACATCTGGGCCGGCCCGCATCACCTGCACTACACCGCACTGCCGGACTGGGCGCAGTCGCTGGGCATGGTGATGTCGCTGATTCTGCTGGCACCGAGTTGGGGCGGCATGATCAACGGCATGATGACCCTGTCGGGCGCCTGGCATAAGTTGCGCAGCGACCCGATCCTGCGCTTCCTCGTGGTCTCGCTGGCGTTTTACGGCATGTCGACCTTCGAAGGTCCGATGATGGCGATCAAGACGGTCAACGCCCTCTCCCACTACACCGACTGGACCATCGGTCACGTTCACGCCGGCGCGCTCGGCTGGGTGGCGATGATTTCCATCGGCGCGCTGTACCACATGATCCCGAAAGTCTTCGGCAAAGAGCAGATGCACAGCATCGGCCTGATCAACGCGCATTTCTGGCTCGCGACCATCGGCACCGTGCTCTACATCGCCTCGATGTGGGTCAACGGCATCGCCCAGGGCCTGATGTGGCGCGCAGTCAACGAGGACGGCACGCTGACCTACTCCTTCGTCGAAACCCTGGTGGCCAGCCACCCAGGCTTCATCGTGCGTCTGGTGGGTGGGGCGATCTTCCTCAGCGGCATGTTGCTGATGGCTTACAACACTTGGCGCACCGTGCGGGCCTCGCAGCCTGCTGACGTCGTTGCTGCCGCGCAGATGGCCTGAGGAGTCCGCCATGAAACACGAAACGATTGAAAAGAACGTCGGCCTGCTGATGCTGCTGATGGTGTTCGCCGTGAGCATCGGCGGCCTGACCCAGATCGTCCCGCTGTTCTTCCAGGACGTCACCAACAAACCGGTGGAAGGCATGAAGCCTTACACCGCGCTGCAACTGGAAGGCCGCGACATCTACATCCGCGAAGGCTGCGTCGGTTGCCACTCGCAGATGATCCGTCCGTTCCGCGCCGAAACCGAACGTTACGGGCACTACTCGGTGGCCGGCGAGAGCGTGTGGGATCACCCGTTCCTCTGGGGCTCGAAGCGTACCGGGCCGGACCTGGCACGGGTCGGCGCGCGTTACTCGGACGACTGGCACCGCGCGCACCTGTACAACCCGCGCAACGTGGTGCCTGAATCGAAAATGCCGGCCTACCCGTGGCTGGTGACGCAAGCGGTCGACAGCAGCCACACCGAAACCAAGCTCAAGACCATGCGCACCCTCGGCGTGCCGTACACCGACGATGACATCAGCGGCGCGGTCGCCAGCCTCAAGGGCAAGACCGAAATGGACGCCCTCGTCTCCTACCTGCAAGTGCTCGGCACTGCGATCAAGAGCAAGAGGTGAGCACGATGGTCATTGAAATGAGCTCAGGGCTGATTCGCGGCCTCGGCACCGTCGTGGTGTTCGTCGCCTTCGTCGGCCTGACGATCTGGGTGTTCAACCGCAAGCGCACCCCGGAATTCGCCGAAGCGCGCCTGCTGCCGTTTGCCGACGAGCCGCAACCCGACATTACCCAAGCACCTGAACCAAGGAGTACCCGGCCATGACCACCTTCTGGAGTACGTGGATCTGCGTACTGACCATCGGCAGCCTGATCGGCCTGACCTGGCTGCTGATCGGCACCCGCCGGGGCGAGACCAAGGGCAGCGTCGACCAGACCATGGGCCACAGCTTCGACGGCATCGAGGAGTACGACAACCCGCTGCCGCAGTGGTGGTTCATGCTGTTCGCCGGCACGCTGGTGTTTTCCGTGGGCTATCTGATCCTGTATCCGGGCCTGGGCAACTGGAAAGGCGTCCTGCCCGGCTACGAGGACGGCTGGACCGGCGTGCACGAATGGGAAAAGGAAATGAACAAGGCCGACGCCAAATTCGGGCCGATCTTCGCCAAATTCGCCGCCATGCCGGTGGAAGAAGTGGCGAAGGATCCGCAGGCGCTGAAAATGGGTGGCCGGCTGTTCGCCTCCAACTGCTCGGTGTGCCACGGCTCCGACGCCAAGGGCGCGTTCGGCTTCCCTAACCTGGCCGACAAGGACTGGCGCTGGGGCGGTGACGCCGAAACCATCAAGACCACCATCATGGGTGGGCGGATGGCGGCGATGCCGGCCTGGGGCGAAGTGCTCGGTGAAGCCGGGGTGAAGAACGTCGCGGCGTATGTGCGTCACGAACTGGCCGGCCTGCCACTGCCCGCCGACAGCAAGGCTGACCTGCAAGCCGGACAGCAAGCGTTCAGCACCACCTGCGTAGCCTGTCATGGGGCAACCGGCCACGGCACTGAAGCCATGGGTGCGCCGAATCTGACGCACCCGGCCGGATTTATTTATGGCACGAGTCTGACGCAGCTTGAGCAGACCATCCGCCACGGTCGTCAGGGCCACATGCCGGCGCAGAATGAGTTGTTGGGCAACGATAAAGTGCAATTGCTCGCCGCTTATGTGTACAGCCTGTCGCACGGATTGAATACAGAAAAACTGATGACTGAAGACAACAAGCAATAAGCATTGCGTACACCTCTGCCGCACCATTCTCGGTGCGGCAGCATCCCGCCCCTTTGCGACGCATTGTCGCACCCCGTCACACCCTCTCCTTTCGAATCCCCCGAATCGGGTCTACGCTTGCTCGATGCGGACTGGCCCGTGCCGGTTCCAGGTCGACCTTGAGCGATGTGTTCGACAAATCGCCTGACTGACAGCGCGCAAAGCCCGGTAGATACCGGCTGTCGCGCCAATGACCGTCCGTCACCCGATCACTGCGTTCGAACACACCTCGTTATAACTGACCTGAACCCCTCGCTTCTTTCGTCCGCTGCGACATTTTGTCCGAGGCCATTTTTGTCCTTACGCGGCGTATGGAAAGGCCGCAGAATCAGCGTTGGAAAGCATTGACCCAGGTCATGGCGCGTTGCAATGACCCCCTGCTCTCTGCATACTTGCGGCCGATTTTAATCCTAATAAAACACCCAAACCGTGGAACCTTAGAATGAGCACAGCAATCAGTCCGACTGCTTATAACTATAAGGTAGTCCGCCAGTTCGCCATCATGACGGTGGTCTGGGGGATCCTTGGCATGGGGCTCGGTGTCTTCATCGCCTCGCAACTGGTCTGGCCGGAGTTGAACTTCGGTCTGCCGTGGACGAGCTTTGGACGCCTGCGCCCGTTGCACACAAACCTGGTGATTTTCGCCTTCGGTGGTTGTGCACTGTTTGCCACTTCCTACTATGTCGTGCAGCGAACCTGCCAGACGCGACTGATCTCCGACAGCCTCGCCGCCTTCACCTTCTGGGGCTGGCAGGCGGTCATCGTCGGCGCAATCATTACCTTGCCGCTGGGTTACACCACCACCAAGGAATACGCCGAACTGGAATGGCCGCTCGCCATTCTGCTGGCCATTGTCTGGGTCTCCTACGGGCTGGTGTTCTTCGGCACCATCACCAAGCGCAAGACCAAGCACATCTATGTCGGTAACTGGTTCTACGGCGCGTTCATCGTCGTGACCGCGATGCTGCACATCGTCAACCACGCCTCCCTGCCGGTGAGTTTCTTCAAGTCCTATTCCGCCTACTCGGGCGCAACCGACGCGATGATCCAGTGGTGGTACGGCCACAACGCCGTGGGCTTCTTCCTGACCACCGGCTTCCTCGGGATGATGTACTACTTCGTGCCGAAACAGGCCGAACGTCCGATCTACTCCTATCGCCTGTCGATCGTGCACTTCTGGGCACTGATCACCCTGTACATCTGGGCCGGCCCGCACCACCTGCACTACACCGCACTGCCGGACTGGGCACAATCGCTGGGCATGGCGATGTCGATCATCCTGCTGGCGCCAAGCTGGGGCGGCATGATCAACGGCATGATGACCCTCTCGGGCGCCTGGCATAAGCTGCGCACCGACCCGATCCTGCGCTTCCTCGTGGTGTCGCTGGCGTTCTACGGCATGTCGACCTTCGAAGGGCCGATGATGGCGATCAAGACCGTCAACTCGCTCTCGCACTACACCGACTGGACCATCGGCCACGTACACGCCGGCGCTCTGGGCTGGGTGGCGATGATCTCGATCGGCGCGATCTACCACATGATCCCGAAACTGTTCGGTCGTGCGCAGATGCACAGTGTCGGCCTGATCAACGCGCACTTCTGGCTCGCAACCATCGGCACCGTGCTGTACATCGCCTCGATGTGGGTCAACGGCATCACTCAGGGCCTGATGTGGCGTGCAATCAACGATGACGGCACCCTTACCTACTCGTTCGTCGAAGCGCTGCAGGCCAGTCACCCGGGCTACATCGTCCGTGCCCTGGGCGGTGCATTCTTCGCCAGCGGCATGTTCCTGATGGCTTACAACGTCTGGCGCACCGTGCGCGCCTCGAACGCGGCGGAAGCCGAAGCCGCCGCCCAGATCGCTGTTGTTGGAGCTCACTGATGAAGCATGAAGCTGTCGAGAAGAATATTGGCCTGCTGGCCTTCTTCATGGTCATCGCCGTCAGCATTGGCGGCCTGACCCAGATCGTTCCGCTGTTCTTCCAGGACGTCACCAACAAGCCGGTCGAAGGCATGAAGCCGCGTTCGGCACTGGAACTGGAAGGCCGCGACGTCTATATCGCCAACGGTTGTGTCGGCTGCCACTCGCAGATGATCCGGCCGTTCCGCGCTGAAACCGAACGCTACGGCCATTACTCGGTTGCCGGTGAAAGCGTCTGGGATCACCCGTTCCTGTGGGGTTCCAAACGTACCGGCCCGGATCTGGCTCGCGTGGGCGGTCGTTACTCCGATGACTGGCAACGTGCGCACCTGTACAACCCGCGCAACGTGGTGCCTGAGTCGAAAATGCCGGCTTACCCGTTCCTCGTGGAAAACAAGCTCGACGGCAAAGACACGGCCAAGAAAATGGAAGTGTTGCGCACGCTCGGCGTCCCTTACACCGACGAAGACATCGCCGGTGCAAAAGATGCCGTGAAGGGCAAAACCGAAATGGACGCGCTGGTGGCCTACCTTCAGGGCCTGGGCACCATCATCAAAAGCAAACGGTGATTCTTTATGGATATCGGGATGATTCGCGGCCTGGGCACCGTTGTCGTGATGGTGGCCTTCATCGGTTTGGCGTTGTGGGTGTTCAGCCCCAAGCGCAAGTCGGAGTTTGAAGACGCAACCTTGCTGCCTTTTGCGGATGATCCCGAAGCCATCAAGCACGTCGAGCAAGCTTCTAGGAGTAACAAAGAATGACTACATTCTGGAGTCTGTACGTCACAGTCCTCAGTCTCGGTACGATCTTTTCCCTGACCTGGCTGTTGCTGTCGACCCGCAAGGGCCAGCGCAGCGAGCAGACGGAAGAGACCGTGGGCCACTCCTTCGACGGGATCGAGGAGTACGACAACCCGCTGCCGAAATGGTGGTTCATGTTGTTCGTGGGCACCATCGTGTTTGCCTTGGGTTATCTGGTGCTGTACCCGGGCCTGGGCAACTGGAAAGGCCTGCTGCCGGGCTACAACTACCTTGATAACGACAAGCAGACCGCGTTCGCCAACGGCCAGACCGGCTGGACCGGCGTGCACGAGTGGGAAAAGGAAATGGCCCGCTCGGACGCCAAATTCGGTCCGATCTTTGCCAAGTTCGCGGCGATGCCGATCGAGGAAGTCGCCAAGGATCCGCAAGCACTGAAAATGGGTGGCCGCCTGTTCGCCTCCAACTGCTCGGTGTGCCACGGTTCCGACGCCAAGGGCGCCTATGGTTTCCCGAACCTGACCGACGCCGACTGGCGCTGGGGCGGCGAGCCGGAAACCATCAAGACCACCATCATGGGCGGTCGTCACGCAGTGATGCCGGCCTGGGCCGAAGTCATCGGCGAACAAGGCGTAGCCGACGTCGCCGCCTTCGTGGTGACCCAGCTCGATGGCCGCAAACTGCCGGAAGGCACCAAGGCGGACCCGGCCAACGGCCAGAAACTGTTCGCCGCCAACTGCGTGGCCTGCCACGGTCCGGAAGGCAAAGGCACCCCAGCCATGGGCGCACCCAACCTGACCCACCCGGCCGCGTTCATCTACGGTTCGAGCTTCGCGCAACTGCAGCAGACCATCCGTTACGGCCGTCAGGGCCAGATGCCTGCGCAGGAACAACTGCAAGGCAACGACAAGGTGCACCTGCTGGCAGCCTACGTGTACAGCCTGTCCCACGGTGAAAAAGCGCCGGAAGCCGAGGCGCAGTAAGGCCAGGGCTTGATGTAATGAAGAATCCCCCGCCAGTGCTCTGGCGGGGGATTTTTTTATGGGTTACTGGCCCGGATCGACTTCACCGGCACGATGGCCACCGGCGTACGTTTGCGCCACTGATTGTCCTCGACCAGACTCACCTCCAATTGCTTGCGATCCTTGGAAAACGTGGCGGTCAGGTACGTCTGCTGAGAAGCTGAACCGCTGAGAAACATCGGCACGCTCCCCATATAGGTCTGGCTACCACCCTCGTCGTGGAAGTGGCCGGCGAACATCGCCGTCACCTGATACTTTTCAATCATTTCGCGAAAGCGCTTCTCTTGATCCCAACTGCCTTTCCACTCATAGGGCTTGTGCATGTTGATAATGATCGCGTAGCCCTGCGCTCGCGCTATTCGCAAATCATTTTCCAGCCAGTCCAGCGACGCCGTGATATCGAATGTGGTCGGATTCAACGCGTGAGAAATCTTCACCGCATAAGTGGGTTCATTGTTCAACTGCACCAGATGCACTTCACCAATATTCTTTGAATAAGCAAGACTACCCAGATAGTGTTTATTCACAAAACTGCCAGTGACTTCCAGATCAAATTCATCGACTTTACCGACATGATGATCACGGTAATCAACAATACTGCCCGCTGCGCAACTTTCACTGAAACAGTCATTCACGTTGTTCTGGTAGTCGTGATTGCCCAATCCGTAGAGCACGTGATCGCCAAAGTGTTTTTTCAGCATCGAACCGACATAGGAGCGCTGCCAGCCATGGCCGAACGCGGTCATGTCGCCGTTGATCATCAGGGGCACGGCGCCCTGCCCGCCCATCTCGCTGCGAAACTGGGCAATGCTCGCGAACTGGGTTTCCACCAGCCATTTCGCGCGCTTTTCGAAATCCGCGCTCGACTCATCCTCGCCACTGTCCGACTTTTCTGTCCACGGGTATTGCGGGTCTGATGCAAATACCATGTGCTGCGGCATACCTTCATTGGCACTGGCGAGAGAAGTCAGGGACATCAGACACAGACAAGCGAAAAGCTTTTTAACTTCCTTGATTTTCATAACACTCCATTATTCCGTTAAATTTCAAAACATGAACATGCAACCAACACGCTGCAGAACAGCCACTAAGCTATTCGAAAAAAACAGGAAAACAAAAGCCACTAATTAACTAATCATATTTCTGAAATATTAAAATCGCCTTCGAAATTAATACTTTGAGACACATGCCTGATGGACTCGATTCGCTATGCTCTGTAGGGTCGTCCACAGCCCGTTGACCCTCATCGGAGCCACTTCAAGGATGAAGCCGCTATGTTGAATGACAGCACAGACCCTCTGCCGGTTGATCAGAAACTCACAGACAACGATCAGGCAATCGATCCATCGAACCACCCCGTGGAATCGATTGCCGTGACACTGGGTAATCCGTTGCAACCCGACTCCAGAAGCACCACAAAGCCCCACAGAAATACCGGCAGTCTCGAGAGCCTGGGCGGCGGCAGACTTCCCTGAGTCTTGAAGCCACGCCTGAATCAACCCGAGCCGGCCTGCGCCTTGTGCGAGGCTGGCTCGACTGATGCCAGCCACGGACCGACCAACGGACGGCTGAGTCCTGTCTTCCTTGATTGCCGCCCCCAAAGCGAAGTAGTAACGTTGCTACATCTGTATTGCGAGAGGTCAACCATGATGGCAATCACCACCATCTCCAGCCGTGAATTCAATCAGGACACCAGCAGCGCCAAAAAGGCTGCCCGTCTGGGTCCAGTGATCATCACCGACCGTGGCAAGGCCTCTCATGTCCTGTTGAGCATTGAGGAATATCAGAAACTGAGCGGCGCAAACACGAGCATTGTCGATTTGTTGGTCATGCCGGAGGCTGCCGACATCGATTTCGAAACCGAGCGCGCAGTCATCATTCATCGTCCCGTGGATCTGTCCTGATGTACTTACTCGACACCAATGTGATTTCCGAACTTCGCAAGCCGCAAGCCGATGCCAATGTGGTCAGTTGGGCCAAAGGCGTCATCGCCCCGCGCCTGTACATTTCCGCTATTACTTTGAAAGAACTGGAAACCGGAGTACTGCGAATGGAACGGCGTGATCCTGCTCAAGGAAAGCTGTTGCGCAGTTGGCTGACGCGTCACGTCATTCCGGCATTCGAAGCCCGAATCCTGCCGGTCGATGCCGCGGTGGCACTGCGTTGTGCCAGCCTGCATGTACCCGACCAGGCCAATGAAAGCGATGCATTGATAGCTGCCACGGCCCTGGTGCATGGACTCACAGTGGTCACTCGCAATGTCGGTGATTTCCGCTCGAGCGGCGTCACCCTGATCAACCCGTGGGAACAATGAATTAGCCGCCCCCCCAAAACCGTCCATACTCAACAAGTCAATTGATCTGCATCAGGCTTTGCTGCATTCGCTACACCAATAACGCTTTTTCCCCAACGCGACCAAAGGTCGCACCCTTGAGCCAGAGCGACAGGCGTATCATTGCGCCACTGCGACCCCCCTTTCTGACCGCGGTCGGCACGTATCGACCGAGGCATTTGTCCACTGCCGTGGGATGCAATGATGAGTAACCAGATTCCGGTACACGACGTCACACCACCGAGCAAAAACGCGAACAACAGCGTCGACCTTTACGCCTCTCGAGAAAAAATCTACACCCGTGCCTTCACCGGCCTGTTCCGCAATCTGCGGATGATCGGCGGCGCCGCGCTGTTTCTGTTGTATTTCGGTACGGTGTGGCTGAACTGGGGCGGGCATCAGGCGGTGTGGTGGAACCTGCCGGAACGCAAGTTCTTCATCTTCGGTGCGACCTTCTGGCCGCAGGACTTCATTCTGCTGTCGGGGCTGCTGATCATTGCCGCGTTCGGCCTGTTCTTCATCACCGTTTACGCCGGCCGCGTCTGGTGCGGCTACACCTGTCCGCAAAGCGTGTGGACGTGGATTTTCATGTGGTGCGAGAAAGTCACCGAAGGCGACCGCAACCAGCGTATCAAGCTCGATAAAGCGCCGATGAGCGGCAACAAGTTCCTGCGCAAACTCGCCAAACATTCGCTGTGGCTATTGATCGGTTTCGTCACCGGCATGACCTTCGTCGGTTACTTCTCGCCAATCCGCGAACTGGTGTTCGAGTTCTTCACTGGCCAGGCCGATGGCTGGTCGTACTTCTGGGTCGGTTTCTTCACCCTCGCCACCTACGGCAACGCCGGCTGGCTGCGCGAGCAGGTGTGCATCTACATGTGCCCGTACGCACGTTTCCAGAGCGTGATGTTCGACAAGGACACTCTGATCGTTTCCTACGACCCGCGGCGCGGCGAAGCCCGCGGCCCGCGCAAGAAAGGCGTCGACTACAAGGCCATGGGTCTGGGCGATTGCATCGACTGCACGATGTGCGTTCAGGTGTGCCCGACCGGCATCGACATCCGTGACGGTCTGCAGATCGAGTGCATCGGTTGCGCGGCGTGCATCGACGCCTGTGACGCGATCATGGACAAGATGGACTACCCGCGCGGCCTCATCAGCTACACCACCGAACACAACCTGTCCGGCCAGAAAACCCATAAACTGCGACCACGCCTGATCGGCTATGCGGTGGTGCTGCTGGCGATGATCAGTCTGCTGGTGACGGCGTTCTTCATGCGCTCGCTGGTCGGCTTCGACGTCAGCAAGGACCGCGTGCTGTACCGCGAGAACGCCGAAGGCCGGATCGAAAACGTCTACAGCCTGAAGATCATGAACAAGGATCAGCGCGACCACACCTACGTGCTGGAAGCCGCCGGCCTGCCGGATCTGCGTTTGCAAGGCAAACGCGAGATCAAGGTCCCGGCCGGCGAAATCTTCAGCATGCCGGTGGAGTTGTCGAGCGCACCGGAACAATTGCCGTCGAGCACCAACGAGGTGAAATTCATCCTCAAGGACGCCGACGACGACAGTGTCCACGTTGAAGCCAAGAGCCGATTCATCGGCCCACAAACCCGTTGAGAGAACTGAACATGCCTGCAGCAAACGCCGCCAGTCCTTGGTACAAGCACCTTTGGCCATGGATCATCATCGGGATTCTGGCCTGTTCGGTGACCTTGACCCTGTCGATGGTGACCATCGCGGTGAACAACCCGGACAACCTGGTCAACGACAACTACTACGAGGCCGGCAAAGGCATCAATCGCTCGCTGGACCGTGAACTGCTGGCGCAGGATCTGAAGATGCGCGCCAACGTCCATCTGGATGAGCTCACTGGCGAAGTCGACCTGCGCCTGAGCGGTGCCAGCCAGCCGAAAACCCTGGAACTGAACCTGATCTCGCCGACCCAGCCGGAGAAGGATCGCAAGATCGTCCTGACCCGCAGCGAAACCGAGGCCGGTCGTTACATCGGCCAGTTGGGCGACAAGGTTGAAGGCCGACGTTTTGTCGAATTGCTGGGCACTCAGGACGACCACGTGTGGCGCATGTTCGAAGAAGAACAGGTCAGCCACGACAAGGATCTGCTGCTCGGTGATGAACCGCTGCAGGGCGCCGAAGACCTGGATAAATAAAAAGCTGCACTGTGGCGAGGGAGCTTGCTCCCGCTGGGGTGCGAAGCGCCCCTATAACCAGCTTCCCGGTTCATTCAGGCAGAATGAGTTCGCTGCCATACGACTGCTTCGCAGCCGAGCGGGAGCAAGCTCCCTCGCCACAATAGATTTGTACGGCATCACAAATGACCACCCCACTTCCCTGCTACCACTGCGCCCTGCCCGTTCCGTCGGGCAGTCGCTTCACCGCCGTTGTGCTCGGGGAGGCCCGCGAGTTCTGCTGCCCCGGCTGCCAGGCCGTGGCCGAAGCCATCGTGGCTGGTGGTCTGGAAAGTTATTACCAGCATCGCAGCGAAGCCTCGGCCAACCCCGAAGCCTTGCCGGTGCAATTGACCGATGAACTGGCGCTGTACGACCGCGCCGACGTGCAACAACCCTTCGTCCGTCACGAGGGCGAACTCGCCGAAACCACCCTGTTGATGGAAGGCATCAGTTGCGCCGCTTGCGGCTGGCTGATCGAAAAACACCTGCGCACCCTGCCGGCAGTGGCCGAAGCGCGGCTCAATCTGTCCAACCATCGCCTGCACGTGCAATGGGCCGACGCACAATTGCCACTGAGCCAGATCCTCGCGGAGCTGCGCCACATCGGTTACGCCGCCCACCCGTATCAGGCCGACCGCGCCAGCGAACAACTGGCCAGCGAAAACCGTCTGGCCCTGCGCCAACTCGGCGTCGCCGGGCTGTTGTGGTTCCAGGCGATGATGGCGACGATGGCCACGTGGCCGGAATTCAATATCGACCTCAGCCCCGAGCTGCACACGATCCTGCGCTGGGTTGCGCTGTTCCTCACCACGCCCATCGTGTTCTACAGCTGCGCGCCGTTCTTCAAGGGCGCCATGCGCGACTTGCGCACCCGCCATCTGACCATGGACGTCTCGGTGTCACTGGCGATTGGCAGCGCCTACATCGCCGGGATCTGGACCTCGATCACCGGGGTCGGCGAGCTGTATTTCGATGCGGTCGGGATGTTCGCGCTGTTCCTCCTTGCCGGACGCTATCTGGAACGCCGGGCCCGCGAACGCACCGCCGCCGCGACGGCACAACTGGTCAATCTGCTGCCGGCCTCGTGCCTGCGCCTCGACAACACAGGCCAGAGTGAACGCATCCTGCTCAGCGAACTGCGTCTGGGCGATCGGGTAATGGTGCAACCGGGTTCGATCCTGCCGGCGGATGGCAAGATCCTCGACGGCCAGTCGAGCATCGACGAATCGCTGCTGACCGGCGAATACCTGCCGCAACCGCGCACGCTGGGCGATGCGGTCACTGCTGGCACGCTGAATGTCGAGGGCGCGCTCACCGTCGAGGTACTTGCGCTGGGTCAGGATACGCGGCTATCGGCCATCGTCCGTCTGCTCGATCGCGCCCAGGCCGAGAAGCCGCGATTGGCGGAAATCGCCGACCGCGCTGCGCAGTGGTTCTTGCTGTTGTCGCTGATTGCCGCGGCGGCCATCGGCCTGTTGTGGTGGCAGCTGGATGCGTCGCGGGCGTTCTGGATCGTGCTGGCGATGCTGGTCGCGACTTGCCCTTGCGCGCTGTCGCTGGCAACCCCGACGGCGTTGACCGCCGCCACTGGCACCCTGCACAAACTCGGTCTGTTGCTGACGCGCGGCCATGTGCTGGAAGGCCTGAACCAGATCGACACGGTGATCTTCGACAAGACCGGCACGCTCACCGAGGGGCGGCTGGTTTTGCGTTCGATTCGCCCGCTGGGTGCGCTCAACAGCGATCAATGCCTGAGCCTCGCCGCCGCTCTGGAAAACCGTTCGGAACATCCGATTGCCCGCGCCTTTGGCCGTGCGCCGCTGGCGGCTGAAGAGGTGCACAGCACGCCGGGACTCGGCCTCGAAGGGCTGGTTGGCACACAGCGTTTGCGCATTGGTCAGGCAGAATTTGTCTGCGCCCTCAGCGGTTCACCATCGCCGGCGATGCCGGATGAGCCGGGCCAATGGCTGCTGTTGGGGGACGATCAAGGGCCGCTGGCGTGGTTCGTTCTCGACGACCGCCTGCGCGACGATGCGCCTGCCCTGCTCGCCGCCTGCAAGGCCCGTGGCTGGCGCACGCTGCTGCTGTCTGGCGACAGCTCGCCGATGGTCACCAGCGTCGCTGCGGAACTGGGCATCGACGAGGCCCGTGGCGGTCTGCGCCCGGATGACAAACTGCAAGTGTTGCAACAACTGCACGCACAAGGGCGCAAAGTGCTGATGCTCGGCGATGGGGTGAACGACGTACCGGTGCTGGCCGCTGCCGACATCAGCGTGGCCATGGGCTCGGCCACTGATCTGGCGAAAACCAGTGCCGACGCGGTGCTGCTGTCCAACCGCCTCGACGCGCTGGTGCAGGCGTTCACACTGGCGCGGCGCACCCGTCGGGTAATCATCGAGAACCTGCTGTGGGCGGCGCTGTACAATGGCCTCATGTTGCCGTTCGCCGCCCTCGGCTGGATCACCCCGGTGTGGGCTGCAGTCGGCATGTCGATCAGTTCGTTGACCGTGGTGCTCAACGCCCTGCGTCTGGCTCGCCTGCCGAGCGCGCCGGTTGCCGGCACCCGTTCAGAAACCCGCCCGCTGCCGGCCTGAGCCGCACGGGCCTGGAGTACCGATGCCAGCTCTTTACGTGATGATCCCGGCCGCCCTGCTGATCGTGGCCATCGCCGTGTACATTTTCTTCTGGGCGGTGGACAGCGGGCAGTACGACGACCTCGACGGCCCGGCCCACAGCATCCTGTTCGATGATCAGGACCCGAACCACACCGCCGCCGTGGACGAAGCCAAAGCCGACAAACCGCAGGACAAGGCGCCACCCCATGCTTGAGCTGGCGCCGCTTTTGGTTTCCGCGCTGATCCTCGGCCTGCTCGGGGGCGGGCATTGCCTGGGCATGTGCGGCGGCCTGATGGGCGCACTGACCCTGGCGATTCCCAAGGAGCAGCGCAGCCGACGCTTTCGTCTGTTGCTGGCGTACAACCTCGGTCGGATCCTCAGTTACGCGACCGCCGGTTTGCTGATCGGCCTCGCCGGCTGGGCGGTAGCGAACAGCCCGGCGGCGATGGTCATGCGCATCCTCGCCGGATTGCTGCTGATCGCCATGGGCCTGTATCTGGCCGGTTGGTGGAGCGGATTGACCCGCATCGAAAGCCTCGGTCGCGGACTGTGGCGTTACATTCAGCCGGTGGCCAATCGTCTGCTGCCGGTATCGAGTCTGCCCCGTGCGTTATTGCTCGGCGCGCTGTGGGGCTGGCTGCCGTGCGGACTGGTTTACAGCACGCTGCTGTGGTCGGCGAGCCAGGGCAATGCGCTGGACAGTGCGTTGTTGATGCTGGCGTTCGGGTTGGGGACGTGGCCGGTGCTGCTGGCGACCGGGCTGGCGGCCGAGCGGGTCACGGCGTTGCTGCGCAAACGCAGCGTGCGCATGGCTGGGGGGTTGCTGGTGATTCTATTCGGGATCTGGACCCTTCCTGGCCCTCACCAACATTGGTTGATGGGTCACTAAAACTGTGGCGAGGGAGCTTGCTCCCGCTGGGGTGCGAAGCGCCCCCTCCCGATTTGACAGCAAAACCAGGGGCCTGCTGCGCAGTCCAGCGGGAGCAAGCTCCCTCGCCACAAAAACAATCACTACCAATCCGCCGTTGATGCAAATCAACAGCCCCGTCGTCGCACCCCGATAGACTCGCCACACTGCCAGCCTATCCGGGGGAATGCCCGCATGCTCGACGCCATTCGTTGGGACACTGATCTGATCCGCCGCTACGACCTGGCGGGGCCACGCTATACCTCGTACCCGACGGCCGTGCAATTCAACAGTCAGGTCGGCACCTTCGACCTGTTCCATGCCCTGCGCGACAGCCGCAAGGCGCAGCGCCCGTTGTCGCTGTATGTGCACGTGCCGTTCTGCGCGAACATTTGTTACTACTGCGCCTGCAACAAGGTCATCACCAAGGATCGCGGGCGTGCACAGCCGTATCTGCAACGGCTGGAGCAGGAAATCCAGTTGATCGCCTGCCATCTGGAATCGACGCAGAAAGTCGAGCAGTTGCACTTCGGCGGCGGCACCCCGACCTTTCTCAGCCACGACGAACTGCGGCAGCTGATGGCGCACCTGCGCAAACACTTCAATCTGCTGGATGACGATTCCGGCGACTACGGCATCGAGATCGACCCGCGCGAGGCCGACTGGTCGACCATGGGCCTGCTGCGCGAACTCGGCTTCAACCGGGTCAGCATCGGCCTGCAAGACCTCGATCCGGCGGTGCAACGGGCGGTCAATCGCCTGCAGAGCCTGGAAGAAACCCGCGCAGTGATCGATGCGGCGCGCACCCTGCAATTTCGCTCGATCAACATTGATCTGATCTATGGCCTGCCGAAGCAGACCCCGGAGAACTTTGCGCGCACCGTCGACGAAGTCATCAGCCTGCAACCGGACCGGCTCTCGGTGTTCAACTATGCACACCTGCCGGAGCGTTTCATGCCGCAGCGGCGGATCAACAGCCACGAGCTGCCGAGCCCTGCGCAAAAACTCGAAATGCTGCAGCGCACCATCGAACAACTGACCGCCGCCGGCTACCGCTACATCGGCATGGATCACTTCGCCCTGCCCGACGATGAGCTGGCGATTGCTCAGGAAGAACAGACCCTGCAGCGCAACTTTCAGGGCTACACCACCCACGGACATTGCGATCTGATTGGCCTGGGAGTGTCGGCGATCAGCCAGATCGGCGATCTCTACTGCCAGAACAACAGCGACCTGAACCAGTACCAGAACACCCTCGCCGCCGCGCAACTGGCGACCAGCCGGGGCCTGGTGTGCAATGCCGACGATCGCCTG
Organism: Pseudomonas sp. HOU2; assembly: GCF_040729435.1. Lineage (NCBI taxonomy): Bacteria > Pseudomonadati > Pseudomonadota > Gammaproteobacteria > Pseudomonadales > Pseudomonadaceae > Pseudomonas > Pseudomonas sp. HOU2. Next base: position 5,358,650 of record NZ_CP160398.1, on the reverse strand, counting down.
CGCCGCGCGGTGATCCAGCAGTTGATCTGCAATTTCAGCCTGGAATTCGCCGAGATCGAGCAAGCGTTCAACATCGATTTTCAGGGTTATTTCGGCGCGCTGTGGCCGCAACTGCAAGGCATGGCCAACGATGGGCTGATCAGTCTGGAGCGCGAGCGCATCGAAGTGCTGCCAGCCGGACGCCTGCTGGTGCGCTCGGTATGCATGGTGTTCGACGCGTATCTGGAACAGCAGAACCGCCAGCGCTTTTCGCGGGTGATCTAGTTTTTCGTCAGCAGTGAGCCGAGTTTGAGGTTTTGCTCGGCGCTGAGGCCCGACTGGTCCATGACTTTGGACAGGGCCAGATTGGCGCTGATCAGCCCGGTATTCAGTGCGGCGATGGCACCGCGCAGCGCGGCGAGCATGTTGACCTTGGCTTCGTTGGTCATGGTTTTGTCAGACATGACAGCGGCCATCCGGGCTTTCTTCTCGGCAATCTCTTTTTGCAGTTTGCGGATCATCTTCAGCAACTGCTGGACGTTCTCGGGCAAGCCGCTGTCTTCGATGTCGGCGTTCTCGCCCCCGGCGCTGTAGGATTTTTCGATGGAGGCGCCGGACAGCGACACTTTGACGCCCTCGACCAAGGTCGGGGTTGCCAACGGCGCAGAGGCGGGATTCTGCTCGCTGTCGGTCCCTGTCCTGGCGGTGCTCGGCACAGACGCAACGCCGTTGTTACCGGGATTCAGCGTGTCAATGGCGGCCATCGAGAGGTTCCTTGCATGCGTGTTGATACCTGTTTATCGGCCACTTGCCCTACGGCTTTACGCCCGTGGGACAAACTCGCCACAGGCTGGCCTGAACGTCCTCCCGTGGGTTACCCTTACGGCTTATGTGTGTTTTCCCACAAGGATTTAAGAAATGTCCGAGCCAGTCAAACTGCGCGCTCACAACCAGGCCCATTGCAAGGATTGCAGCCTGGCCCCTCTCTGCCTGCCACTTTCTCTGAATCTGGAAGACATGGATGCGCTGGACGAAATCGTTAAACGTGGCCGCCCGTTGAAAAAGGGTGAGTTCCTGTTCCGCCAGGGCGACACCTTCGATTCCGTCTATGCAGTACGCTCCGGCGCCCTCAAGACCTTCAGCCTGAGCGACAGCGGCGAAGAACAACTCACTGGCTTCCACCTGCCGAGCGAACTGGTCGGCCTGTCCGGCATGGACACCGAGAAACACCCGGTGTCGGCTCAGGCCCTGGAAACCACCTCGGTCTGTGAAATACCTTTCGAACGCCTCGACGAACTGGCCTTGCAACTGCCGCAGCTGCGCCGTCAGTTGATGCGGGTGATGAGCCGCGAGATCCGCGACGACCAGCAAATGATGCTGTTGCTGTCGAAGAAAACCGCCGACGAGCGCATCGCCACGTTCCTGGTCAACCTGTCGGCCCGCTTCCGGGCTCGCGGGTTCTCGGCCAACCAGTTCCGCCTGAGCATGTCGCGCAATGAAATCGGCAATTATCTGGGCCTGGCGGTGGAAACCGTGTCGCGGGTGTTCACCCGCTTCCAGCAGAACGAACTGATCGCCGCCGAGGGCAAGGAGATTCACATCCTCGACCCGATTCAGCTCTGCGCCCTGGCCGGCGGTTCGCTCGAAGGCTGATCTCGATCCGCGGTTGAGCGAAGCGTTTCAGCCGCGGGTATACTGCGCCGTTTGCAGCCCTGCCAGGACACCTCGACGATGGTCTTCGACTCCTTCGACATCAAATCCCTGATCCGCCCCGTGATCGACTTCCCGAAACCGGGCGTGATCTTTCGCGACATCACCCCGCTGTTCCAGTCGCCCAAGGCCCTGCGCCTGGTGATGGACAGCTTCGCCCACCGTTATGTGGAAGCCGACTTCACCCACATCGGCGCGATGGATGCGCGCGGTTTCCTGATCGGTTCGGTGCTGGCCTACCAACTGAACAAGCCGCTGGTGCTGTTCCGCAAGCAAGGCAAACTGCCCGCGGACGTGCTGGCCGAAGGTTACGCGACCGAGTACGGCGAAGCGTTCCTCGAAGTGCACGCCGACAGCCTGTGTGAAGGCGACTCGGTGGTGATGTTCGATGACCTGATCGCCACCGGTGGCACGCTGATCGCCGCGGCCAACCTGATCCGCCGCATGGGCGCGCGGGTGCATGAGGCGGCGGCGATCATTGATCTGCCGGAGCTGGGGGGTTCGCAGCGTCTTGAGGACATGGGGATTCCTACTTTCTGTCTGACGCAGTTTGCTCTGACGGATAAGTAAGCGTCGCATTCACTGGCGCCATCGCTGGCAAGCCAGCTCCCACAGTGATTTCGGTCGTTCACAAATATTGTGTACCCCCCAAAAAGCCTGTGGGAGCTGGCTTGCCAGCGATGCCGTCAGCTGCATCACCAATGAATTAAAGCCCCATCTGCTTGCTGATGATCTCGTTCATCACCTCCCGCGTTCCGCCGCCAATCGACAGAATGCGGTTATCCCGATACAGCCGCTCCACCAGGCTTTCGCGCATGTAACCCAGGCCGCCAAGAATCTGCACCGCTTCACTGGTGATCCGGTCCGAGGTGTCCGTGGCGAAGTTCTTGGCCATGGAAATCTCCTTGATCACGCTCTGCCCCGCCGCCATTTTCGCCGCCTGGCGGTAGGTGAACTCGCGCGATACTTCCAGCGCTGTGGCCATCTCCGCCAACCGATGCTTGATCACCTGAAACTTGCCGATTGGTTTGCCGAACGCTTCGCGCTCACGCGCCCACTTCAGAGCTTCTTCGAGGGCCAGTTGTGAAGTCATGTTGGCCATCAGCGCCAGCGCCAGCCGTTCGCTCTGGAAATTGCCCATGATGCAGGCGAAGCCCATGTTCTCCGCGCCGATCAGATTGCCCACAGGCACCCTGCAATCGTCGAAGAACAGTTCAGCGGTGTCCGAGGCCCACCAGCCCATTTTCTTCAACTGGCGGCCTACGGTGAAGCCGGGCGTACCCTTCTCGATCAACAGCAGACTGATGCCGCCGAAACCCGGCGCTCCGGTGCGCACCGCGACGGTGTAGAAATCGGCACGTACGCCGCTGGTGATGAAAGTTTTACTGCCGCTGACCCGGTAGAACTCGCCGTCACGCACAGCGCGGGTTTGCAGGTTGGCGACGTCGGAACCGCCGCCGGGTTCGGTAATTGCCAACGCGCAGATCTTCTCGCCGCTGAGCACTTGCGGCACGACGCGCTCGCGCACCTCGGGCCGGGCCCATTTGACGATCGGTGGCAGGCCGATATCCAGCGAACCGAGGCCTGCGACCAAACCACCGGAACCGCAGCGCATCAGTTCCTCGCTGGCGGCGACTTTGGCGAACACATCACCTTCGTGGCTGCCACCCAGCGCTTCCGGATAGCCAATGCCAAGAATCCCCGCCGCCCCGGCCTTCAGGTACAGCTCACGGGGAAAGCTTTCGGCCTCTTCCCACGCGTTGATGTCCGGCAGGATCTCGCGCTCGACGAAACGTCTGACGCTGTCGCGGACCATTTGGTGGCTGGGGTCGAAGTATTCCTGGAAGGCAGGCATCGGCGAACTCCATCGAAGGGTTGGCCGACGTTAACCGAGCGCTTGCTTGGTTTTCAACTCAATTGTGTGAATCAGCCAAATCGAGGTGCGCCCATCGCTGGCAAGCCAGCTCCCACAGGTTTATTTGGTGTGCACAACATTGTGAACGACCGAAATCACTGTGGGAGCTGGCTTGCCAGCGATGGGGCCAGATCAGGCACTACACCTGTCAGAGGGAAATCGGTTTACGCCCGGCAAACGAATGCGCCAGCGTCCCGCCATCCACCAGCTCCAGCTCTCCACCCAGCGGCACACCGTGAGCAATCCGCGAGGCGATCAGGCCTTTGTTGGCCAGAAGTTGGGCGATGTAATGCGCAGTCGCCTCACCTTCCACCGTCGGGTTGGTGGCAAGGATGACTTCGGTAAAGGTGCCCGCCTCTTCAATGCGCGCCATCAACTGCGGAATACCGATGGCCTCCGGCCCCAGACCGTCGAGCGGCGACAGGTGGCCTTTGAGCACGAAGTAACGCCCACGGAAACCGGTCTGCTCCACTGCATACACGTCCATCGGCCCTTCCACCACGCACAGCAGCGTGTCGTCGCGGCGCGTGTCGGCGCATTGCGGGCACAGATCGTCTTCGGTCAGCGTGCGGCACTGGCGGCAGTGACCCACCCCTTCCATGGCCTGGCTCAAGGCCTGGGCCAGGCGCGTGCCGCCGCTGCGATCACGCTCGAGCAACTGCAACGCCATGCGCTGGGCGGTTTTCTGACCCACGCCCGGCAAAGTGCGCAGGGCGTCGATCAGTTGGCGAATCAAAGGGCTGAAGCTCATGGGTAAAAAGTCCGACAAAACAACGAGACGCGGTTTATACCCGCGCCTCTGGCCAGCGTCAAATGCTCAGTCCTGGGCAACCTTCACTACCAGTTTGCCGAAGTTGCGTCCCTCCAGCAGACCGATGAACGCCTCGGGTGCCTGCTCCAGACCTTCCACCACGTCTTCGCGGAATTTGACCTTGCCGTCGCGCACCCACGGCACCATGTGGCTGATGAATTCCGGCTGACGGTCGCCGTAGTCATCAAACACGATGAAGCCCTGAATCCGCACACGCTTGGTCAGCAACGTACGCTGCAGCATTGGCAGACGATCCGGGCCTTGCGGCACCTCAGTGGCGTTGTAACCGGCGATCAGCCCGCACAGCGGGATCCGCGCCTTGGGGTTGAGCAGCGGCACCACGGCATCGAACACATGCCCGCCGACGTTCTCGTAATAGATGTCGATGCCTTTCGGGCAAGCCTTGGCCAGTTGTTCGGCAAAGTCCGGCGCCTTGTGATCGATGCAGGCATCAAAACCCAACTCCTCGACCACGTATTTGCATTTGTCGGCTCCACCGGCCACACCCACGGCGCGCAGGCCCTTGATCTTCGCCACCTGACCGACCACTGAACCGACCGCACCGGACGCTGCAGCCACCACCAGGGTCTCGCCTTCTTTCGGCTGACCGATGTCGATCAGCCCCATGTACGCGGTCATCCCCGGCATGCCCAGCACACCGAGGGCCATCGACGGACTCGGCAGGCCGGACGGGATTGGCATGATGTTACGGCCGTCGCTGATGCTGTGGCTCTGCCAGCCGGTGAGGCCGACCACCAGATCGCCTTGGTGGAATTTCGGATGACGGGAATTCTCGACTCGGCTGACAGCCCCGCCGGTCATCACTTCGCCGATTTGTACCGGCGCGGCGTAGGACGGTGCGTCACTCATGCGTCCGCGCATGTAAGGGTCCAGCGACAGGTACAGGGTCTTGAGCAGTACCTGGCCGTCTTCGAGATCCGGCAACGCTTCGCGCTCCAGACGGAAGTTTTCCGGGGTCGGCGCGCCCACCGGACGCGAGGCGAGGACGAAGCGTTGATTGAGGGTCAGAGGGTCGGACATGTCAGCGTCTCCTGTGAATGGGGAATTCAGGGGTATAGGGAGCAGACCTTGGTGACATCACAGCGTTCGATGTTTCTACTCGACTCCTGTGGCGAGGGAGCTTGCTCCCGCTGGAGTGCGAAGCGCTCCACCTGCTTTCTTTCAGGTATACGGGGTTTTCAGGGTTTACGACGACTTCGTCGCCGAGCGGGAGCAAGCTCCCTCGCCACAAATGAATACGGAACGCCCGAGGAACGGAAACAAAAATGCCAGGCGCAATGCCTGGCATTTTGTGTAGCTCATCCAACCCGCAAAGGCGAATCAGAATGGCAGTTTCATACCCGCTGGCAGGTTCATGCCGGCGGTCATGCTGCCCATTTTTTCCTGGCTGTTGGCTTCGATCTTGCGCACGGCGTCGTTGACGGCGGCGGCGACCACGGCTTCGAGCATTTCCTTGTCGTCTTCGCTCAGGCCTTCAACCAGGCTAGGGTCGATGCTGACGCTTTTCACGTCGTGACGACCGGTCATTACCACGGTGACCATATCGCCACCGGCCTTGCCGGTGACTTCGGCGTTGGCCAGTTCTTCCTGCATCTTGGCCATTTTTTCCTGCATCTGCTGCGCCTGCTTCATCAGGCCGGCCATGCCACCTTTCATCATGGGAATCACCTCAAAAGTACTTGGATCAAAACAGCGCCCGGCGCATAACGCCGAACGCCCTCAGTTATTAGCCTTGGGCGACCAAGGCATCGACAGGTTCAATAGTATCGTGTCGCACCACCGCACCGAACTGCTGAACCATTTGCTGGATGAACGGATCACCGTGGATCGATTCCTCCGCCTCGCGCTGACGGTTGGCCCGGCGACGGGACGCGGCCTGCGCCGGGGTTTCCTGTTCGGGTTTGATCAGCTCGATGGTCAGGGTCAGCGTGCGACCGTGAAACTGGTTCAACGCATCGTTCAGGCGCCGCTGCTGCGTGGCGTTGAACAGCGCGCTGTGCGCCGGGTCCAGGTGCATCAGCCAATGGTCGCCATCGACCGCGATCAGCGTGCAGTTGGCGGCGATGCTGCCGGTCATGCCGGAGATTGGCAGTTGCGGGAACAGCTCCAGCCATTGCAACGCCAGACCGGTGGCCGGCGCGGCGGCAGGCTCCGGCTCGGGTTCCGGGGCCGGCTCGGCGGTGTGTTCGCTGGCCAGATCGTCGAGGTAGCTGTAGGCCGAATCCATGTCCGGCTCGATGTAGTCTTCGTCCAGCGGCGGCTCGTCGTCGAGGTCCATACCCGGGGTGGCGGCATCGACGTCGGCGACCGACGGCTCGGGAATCGGCGCGGCCGCCCACTCCGGCGCATCCGGCACCACGCTGTCCGGGGTCGGCAGCGGCATCGGCGGCAGCTCGGGCTGCTCGCTGGCGGTTTCCAGCACCGGCTCGACGGCTGGTTGCTGCACCGGCTCGGGTTCTGGCTCGGGTTCGACCGGATCGTTCCACGGCAGGTCGACCACCGCTTCGGCGACGACTGGCTCAGGCTCTGCTTCTGGCTCTGGCGCGGGTGCAGCGGCCACCACAGGCGCGGGCTCAGGAGCCGGGGCTGGCGCTGGAGCAACAACCGGTGCCGGCGCAACAGCCGCAGCGACTACCGGCGCAGGCTTGGGCGCGGCAGCCACTGCGTTTGCGGAATCAACTGTGGCCTGGCTGATCCCCACTGGCTTTAGCGGTTGCCTCGGGGCGTCCGCCATGTCCGCGGGCCGGAAGGCCAGCATCCGCAGCAGGACCATTTCGAAACCACCACGGGGATCCGGCGCCAGCGGCAAGTCGCGGCGACCGATCAGGCCCATCTGGTAATAGAACTGCACGTCTTCGGCCGGCAGCGCCTGCGCCAGCGCCAATACGCGGTCACGGTCGCCATGACCGTTATCGACACCTTCCGGCAATGCCTGGGCGATGGCGACACGGTGCAGCACGTTGAGAATTTCCGAGAGCACGCCGTTCCAGTCCGGGCCTTGCTCGGCCAGATGGCGCACGGCTTCAAGCAACGCCTTGGCATCGCCTTCGATCAGTGCGTGCAACACGTCGAAAACCTGACCGTGATCCAGCGTGCCGAGCATCGCCCGCACATCGGCGGCCAGCACCTTGCCTTCACCGAAGGCGATGGCCTGGTCGGTCAGGCTCATGGCGTCACGCATCGAACCGTCAGCAGCGCGACCCAGCAACCACAGCGCGTCGTCTTCGAACGGCACGTTTTCGGCGCCGAGGACGTGGGTCAGATGCTCGACCACGCGTTCGGGCGTCATGTTCTTCAGGGAAAACTGCAGGCAACGCGACAAAATCGTTGCCGGAAGTTTCTGCGGGTCGGTGGTCGCCAGGATGAACTTGACGTACGGCGGCGGCTCTTCGAGGGTTTTCAGCAGCGCATTGAAGGAATGGCTGGAGAGCATGTGCACTTCGTCGATCAGATAGACCTTGAAGCGCCCGCGGCTCGGCGCGTACTGCACGTTGTCGAGCAGCTCGCGGGTGTCCTCGACCTTGGTCCGGCTCGCGGCGTCGATCTCGATCAGGTCGACAAAGCGCCCTTCGTCGATTTCACGGCACACCGAACACTCGCCGCAGGGGCTGGACGTGATACCTGTCTCACAGTTCAGGCATTTGGCAATGATCCGCGCAATGGTGGTCTTACCGACCCCGCGCGTACCGGTGAACAGGTACGCATGGTGCAGCCGCTGGCTGTCCAAGGCATTGATCAGAGCCTTGAGCACATGGGTCTGGCCGACCATTTCGCGGAACGAGCGCGGACGCCATTTACGTGCAAGAACCTGATAACTCATCGAAAACCGTCGCAACGAAGGAAGCTGAAGCGGCTAATGCTAGCGGAGCAGGGGCAAAATTGCATCCGGTGTGCTCGTCTAATCTGGCCAAGCTGTTGTTGGCGGGAAAATTTCGGCTCGGGATCGGGACTGCGACACCCCATAACGCCCTGTAGGAGTGAGCCTGTTCGCGATAGTGTCATGTCAGTCGGCATCGATGTTGACTGAACCGAAGCAATCGCGAGCAGGCTCACTCCTCCAAGGGGGGGCAATCAGTAGCCGTGCGATTCGCGGAATTTCTGGTAGTCGTGGAATTCGATCCACTCGACCACGTCGTACGGCAGATAAAGCTGCTGCCGGGCGCGGGAGATGGCGATGTACACGGCGCAGATCCGCTGATCGAACGCGTAGGCGTCCTTGAACTGCACGTTGGTCAGCAGCTCGGGGGTCAGCAGAACGCGGTCGAACTCCATGCCGCCCGCCTCGTGCGCCTGCATCAGCAGGCAGCTTTTGCCGGGGCCGCCGATCATCCGGTTGAGCCGGGTCAGGTCAGCGACCTTGAAGCCTTTTTCCAGCTCGGCCTCGACCCAAAGAAACGCTTCGTCGAACTGATTGGCATCGCGTACCAACTGCCACGTGGGCAAGTCGCTGAAATAGCGATGCGGACCCTTCTCGCTGTGCGTGGAACTGTAGTAATCGACCTTGAACAACTCGATGGCGCTGGTCATGAAGTGTTCGAGATCGCGCTGCGCTTTCATGTCGGCAAAGCAGAACAGGCAATTGGCATCGTGCAGCTGCATGGCCCACTTCATCGTGTCCCACGGTGACGCCGTCAGTACCACGCAACCTTCCGGCGGGACAAAGCCCTGCGGATAAAACTCGATGCCGACGTCCGCTTCACGCGCGCCTTCAAAGGGCACCTTGCTCTTTTCCGAGTGGCGGGAAATCAGCGGATTGACCAGACGCTCGACATTGCGTCCCGAACGCACCGAGTAGGTGATATCGCTCTGGCGCACTTCACGCTTTCTTTTCACCAGATCGCGCTCGGCGTGCTGGTACTCATCGCCCAGCGTGATCAGCACCTGTTGGCCGCGCTCGATGATCTGCAGCAGCGAAGCGGGAATGTCCTGACTCTCGTCGATCAGCACGTGGGTATAACGCGGCGGCACCACGCAGCCGGCGAGGCTTGCCCGTTTGATCAGCAACAACGCTTCGAAGCCACTCTGCCGGCCCCACACCGGGTTGGCCTCGAGGTAAGTCCAGACGCGGCTCGAATATTCCAGCAGCACCTTGGACTCAAGACCGGACAAGGACAGTTTGAAATACGGCAGATGATGCGCCGACAGGCTGTAGTCCCGGGAGTGGCAATAGCGCTCGAGGGTTTCCAGGCAGACGTTCAGGGTTCGTTGCGCGTCATGCTCGCGAAAACCGAGGATGTTCAACTCCTGCGCCAGACTCTGTTTGCTCGCGACTCGGCCGGCGGCGCTTGCCGGCTGTGGCTTGCGCCCATAAATCAGCCCGCGCGCGAACGCCTCAAAGGTGATGCCGGGCTTGCGCTCACTGGCTACGCCCATGCGCTGGCACAGGGTCGCAAGTTTTTCCGGGGTGCGTGCCAGCAACAGGGTTTTCTCCGGGCGCAGGCACTCGGTCAATGCGCCGACCAGATGGCTCTTGCCGATCCCGGCGTAGCCTTGCACGTGCAGGTCTTCATCGAGGTTGGCGCGGAAGGTTCTGACCAGTTTGTCCTGCGCGGCGCTGAGCCAGCGCTCGCGGTGTGCCGGGCTGATCATCTGCTGGCTGAACGGATTGTTGATTGAGTGGTGGCGCGTCTTGAACTCGTCATCCCACTTGCCATCGGGCAGCAGGTAATCCTGCGCCGCCACCTCTTCGGCCAACAGCAATCGCAGGTTCAATCCCCTGATGGCATTCAGACCGAAGTACAACTGGCGCGGGTCAAACAGCCGTTGCGACTCGGACAGCAGCCCTGCCCCGCCATCGACCGCCCAGGCGATCAGGCGCGCCAGCACCTTCTCCGCCGCTGCGGCGGTGAGATCCTTTTCGGTGGCCTGAGCCAGATTCTGGATGACCAGCACGGCGGCCAGTTGCGCATCCGTCAGCTCGTCGAGGTTTTTTGAGCCCTCGGGCTGCAACAGGCTCGCGCAGGTCTCGTCCGTGACGGGCAAATACACGGCGGTGGATAAATCGTGATGTTCCGGGTGCATACAACCTCGTAGCCAGGGCGCGAACTTGTCAACGACGCGCGCAGCAAGACGGTGGAGTATGCCACTGTTCAGCCTTGGTAGCGGAACAGGCATCGGGGGGACAGCCTTCGCGAGCAGGCTCGCTCCCACAGGGAGCCGGCGTGAAAGCCCAAATCGCGGGCATAAAAAAACCGCAGTGGGCGAAACCCATGCAGTTCTGTTGAAGCGCTCAATGTTCGTTAAGGTGGTAACCCCACCAGCCACACCCCGGCACACAATGTTCCCGCTGTGGCTGCTGCCTTCCGGCTCTGACCAGGTTCACGGGTAATCGTTGCGGGGGGACCGATGGGGTCACCATAACGACACTCACCTGTCGGCGAGCCGCGCCATTGTACCTGTCTGAAGCGAAGTTACAACCGTTGGTTTCAGATAAAAAATATGAACGGGTTCAAGGACATGCGCTGAGCCTAAAAAGATCGCAACCTGCGGCAGCTGCTACAGGGTCAGCACCTCGTCCGCCTTGCCGCCCGCCTGCTGGATTACCAGATGGATGAAGTGCAGCTTGGCAATCGCCGCCGCCGGCAACACAAACGGGTAGAAATCCGGCTGGCCCATGCTGCGTGACAGTTCGTTGAGCATCCCCGCCAGTTCGATCCAGGCGTTGACGAACGACAGGAACGCCGCGCCGCCGGGGTGCTCCGGGTCGTACAGAGTGCTCGGTGGAAACGGCTGGTAATCGAAGTCCATTTCCCGCGCGCTCATGCCAAAACCCAGCGCAGTATCCACCGCATCCATCATGTGCAGGTAATGCGCCCAGGTTTCCGCCCAGTCCTCCCAGGGGTGCATGGTCGCGTAGGCGCTGACGTAATGTTGCGGCCAGTCCAGCGGTGCACCTTGCTGATAGTGTCGGTCGAGCGCTTCGGCGTAACTGGCGCGCTCGTCGCCGAACAGCTTGCGAAAAGCTTCGAGCCACGGACCGTTGGCGATCAAACGATCCCAATAATAATGCCCGACCTCATGCCGAAAATGCCCGAGCAGCGTGCGATAGGGTTCATGCATTGCCGCCCGCACCTGCTCGCGATGGGCGTCGTCGGCTTCTTTGATGTCGAGGGTGATCAGGCCGTTGGCGTGGCCGGTCATCGGCGCATTGCCTTCGAGGTCGACGCCGATGAAGTCGAAGGCCAGACCGGTGGCCTCATCCACGGTTTTCGGGATGACCGGCAGGCCCAGGGTGATCAGTTGCGCCACCAGCCGGCGCTTGGCGATCTCGACCTTGCGCCAGCGTTCGGGGTTTTCCGTCACAGAAAGGTCGGGGATGGTGCGATTGAGGCTGCAGGCGATGCACAGGCTGTCATGGCCGTTATCCGGCAGCAGCCAATTGCACGCGGCGGGAGTGTCGAGGTTGGCGCAGCGACGAAACAATCCGGCGTCGGGATCGGCATCGAGTGTCCAGCTGCCGTCCTGCGGGCCGGGTTGCAACGAGGTCAGGCGACTTTCTTCAGGCTGATAGCCCAACAGGGCGCTGCAAGCCAGGCACTGGCTGTTGCGAAAGAACAGCGACTGGCCGCAGCGGCACGGCCAGATTTTGCTGTTGCGTGAAGATTCGCCCATGAACGGCGCGACGATGCGGGAACTGAGCTGCTCGAAAAAGCGGTACATGGTGATCTCTCCCTGGGGCTTGCCAAGACTAGATCATCCTGAAGTCAACAATGTTCCCGAATACAACGCAGCTACTGAGTGACACTGCCGATGTGGCGAGGGAGCTTGCTCCCGCCGGGTTGCGAAGCAGCCCCCCAAAACCATGCGACCTCATTTACCCTGAAATACCGAGGATGGTGGTTTTGCGACGACTTCGTCGCCGAGCGGGAGCAAGCTCCCTCGCCACAAAAGCAGACTGCCGACCTAAACGGTATCAGGCAGAAATGCCATGGGTTTTGAGGAACGCGATAAACGCCTCTTCATCCATCACCTTCACCCCCAGCTCATTGGCCTTGGTCAGTTTCGAACCGGCACCGGGCCCTGCGACCACACAATGAGTTTTCGCCGAGACCGAGCCGGCAACCTTGGCGCCGAGGCTTTCCAGATGTTCCTTGGCCACATCACGGCTCATCAACTCGACCTTGCCCGTCAACACCCAGGTTTCGCCGGACAGCGGCAGGCCTTCGACGACTTTCTTCTCGCTCAGCCAGTGCATGCCGAAATCCCGCAGCTGTTTTTCGGCAGACTCGGCGATCTGCCGATGCTCGGGCACAGCAAAAAACTCGCGCACCGAATTGGCCTGCTTCTCCGGTAGCGCCTGACGCATGTCCAGCCAGTCGGCATTCATCACCGCGTCCAGCGAACCGAACTTGTCCGCCAGTTTCTGCGCACCGCCCGGGCCGACAAAGGGAATGTGCAGCTTGTCGAGCAGACCACCGAGCGTGGTGCTGGCGGCGAACTCGGCGCCCAGCTCACCCTGATCCTGAATCTGCAGACCATGCCCCAACAACTCGGCGATCACTTGCTGGTTGTGTGCATCTTCAAAGAAGCTGTGAATCTCGTGAGCCACTTCCAGGCCGATGTCCGGCAGGTAGGTCAGCACTTGCGGCAACGCCTGCTGCACGCGCTCCAGCGAACCCAGCGAGCGCGCCAACACCTTGGCCGTCTCCTCGCCGACGTCGGGAATGCCCAGCGCATAAATGAACCGCGCCAGTCCCGGTTGCTTGCTGTCTTCAATCGCCGCCAACAGCTTGTTGCTGGAGACCTCGGCAAAGCCTTCCAGATCAACAATGTCGTCGAACTTCAGCGCATACAGATCCGCCGGTGAACTGACCAGACCTTCATCGACCAGTTGCTCGACGCTCTTGTCGCCAAGTCCCTCGATGTCCATCGCCCGGCGCGAGACGAAGTGAATGATCGCCTGCTTCAGTTGCGCGCCACAGGCCAGACGACCGACGCAGCGGTACACCGCGCCTTCGCTGATGGTTTCCTTGCCTTTGCTGCGCTTGACCAGTTGCGTGCGTTCGACATGCGAGCCGCAGACCGGGCAGCTCTCGGGAATCTGCACCGCACGCGCGTTTTCGGGACGACGATCCATCACCACTTGCACCACTTGCGGGATCACGTCACCGGCGCGGCGGATGATCACCGTGTCGCCGATCATCAGGCCCAGGCGCGCCACTTCGTCCATGTTGTGCAGGGTGGCGTTGGCCACGGTGACACCGGCGACCTTGACCGGTTTCAATCGCGCCACCGGGGTGACGGCGCCGGTGCGACCGACCTGGAATTCCACGTCGAGCAACTCGGTGAGTTCTTCCATGGCCGGGAATTTGTGCGCGATCGCCCAGCGCGGTTCGCGGGCGCGGAAGCCCAGCTCACGCTGATCGGCGATGCTGTTGACCTTGAACACCACACCGTCGATTTCGTAGGCCAGCGCGTTACGGCGCTCACCGATGTCGCGGTAGTAATCCAGGCACTCGCCGATGCCTTTGGCCAGTTTCAGCTCGTGGCTGATCGGCATGCCCCACTTCTGCAATTGCTTGAGGTTGCCGATGTGAGTGTCGGAAATATCGTGGGAGACCTGGCCGATGCCGTAGCAGCAGAATTCCAGCGGACGGTTGGCGGTGATCTTCGAATCCAGCTGACGCAGGCTGCCGGCAGCGGCGTTGCGCGGGTTGGCGAAGGTCTTGCCGCCGACTTCCAGTTGCGAGGCGTTGAGGCGCTCGAAGCCGGCCTTGGACATGAACACTTCACCGCGCACTTCCAGAGTCGCCGGCCAGCCTGTGCCATGCAGCTTCAACGGGATGTTGCGCACGGTGCGCACGTTGACGCTGATGTCTTCACCGGTGGTACCGTCGCCGCGAGTAGCGCCGCGCACCAGCACGCCGTCCTGATACAGCAGGCTGACCGCCAGGCCATCGAGTTTAGGTTCGCAGCTGTATTCCACCGCTGCGCCGCCACCGAACAGGTCACCGGCCGGCAGATCCAGCCCTTCGGTCACCCGACGATCGAACTCGCGCATGTCGGCTTCTTCGAAGGCGTTACCGAGGCTGAGCATCGGCACTTCGTGACGCACCTGGGTGAACGCGGTCAGTGCCACGCTGCCGACGCGCTGGGTCGGCGAGTCGCTGGTGATCAGTTCCGGATTGGCCGCTTCCAGCGCCTTGAGCTCGTGGAACAACCGGTCGTACTCGGCGTCCGGAATGCTCGGTTCGTCGAGGACGTGATAACGGTAGTTGTGCTGATCGAGTTCAGCGCGCAGCTCTAGAATGCGGTTTTTGGCGGCGGTCATGGGTGTTCTCTCATAAAGCAAAAGAGCAGCCGAGGCTGCTCAATCTTCTAAATCACATTAGCTCAAGGCTATGGACATTGTGGCGAGGGAGCTTGTCGAATCGTCGCACCGTCCCGCCAGGTGGCGAAGCCGCCGTGATTTTGGGGCTGCTTCGCAGCCCAGCGGGAGCAAGCTCCCTCGCCACAGCAAGCCCCCTCCACAACTGCGCTCTGGGCTTAGCGCTTCTGGGTCAGGGCGCGGCGTTCGAATTCGACGATGCGCTGACGGTAGTGCTCGATGGTCTGCGCGGTCAGCACACTGCGCTGGTCGTCTTTCAGCTCGCCGTTCAGTTCCTGCGACAGCTTGCGCGCCGCCGCGACCATTACGTCGAAGGCCTGCTTCGGATGACGCGGGCCTGGCAGGCCGAGGAAGAAACTCACCGCCGGGGTGCTGAAATGGTCGATGTCGTCCAGATCGAAAATGCCCGGCTTGACCGCGTTGGCCATGGAAAACAGCACTTCACCGTTGCCAGCCATGCTTTCGTGGCGGTGGAAAATATCCATCTCGCCGAAACGCAGACCGCTTTCCAGAATGTTCTGCAGCAGGGCCGGGCCTTTGAAGCCGGCGGCGTCGCGGCAGATCACGCTGATCACCAGCACTTCCTCGGCTTGCGGCTGATCCTTGTCGGCCACGGCCGGCGCAGGCTTGCTGTCTTCGACGAAGTCATCATCACGGCTGCTGAAGCTCGGGCCGCCATCCAGATCCAGGTCCAGATTCAGGTCGCCCTGGGCCGGGCCGTTGCTGCCGCGCTTGCCACGCTTGGAGCCGGATTCGCGAGGCTCGCGTGCTTCGCGGGCCGGCATGCTCACCGATGGCAGATCGTGTTCGTCCAGTTGCGGCTCTTTATGCGTATCCAGCACGCGGGCCGGGCCCAACAGCTCAGCGCTGGTGTCCTCGTCCGGCAGGTTGGACAGACTTCGGTCAAGACGGAATTTCAGTTTTCCCTTGCCGCCGCGCATACGGCGCCAGCCATCGAAAAGAATACCGGCTATCACAATGATGCCGATGACGATCAGCCACTCGCGCAGACCGATTTCCATGTAATCCCGTGCCTCTATAAAAAATGCTGAAAAATAAGGGGCTTACATTGTGTAAACCGCTTTAAAACGTGGCGCCAACTCTATGTTCTGACAGGCGTTTTGCCCACGTATACGAAAAATTGACATTAAACTAGCACGACCAAAGACAACTTTACACCGTCTGTCACATTGGCTTGCGCGAATATGTCGATTGGCCAGCAAGTCGAAGCCGGTAAAAAAGTCCTACAGACTATTCGTACCCCTTCCGACACCACGCTGGCTCAGGCGTCCACCATCGCCATCGCCTCCTCGACATCCACGGCTACCAGTCGCGAGCAACCCGGCTCGTGCATCGTCACGCCCATCAGTTGATCGGCCATTTCCATGGCGATCTTGTTGTGGGTGATATAGATGAACTGCACGGTCTGCGACATCTCTTTGACCAATCGTGCGTAGCGTCCAACGTTAGCGTCATCCAGTGGCGCGTCAACTTCATCGAGCATGCAGAACGGCGCCGGATTCAATTTGAAGATCGCAAAAACCAGTGCCAGCGCAGTGAGGGCTTTTTCCCCGCCGGAGAGCAAATGGATGGTGCTGTTCTTCTTCCCTGGCGGCCGCGCCATGATCGTCACCCCTGTATCGAGTAGATCTTCGCCCGTCAGTTCCAAATACGCGCTGCCACCACCGAAAACTTTCGGGAAAAGTGCCTGTAATCCGCCATTGATCTGATCAAAGGTATCTTTGAAGCGGTTACGGGTTTCCTTGTCGATCTTGCGAATGACGTTTTCCAGGGTCTCCAGTGCCTCAACCAGATCGGCATCCTGCGCATCCAGATAACGTTTACGCTCGGATTGTTGCGTGTATTCGTCGATGGCCGCGAGGTTGATCGCGCCCAGGCGCTGAATCCGCGCATTGATTCGTTCGAGTTCTTCTTCGGCGGCGCGTTCACTGGCTTCGGGGGTCAATGTCGCGAGCACGCCATTGAGATCGTAGCCGTCTTCGAGCAGTTGATCCTGCAACGCCTTGCGACGCACGGTCAGCGCTTGCCATTCCATGCGCTGTTGCTCGAGCTGACCACGGATCAGCTGCGATTGCTGCTCGGCCTGGGTCCGGCGTTTTTCCGCCTCGCGCAATTCGCGGTCGGCGTCTTCCAGTGCGATCTGCGCGGTCTTCAGCTCTTCGTCGACGGTCATGCGTTTGTCGAGCAGTTCTTCGAGTTTCAGGCGCAGCTCTTCCAGCGGTGCCTCGCCCTCCTCCAGATTCAGACTCAACTGTTCGCGTTTTTCGGTCAGGCGCTCAGCCTGCATTTCCAGACGTTCCAGCGCCTGCCGCGTGGAGTCATGTTGCGCACGCAACGAGCCAAGGCGCACCGCCAGTTGATGGGCGTGATCCTTGTGCTGGCGCGCTTCCTGGCGCACGCGATCGAGGCGTTCGCGCAGGCTGTCACGCTGGGCCAGCAGCAACTCGCGCTGCTCGGTGTCCAGCGCCATGGCGTCGAGCGCTTCCTGCAAATGCATGCGCGCTTCGCCGACCTGTTCGTGCTCCAGCTCGCGCTGTTCGCCGAGTTCGATCAGTTCCTCATCGAGGCGGGTGCGGCGCAGCGTCAATTGTTCGGCCTTGGCTTTACCGGCGGATAACTGGGCTTTCAATTCACCTTGGGAGCGGGCTTCGTCTTGCAGCAAACGGCGCAAATGCTCACGGCCGTTTTCCTGCTGCCGCTGTTGCGCACGCAGGGTTTGCAGACGGGTTTCCATGGCTTCGACCGTGGCTTCGCCCTCTTCGCGCTCGGCCTGCAGCGTCTCGATTTCCTGGCCCCGGGCGAGCATGCCGCTCTCGGCTTCACTGGCGCGACGCACCCGCAGGAAGTGCCGACCGACCCAGTAACCGTCGCGACTGATCAGGCTCTGCCCGGCACTCAACTGGCCGCGCAAGGCCAAGGCCTGCTCAAGGCTGTCGACCGGTTTGACCTGGCCGAGCCACGGCGACAGATCGATCTGCGCCTCGACTTTATCCAGCAAGCTGCCCGCTACCCGCACACCATCGCTGGCGGGGCTGAGCAGGCGCAGATCGCCTTGGGTGAAACCGGACAGATCGAAGCCGCTGAAGTCGTCCACCAGCACCGCTTGCAGATCGGCGCCGAGCACGGTTTCCACCGCCAGCTCCCAACCCGCCTCAACCTTCAGGCCTTCGGCCAGACGCGGGCGCTCGGCGAGGTTGTGTTCCTTCAGCCATTCGGCGGTGCCGGTGCCCGGATCGAGCGCGGCTTGCTGCAAGGCTTCCAGCGACGCCAGTCGCCCGTTGAGGCGCTGCAAATCGCCCTGCGCCTGCTGCTGCGCGGTCAGTGCCTGCTGCAATTCCTGACGCAGTTGCTCCAGTTTTTCGACCTGCGCTTCTTCGCTGGTCTGCAAATCTTCGAGGGTCGCTTCGGACTCGGCGAGCTGCTCGTTGAGCGCCATGATCGCCGCGTCTTCCGGGTCGGCGGAAAGCAGATCGCGCTCTTCAGCGAGACGCTTCTGCCGATCAGCCAGACGCTCCATGCTGGTTTCCAACTGCTGGATCCGTGACTGCTGCACTTCGGCCTGGCGCCGTGGTTCGGCGGCGGTCAGGTTGAAGGTGTCCCACTGCTCCTGCCAGCCGTGCATGACACTTTCGGAATCCTCCAGCGCAGCGGCGGCTTCTTCGGCGGCGGCGCTGGTGACTTCCTGCTCGGGGGTGAGCATGTCCAGCTCTTCGCCGAGGGTCAGCAGCAGCGTGCGGTCGTGGCCCAGGTGCGATTCGGTTTCCAGACGCGCGCGCTCGGCCTCTTTCAGATCGTCCTGCAACTGGCGCAAGCGCTGCTGGCCGTGCTGGATGCTCTGCTCGACCCGGGCGATGTCGCCACCGACCGAATAGAAGCGGCCCTGCACCAGATTGAAGCGCTCGGACAGTTCATGGTGCCCGTCGCGCAGGCGCTCGATGGCGGCATCGGCATTGCGCTGCTCGGCGACCAGTGCTTCGAAACTGACTTCCTGGTTGCCGATGATCGATTCGCGCTGGCCGACCTGATCGTTCAGATCCTGCCAGCGCAGGGCCGACAGTTGCGCCTTGAGCTGGCGCTCTTCGCTCTTGTATTCCTGATACTTCTTCGCGGACTCGGCCTGCCGGTGCAAACGTTCGAGCTGACGCTCAAGCTCTTCACGCAGGTCGGTCAGACGCGCCAGGTTTTCGTGGGTGCGGCGGATGCGGTTTTCGGTCTCGCGCCGGCGCTCCTTGTACTTGGAGATCCCCGCCGCTTCTTCGATGAAGTTGCGCAGGTCTTCCGGTTTGGCTTCGATCAGCTTGGAGATCATCCCCTGCTCGATGATCGAGTAGCTGCGCGGGCCGAGACCGGTGCCGAGGAAGATATCGGTGATGTCGCGACGGCGGCATTTGGCGCCGTTGAGGAAATAGCTGTTCTGGCTGTCGCGGGTGACTTTGCGGCGAATGGAGATCTCGGCGTAAGCCGCGTACTCGCCGACCAGGGTGCCGTCGGAGTTGTCGAACACCAGTTCGATGCTCGCCTGGCTCACCGGTTTGCGACTGGTCGAGCCGTTGAAGATGACGTCGGTCATCGACTCGCCACGCAGGTTTTTCGCCGAACTTTCGCCCATTACCCAGCGTACGGCGTCGATGATGTTCGACTTGCCGCAACCGTTCGGCCCGACGACCGCCGCCATGTTACTGGGGAAGTTCACCGTGGTCGGGTCGACGAAGGACTTGAACCCCGCCAGTTTGATGCACTTTAGCCGCACGCTCAGGCAACCGTCAGGGCGGAGACCACCAGATCGCAGCTGCGCTGGGCGTAAGCCGTCAGCACGATGCGGATCTGCGGCAAATCACGAGCGAGCACAGCGGCCAGCAGGCGCTCGAACAGCTCAAGGAACTCGCTCATTTCGGCCTTGCGCTGTTCGAGGGCGAGGAAGTACGCACGGCTCATGGCCGGCTGCAGGTTCTCGACGGTCTCTTGCAGGTACGGGTTGTTGGCAAACGGGTACGCGGCGCGCATCACGGCGAAGCTGTCGTCGACGAAGGTGCGGATGTCCTGGCGCTCGTAGCTGGCGCCCAGGCGTTGCTGGATCTGCACGAACGGCGCCATGTCGGCCTGGGTCTGCCAGCCATTGGCGACCGCGTTGCCGAGCAGGATGTACAGCTCGCTCATCAGCGTGCACAGGCTCTGCACCTTGTGCGCGGTGAGTTCGGTGACATGGGCGCCCCGTCGCGGCAGGATCGCGATCAGGTGGCGGCGTTCGAGGATCAGCAGGGCTTCGCGGACCGATCCGCGGCTGACATTGAGGGCCAGCGTGACCTTCTGTTCCTGGATGCGCTCTCCCGGCTTCATTTCGCCACGAATGATGCGTTCGGCGAGGTGGTGAGCGATTTGCTCGGCGAGGCTGTCCGGCGCCTTGAACGTCATGGTTGTCCTTCAAACTCTTCGATCTGCACAAGCGGCGCAGTGTAGCGCATATGCACGGTCATGGCGGAGTGCCCGCAGCGCGGTTTTTGGCACGATTCAAGCAAAAAAAGCAGTGGATCCGCTCAGGGTCAATACTCAATAGAGCACGCGTTAATCGACAAAACCGTTTTTCCTGACCTTTAAGTCAGAAAACCATTGACCGAAAAGTCAGACCTGCTAAATTCGGCTCAAGTCGGTTAACAACAATAATGAGTCTGCGAGGCCTTCCGTGATCCAGTTTTTACTTAACCAGGAACTCCGTAGCGAGCACGCCCTGGACCCGAATCTGACCGTGCTCAATTACCTGCGCGAACACGTGGGCAAATCCGGCACCAAAGAAGGCTGCGCCAGCGGCGACTGCGGCGCCTGCACCGTGGTGGTCGGCGAGTTGCAAACGGATGACGCCGGCCGCGAACACATTCGCTATCGCAGCCTCAACTCGTGCCTGACCTTTGTGTCGTCGCTGCATGGCAAACAACTGATCAGCGTCGAAGACCTCAAGCACCAGGGCGAACTGCACAGCGTGCAGAAAGCCATGGTCGAGTGCCACGGCTCGCAGTGCGGCTTCTGCACCCCCGGCTTCGTCATGTCGCTGTTCGCCCTGCAAAAGAACAGCGATGCACCGGATCCGGCCAAGGCGCACGAAGCGCTGGCCGGCAACCTCTGCCGCTGCACCGGCTACCGGCCGATCCTCGCCGCCGCCGAACAATCCTGCTGTGGCAAGCAACCGGACCAGTTCGATGCCCGCGAAGCCGAGACCATCGCCCGCCTCAAAGCCATTGCCCCGACCGATATCGGCGAACTCAACAGCGGCGACAAGCGCTGCCTGGTGCCGCTGACCGTCGCCGATCTGGCCGATCTGTATGACGCTTACCCACAAGCGCGGCTGCTGGCCGGCGGCACCGATCTGGCGCTGGAAGTCACCCAGTTCCACCGCACCCTGCCGGTGATGATCTACGTCGGCAACGTCGCCGAGATGAAGCGCATCGAAAGCTTCGACGACCGTATCGAAATCGGTGCCGCCACCGCCCTCTCCGACTGCTACGAAGCGCTGACTGCAGAGTACCCGGACTTCGGCGAACTGCTGCACCGCTTCGCCTCGCTGCAGATCCGCAACCAGGGCACCCTCGGCGGCAACATCGGCAACGCCTCGCCGATCGGTGATTCGCCACCGTTGCTGATCGCCCTCGGCGCGCAGGTCGTACTGTGCAAGGGCGAAACCCGGCGCACGCTGAACCTGGAAGATTACTTCATCGACTACAAGGTCACCGCCCGTCAGGAAAGCGAGTTCATCGAGAAGATCATCGTCCCCCGCGCCACGGCCGAACAGCGCTTTCGCGCCTACAAGGTCTCCAAGCGTCTGGACGACGACATCTCCGCCGTCTGCGCCGCGTTCAACCTGCGCGTGGAAAACGGCGTGATCAGCGACGCGCGCATGGCGTTTGGTGGCATGGCGGCGATCCCGAAACGCGCCGCCCACTGCGAAGCCGTACTGCTCGGCCAGCCGTTCAACAGCGCCGTGGTCGAACGCGCGTGCGCAGCACTGGCCGAAGACTTCACGCCGCTCTCGGACTTCCGCGCCAGCAAGGAATATCGCCTGCTCAGTGCGCAGAACCTGCTGCGCAAATACTTCATCGAACTGCAAACACCGCACATCGAGACTCGGGTGACCGCTTATGTCTAACCATCACGCCGTAGAGAAGACTCAAGCTGAACTGGCGGAACTGTTCGCCAGGGACCTGACCACCGGCGTCGGCCGCAGCGTCAAGCACGACAGCGCCGCCAAGCATGTGTCCGGTGAAGCGCAGTACATCGATGATCGCCTGGAATTCCCCAATCAGTTGCACGTTTACGCACGGCTGTCGGACCGCGCCCACGCGAAAATCATCAGCATCGACACCAAGCCCTGCTACGCCTTCGAAGGCGTGCGCATTGCGATCACCCACGAAGACGTGCCGGGCCTGAAAGACATCGGCCCGCTGCTGCCGGGCGATCCGCTGCTGGCCATCGACGATGTGCAATTCGTCGGCCAACCGGTGCTCGCCGTCGCGGCGAAAGACCTGGAAACTGCGCGCAAGGCTGCCATGGCCGCGATCATCGAATACGAAGATCTCGAACCGGTGCTCGACGTGGTCGAAGCCCTGCGCAAACGCCACTTCGTGCTCGACAGCCACACTCACCAACGTGGCGATTCGGCCTCGGCGCTGGCGACCGCTGAACACCGCATTCAAGGCACGCTGCACATCGGCGGCCAGGAACACTTCTATCTGGAGACGCAGATCTCCTCGGTGATGCCCACCGAAGACGGCGGCATGATCGTCTATTGCTCGACGCAGAACCCCACCGAAGTACAGAAACTGGTGGCCGAAGTGCTCGACGTGTCGATGAACAAGATCGTCGTCGACATGCGCCGCATGGGTGGTGGTTTCGGCGGTAAGGAAACCCAGGCCGCCAGCCCGGCGTGCCTGTGCGCGGTGGTCGCGCACCTCACCGGTCAGCCGACCAAAATGCGTCTGCCACGGGTCGAAGACATGCTGATGACCGGCAAGCGTCACCCGTTCTACGTCGAGTACGACGTCGGCTTCGACAGCACCGGGCGCCTGCACGGGATCAACATGGACCTGGCCGGCAACTGCGGCTGCTCGCCGGACCTGTCGGCGTCGATTGTCGACCGGGCGATGTTCCACTCGGACAACTCGTACTACCTCGGTGACGCCACCATCAACGGTCACCGCTGCAAGACCAACACCGCGTCGAACACCGCTTACCGGGGTTTCGGCGGCCCGCAAGGGATGGTCGCCATCGAAGAAGTGATGGACGCGATTGCCCGTCACCTCAACCTCGATCCGCTGGCGGTGCGCAAGGCCAACTACTACGGCAAGACCGAGCGCAACGTCACCCACTACTACCAGACCGTCGAGCACAACATGCTCGAAGAGATGACTGCCGAACTGGAAGAAAGCAGCCAGTACGCCGAGCGCCGCGAAGCGATCCGTCGCTACAACGCCAACAGCCCGATCCTGAAAAAAGGCCTGGCGCTGACCCCGGTGAAATTCGGCATTTCCTTCACCGCCAGTTTCCTCAATCAGGCCGGCGCGCTGATCCACGTCTACACCGACGGCAGCATCCACTTGAACCACGGCGGCACGGAAATGGGCCAAGGCCTCAACACCAAGGTCGCGCAAGTGGTGGCCGAAGTGTTCCAGGTGGAAATGGATCGGGTACAGATCACCGCGACCAACACCGACAAGGTGCCGAACACCTCGCCGACAGCGGCCTCCAGCGGCGCTGACCTGAACGGTAAAGCGGCGCAGAACGCCGCCGAGATTATCAAGCAGCGTCTGGTGGAGTTTGCCGCGCGGCACTACAAGGTCAGCGAAGAAGACGTGGAATTCCACAACGGTCATGTGCGCGTGCGCGACCACATCATGACCTTCGAAGCGCTGATCCAGCTGGCGTATTTCAATCAGGTCTCGCTGTCGAGCACCGGTTTCTACAAGACCCCGAAAATCTACTACGACCGCAGCCAGGCCCGTGGTCGGCCGTTCTATTACTTCGCCTTCGGCGCGGCGTGCTGCGAGGTGATCGTCGACACCCTCACCGGCGAGTACAAGATGCTGCGCACCGACATCCTCCACGACGTCGGCGCCTCGCTGAACCCGGCGATCGACATCGGTCAGGTCGAGGGCGGCTTCATTCAGGGCATGGGCTGGCTGACCATGGAAGAACTGGTCTGGAACAACAAGGGCAAGCTGATGACCAACGGTCCGGCCAGCTACAAGATCCCGGCCGTGGCAGACATGCCGCTGGACCTGCGAGTGAAGCTGGTGGAAAACCGCAAGAACCCGGAAGACACGGTGTTCCATTCCAAGGCCGTGGGCGAGCCGCCGTTCATGCTCGGGATTGCGTCTTGGTGTGCGATCAAGGACGCGGTGGCGAGCCTCGGTGATTACAAGCATCAACCGCAGATCGATGCACCGGCGACCCCGGAGCGGGTGTTGTGGGGGTGTGAGCAGATGCGCCAGCTGAAGACCGTGAAAGCGGTCGAAGCTGAAACCGAGTTGGCTCCGCTCTAGGACCGAGGTGCGGCTTATCGCTGGCAAGCCAGCTCCCACAGTGATCTGTGGTGATTTCAGGATTTGCGGTACACCACAAAACCTGTGGGAGCTGGCTTGCCAGCGATGAGGCCCGAACAGACAACGAAGATGTCGAGGTGAACATGTACAACTGGATCGACGCCCTCGCCGACCTGCAGAACCAGGGCGAACCCTGCGTTCTGGTGACGATCATCGAAGAACTCGGCTCGACCCCGCGTAATGCCGGTTCGAAAATGGTCGTCAGCGCGAAACAGACCTTCGACACCATCGGTGGCGGGCATCTGGAATACAAAGCCATGCAGATCGCCCGCGAGATGCTCGCCAGCGGCAAGCAGGACACCCATCTGGAGCGCTTCAGCCTCGGCGCCAGCCTCGGCCAGTGTTGCGGTGGCGCCACGGTGTTGCTGTTCGAACCGATGGGCCAGGTGCAGGCGCAGATCGCCGTGTTCGGCGCCGGGCATGTCGGCCGCGCGCTGGTGCCGCTGCTCGCCAGCCTGCCGTGCCGAGTACGCTGGATCGATTCGCGGGAGGAGGAATTCCCCGAACAGATCCCCCACGGCGTGCGTAAAATCGTCGCCGAAGAGCCTGTGGATGAAATCGACGACCTGCCCGCCGGCAGCTACTGCATCGTCATGACCCACAATCATCAGCTCGACCTGGAACTCACTGCCGCGATTCTCAAACGCAACGACTTCGCCTACTTCGGCCTGATCGGTTCGAAGACCAAACGGGCCAAGTTCGAACATCGCCTGCGTGATCGCGGTTTCGACAGCGGCGTCGTGCAACGCATGCGCTGCCCGATGGGCATCGGCGAAGTCAAAGGCAAACTGCCTGTGGAAATCGCCATCTCCATCGCCGGCGAAATCATCGCCACCTATAACGCCAATTTCGGCCAGCACAGCGCCAGCGCCGAACCGATTGCCAAACTGCTGCCGGTTTCGCGGCGCAGTCAGGCCGCCAAACTCAAAGCCTCAAACTGATTAGAGAACCCTCATGCCTCTGACTCGCAAAGCCTACCGCGCCGCCATCCTGCACAGCATCGCCGACCCCGCCGAAGTCGGGATCGAAGCCTCCTACGAATATTTCGAAGATGGCCTGCTGGTGGTCGATGGCGGCAAGATCAGCGCCCTCGGCCACGCCAGCGAACTGCTGCCGACCCTGCCTGCGGACATCGAGATCACCCACTATCAGGACGCGCTGATCACCCCGGGCTTCATCGACACCCACATCCACCTGCCGCAAACCGGCATGGTCGGGGCCTACGGCGAGCAATTGCTGGACTGGCTCAACACCTACACCTTCCCGTGCGAAAGCCAGTTCGGTGACAAGGCTCACGCCGATGAAGTGGCGGACATTTTCATCAAGGAACTGCTGCGCAACGGCACCACCACCGCGCTGGTGTTCGGTAGCGTGCACCCGCAATCGGTGAATTCGTTCTTCGAGGCCGCCGAGAAGCTCGACCTGCGGATGATCGCCGGCAAGGTGATGATGGACCGCAACGCGCCGGACTATCTGACTGACACCGCCGAATCGAGCTACGTCGAGAGCAAGGCGCTGATCGAACGCTGGCACGGCAAGGGCCGCCTGCATTACGCGGTCACCCCGCGCTTCGCGCCGACCAGCACCCCGGAGCAACTGACCCTCGCCGGCCAACTGTTGACCGAATACCCGGATCTGTACATGCAGACCCACATCAGCGAGAACCTCAAGGAAATCGAGTGGGTCAAGGAACTGTTCCCGGAGCGCAAGGGCTATCTGGACGTTTATGATCACTACAAGCTGCTCGGCGAACGCTCGGTGTTCGCCCACGGCGTGCACCTGTGCGATGACGAATGTGCGCGTCTGGCGGAAACCGGTTCGGCGATCTCGTTCTGCCCGACCTCGAACTTCTTCCTCGGCAGCGGTCTGTTCAACTTGCCGATGGCCGAGAAGCACAAACTGAACGTCGGCCTCGGTACTGACGTCGGCGGCGGCACCAGCTTCTCGTTGCTGCAAACCCTGAACGAAGCCTACAAAGTCATGCAGTTGCAGGGCGCGCGGTTGAGTCCGTTCAAGTCGCTGTACCTGGCGACGCTGGGCGGTGGGCGGGCACTGCGTCTGGAAGACAGGATCGGCAACCTGCAACCGGGCTCCGATGCGGACTTCCTGGTGCTGGATTACAACGCCACGCCATTGCTGAGCTATCGCCTGAAACAGGCCAACAACATTGCCGAAACGTTGTTTGTGCTGATGACACTGGGCGATGACCGCACGGTGCAGCAGACGTATGCGGCGGGTACTTTGGTGCATCAGCGCTGAGTTTTCCCAAGGCATAAAAAATCCCCCAGCGCTTTTCAGCCTGGGGGATTTTTGTTGCCTGTCAGATTGCTATCGCTGGCAAGCCAGCTCCCACAGGTTTCTCGGTGTATCGCAGATTCGGTGAACCCCACAAATCCCTGTGGGAGCTGGCTTGCCAGCGATTGGAGCGACTCGGTGTCAGCTCAAAGCTTGGCCGCCGGGCGCCCAGGCTTCTTGGTCTGCAGCAAATGCGAGAACACCGCATGCAGATCATCCGACGCACTTTCCTCATCGAGGTTGAGCTTGCTGTCGATGTGATCCATGTGATGCATCATCAGGTCCACCGCCAGTTCACCGTTGCGCGCTTCGATGGCGTCGATCAACTGGGTGTGCTCGTCATACGAGCAATGCGAGCGGTTGCCGCTTTCGTACTGGGCGATGATCAGCGAAGTCTGCGACACCAGGCTGCGCTGGAAGCTGATCAGTGGTGCATTCTTCGCCGCTTCCGCCAGTTTCAGGTGAAATTCGCCCGACAGACGGATACCGGCACCGCGATCGCCACGGGAGAAGCTGTCGCGCTCGTCGTTGACCATCTGGCGCAGTTCGGCGATCTGCTCGGCGGTGGCGTGTTGCACGGCCAGCTCGGTGATCGCGCGCTCCACCAGACGGCGGGCCATGAACACCTGACGCGCTTCTTCAACGCTCGGGCTGGCGACCACGGCGCCACGATTCGGCCGCAACAGCACCACGCCTTCATGGGCCAGACGCGACAGCGCACGGCGAATGATGGTGCGGCTGACCCCGAAGATTTCCCCCAGCGCTTCTTCGCTCAACTTGGTGCCGGGCGCCAGACGCTGTTCGAGGATCGCCTCGAAGATATGCGCGTAGACAATATCGTCCTGGGTTCCGCTGCGGCCGGCTTTGCCTGCTCGCGGTTGTTTCTTGAGGGGTTGCAACTGTTCGTTCATGGGCACTCGAGTCGGGAGAACTGCGGCGAATAGACCGTGACTGTAATACGGCACAGTAGGTCGCTGGCAAGTATCGCGTAAAAAACAGCGCGATTGTACACAATGGATGGTGGCAACACGACTGTATGGCTGTTTGTGACCACGGCTGTATTGCAACGATCCGTTACGATTGAGTTTAGGCTTAAACACCAAAACCGCCGCCGTACTCAACATTGTGGCGAGGGAGCTTGCTCCCGCTCGGCTGCGCAGCAGTCGTAAACCCAGGCGACGCAAGTGGATTGAAATACCGCGTCGCCCATATTGGGACAGCTTCGCTGCCCAGCGGGAGCAAGCTCCCTCGCCACAAAAAACCGGGCACGCACACAGACCTGCTGGATTCACTGCTTTCCATAAGAAGGAACACCGCCGTCATGAACGACGCCACCTACACCCGCCTGCGCCCTCTCGCCGACACTTCGCCTTCGGCGATCGTCGCCGGTTTTATCGCAATGATGACCGGCTACACCAGTTCGCTGGTGCTGATGTTCCAGGCCGGGCAAGCGGCGGGCCTGAGCAGCGGGCAGATTTCCTCGTGGATCTGGGCGATCTCGATCGGCATGGCGGTGTGCTCGATCGGCCTGTCGCTGCGCTATCGCACGCCAATCACCATCGCCTGGTCGACACCGGGTGCAGCCCTGCTGATCACCAGCCTCGGTGGCGTCAGCTACGGCGAGGCCATCGGCGCCTACATCACCTGCGCGGTGCTGGTAACGATTTGCGGGCTGACCGGCAGCTTCGAACGCTTGGTGAAAAAGATTCCGGCGTCGCTGGCGGCAGCGTTGCTGGCGGGGATTCTGTTCAAGATCGGCAGCGAAATCTTCGTCGCCGCGCAACACCGCACCGGGCTGGTGCTGGGGATGTTCTTCACCTATCTGCTGGTCAAGCGCCTGTCGCCGCGTTATGCGGTACTTGCCGCGTTGCTGATCGGCACCGCGCTGTCGGGCTTCATGGGCCTGCTGGACTTCAGCGGTTTCCATCTGGAACTGGCGACGCCAGTCTGGACCACTCCACACTTCTCCCTCGCGGCGACCATCAGCATCGGCATTCCGCTGTTCGTGGTGGCGATGACCTCGCAAAACATGCCCGGCATCGCCGTGCTGCGCGCCGACGGCTACAACGTGCCGGCCTCACCACTGATCACCAGCACCGGCATCGCCTCGCTGCTGCTGGCGCCATTCGGCTCCCACGGCATCAACCTCGCGGCGATCAGCGCAGCCATCTGCACCGGGCCGCACGCCCATGAAGATCGCAACAAGCGCTACACCGCGGCGGTCTGGTGCGGGATTTTCTACGGGATTGCCGGGGTGTTCGGCGCCACATTGGCGGCGCTGTTTGCCGCGTTGCCGAAAGAACTGGTGCTGTCGATTGCCGCATTGGCGCTGTTCGGCTCGATCATCAACGGGCTGAGCATTGCCATGACCGAGGTGAAGGAGCGTGAGGCGGCGCTGATTACCTTCATGGTCACGGCGTCGGGGTTGACGCTGTTTTCCATTGGGTCGGCGTTCTGGGGGATTGTGGCGGGGGTTCTGACGCTACTGATTTTGAATTGGCGTAAAGCCTGAAAGCAAAAGATCGCAGCCTGCGGCAGCTTCTACAGGGAAACGCATATTCCCGTGTAGGAGCTGCCGCAGGCTGCGATCTTTTGATCTTCCCAAAAAAAACGGCGACCCTCAGGTCGCCGTTTTTTTCAGTATCACTTGGCCGCGTTGATCGGCTTTTCCGGATACCAGACGTCCAGCAGCGGGCTGACGGTCATGCCGGTCAGTTCGCTACGGTTTTTCAGCCAGGCTTCAACGGCAGCGCGCTGCTCTTCGTTGACCGAGCCACGCTTCTGCAGGCAAACCAGACCGAAGTCATCGCCGCCCACATAACCCAGACCGTTGGCTTCCATGGCTTCTTTGATGAATGCTTCGAGGAAAGCGTCAATGGCTTCTTCGGACAAATCTTCTTTGAAGTCCAGGTTCAGTTCGAAACCCAGCTCTTGGAATTCATCAACGCACAGTTTTTTGCGCAGACGCTGGGAACGGTTAGTCGCCATTGGAACAATCCTCTTAAGTAATAACGGCCGGCACTTTACCAGTTTAAGCGGTCAATTGCCCGACTCTCTGGGCGCGATGGCGACCGCCCGTAAAAAAAATAACCAAATGGCCGCCCCAGGCAAGGCACAAGCTGTTACACCTTGGGGCATAATGCCGACACTTTCATGACCACTGAGGGCTTTTTCATCCATGCCTTCGTTATTTTCCCCCTCTTGTGCAGGGTTTTATTTCAGATGATCAAATCGTTGCGTCCACTGTTTCTCGCCAGCCTTCTTCTGCCTCTGGCCCTGCCGGTTTCTGCGGCCACTATCAATACCGCCCTCACCCCTAACGTCGAAAAAGCCCTCAAGGCCAGCAAGCTGCAGCCGACTGCGCTGTCGCTGGTGATGATTCCGCTCGACGGCCCGGGTAACCCGACCGTGTACAACGCCGACGTCTCGGTCAACCCGGCCTCGACCATGAAACTGGTCACCACCTACGCCTCGCTGGAAATGCTCGGCCCCAACCATCAGTGGAAAACCGAGTTCTACACCGACGGCGACCTGAGTGGCGGCATCCTCAACGGCAACCTGTACCTCAAGGGCGGCGGCGATCCGAAGCTGAACATGGAGAAACTCTGGCTGCTGATGCGCGACCTGCGCGCCAACGGCGTGACCCAGGTCACCGGCGACCTGATTCTAGACCGCAGCTTCTTCATCCAGCCGCAACTGCCCGAGTTCAACGACGACGGCAATGACGAGAACAAGCCGTTCCTGGTCAAACCCGACTCGCTGCTGGTCAACCTCAAGGCCCTGCGCTTCGTCGCGCGCAATGACGGTGGCCGGGTGCTGATCTCGGTGGAGCCGCCGATTGCCAGCGTGCGCATCGAAAACACGGTCAAGGCGCTCAACTCCAAGCAATGCACCGGCGGCGTGCGCTACAACCCGGTGACCCAGCCTGATGGCAGCGTCACTGTGACCGTCGCCGGCCAGTTGGGCGATGGCTGCAGCTCGCAGACTTATCTGTCGCTGCTTGACCACGCGACCTACACCGCCGGTGCCGTGCGCGCGATCTGGAAAGAACTGGGCGGCAGCATCCAGGGCAAGGATCGCCTCGCCGCGACCCCGAGCAGCGCCAAGCTGCTGGCCCGCGCGTACTCACCGGATCTGGCGGAAATCATCCGCGACATCAACAAATACAGTAACAACACCATGGCTCAGCAGCTGTTCCTGAGCCTCGGTCAGAAGTACCGCAACGAAGCCGACGGTGACGACGCCAAGGCCGCACAACGCGTAGTCCGCCAGTGGCTGGCGAAGAAAGGCATCACCGCGCCGCACCTGGTGATGGAGAACGGCTCCGGGCTGTCCCGTGCCGAACGCGTCAGCGCCCGCGAGATGGCCAACATGCTGCAAGCCGCCTGGCACAGCCCGTACGCCGCCGAGTACATCAGCTCGCTGCCGATTGCCGGCACCGACGGCACCATGCGCAAACGCCTGAAGACCACCGCGATGCGCGGCGAAGCCCACGTCAAGACCGGCACCCTGAACACCGTGCGCGCGATTGCCGGCTTCAGCCGCGACGTCAACGGCAACACCTGGGCGGTGGTGGCGATCCTCAACGACAAGGCCCCGTTCGGTGCGTCTTCGGTGCTGGATCAGGTGCTGCTGGATCTGTACAAGCAGCCGCGCCTGCCGCAGACCGCTTCAGCGCTGTAAGCCACCCTTAAACCTGTGGAAGCAACTCTCTGTGGCGAGGGAGCTTGCTCCCGCTGGGCTGCGCAGCGGCCCCAATGATTTTGTGAGCGCTACGCACTCAAGCGGGAGCAAGCTCCCTCGCCACAAGGGCTCACGCGGCTCACTTGTCAGATCTGATCAGCTCATCTGCTCCACCCGGTCACGCCCGCCCTGCTTCGCCGCATACACCCCCGAATCCGCGCGCAGCAGCAGCGCATCCGCGCCCTCCCCCGGGCGCCAGCTGGCGATGCCGAAACTGGCCGTCACCACCCCGACCACATCCACCGGCGCACTGCGCAGGCCTTGCCACAACTCCACCGCCAGTATGTACGCATGCTCGCCGTCGATGTCCGGGCACAGCACCATGAACTCTTCGCCGCCCAGACGACAGAACACATCGGTACGCCGCAAACGATGGCCGATGCGCTCGCACACCGCCTGCAGCACCCGGTCGCCCACGGCATGGCCGTACTGGTCGTTGATCCGTTTGAAGTGGTCGATGTCGAGCATGATCACTGACAGCTCGCCGCCGCCGCGCTCGACCCGGGCCATTTCGGTGGTCAGGCGTTCCTGGAAGTAGCGGCGGTTGTGGATGCCGGTCAGCGAGTCAGTCACCGACAGCGCCCGCAGCTCCTCTTCCACCCGCTTCAGATCGGAAATGTCCGAGATGTAGCCGTGCCACAGCACGCCGCCGCCCGGCAGCTCTTCGGGCGTCGCCTCGCCGCGCACCCAGCGCAGGCCACGCTCGGGCAACTGCACTCGGTACTCCTCGCGCCATGGGCTGAGATTGTCCGCCGAGGCGCGGATCGAGCTGCGCACGCGGGTGATGTCTTGCGGATGGATACGGGTGAAAATCGCCTCGGCATTGAGCAGCAGCACGTCCGGCTCCAGCTCGTAGATCTCGCGGATGCCATCGCTGGCATAAATCACGCTGAAGCGCCCGTCGAATTCCATCTTGAATTGGTAAATGCCACCGGGCACGTGAGCGCTGAGTTTCTTGAGCAACACATCCCGCGCCGCCAGCGCTTCGTGCACGCGCTTGCGCTCGGTGATGTCGATGCAGATCGCCAGATGCCCGACCCACAAACCCTGCTCATCGAGCACCGGGGTGGCAAGCATGTTTACCGGCAGATGACTGCCGTCGCTGCGCACCAGCGTCCACTCGCGCGCCTCATGCCCGCCGACCTCGCCGCCCTCGACCAACATCGCGTGGCAGGTCGGAATGCTCTTGCCGTAACGCGCACTCAACTCCGCCGAACGCGCGGCCAGCTCTCGCGGCAGATGCAGGTTTTCCAGGGTCATGTGGCCGACCACATCGGCGCTGCTGTAGCCAAGCATCTGTTCCGCACCCGGGTTGAAGGTGTTGATCACCCCGCGCAGGTCGGTGGCAATGATTGCCACTTGGGTCGCGGCATTCAGCACGCCGCGCAACTGGCCGTGGGTACCCCGCAATTCCTGTTCGCGGGCGTGCAGTTCCTGCGTGCGCAGTTCGACCATGCGCAAGGCGCGCTGGCGTTGACTGACCAGCACGTAAAGCAGTGCGCTGAGCAACAGACTCAGCAGCGCCCCCAGCACCACCAGGCTGCTGATCGACGAATGGTTGGCCTGCAGAAACGCTTCGCTGGGCTGAATGTCCACTTGATAGTCATGGTCGGCCATGCGCAACAACTGCGTAGCCGACAGATCACTGGCTCCCGCTTTGTTGGCCGACTCGTAAAGCACTTCATGCTGATCGTCGGTGGACAGGTCGAGAATGCGTACGTTGAGGAAATCCTGGTGCTCCTCCGGCAGTCCGTCGGCCAGCAACTGCTGCATGCTGATCACCGCCATCACATAGCCTTGCGGCGGCCCTTTCGGCGCCTCTTCACGGGTGACCGGCGCCAGCAGCAAGACGCCCCGGGCATACGCCGGATCAATCCCCACCAGATGCAATGGCTGCGACACCACCATGTGCCCGCTGCGGTCGGCGCGTTCCAGCGTCGCCCGGCGCAGCGGTTGCGCCAGCAAGTCGTAACCCAGCGGCGTGGGCAAGCGGCTGAGGCTCTGGGTGTAGATCACCGGGACGTATTCGGGGCGATCAGCGGCGGTCTGCAACTGATCGTCAGCGGTCAGCTCACGAAAGGTGAAGGTGCTGAAACCTTCGTTACGCACGGCCTGTTCGACCGCCGGGCGTTCGGCACGGCTGACCCGCGGCGCATAGGAATAGGCCTGGGTGCGTAATAGAAGCGGTTTGGCATAGCCGTCGAATTCGCTGCGCGAGACCGAATCGGAGTTGGCGAAGAAACGGCGCAGGCCGTCGAGACGCTGTTCCTGATCCTGGAAACGTTCTTCGATGCGGCTGTAACGCTCACTGGCCAGCAGCTGGAAGCGTTGGCGCAGTTGATGGTGAAACTGATTGAGGGTGGCCCAGGCGAGCAGCCCCGTGAGAATCCCGCCGGCGAGCAATACCAGCAGCGCGACCAGCCAGGCCGAGACGTCTTCGCTGATAAAACCCAGAATCTTTGGGCGCACGGGGTGCAACGACATAGGGGCAACTCACGACGCCATTGTTTCGGGGGGAAAACCCCATTGGCCATGAGTTGAGTTATAGCTATTAGCCATTAATTTGGCTAGCGCTGATCGGATCCAAGAGCCTTTAAAAATCAAGGCTCTGTGGATCCAACCCGCCCAAGCGTCAACGAGCCGTGATTTTCCAGGCGCGGTGGATCTTGGTGTTACGCGCAAAATCCGGATCGATGGTCTGCGCGCTGATTTCCTCGACCGCGTAACGCTCGGCCAGGTTCTCCTCCAGCTGGAACTTGCGGAAGTTGTTGGAGAAATACAGTACGCCGCCGCTTGCCAGACGCGCCATCGCCAGGTCGATCAACTGCACCTGATCACGCTGTACATCGAAGATGCCTTCCATGCGCTTGGAGTTGGAGAAGGTCGGCGGGTCGATGAAGATCAGGTCGTACTCTTCACGGCAGTTTTCCAGCCAGGCCATCACGTCGCCCTGCTCCAGACGGTTCTTGTCGGAGAAGCCGTTCAGTGACAGGTTGCGCCGCGCCCAGTCCAGATAAGTCTTCGACAGATCGACGCTGGTGGTGCTGCGCGCACCGCCCTTGGCCGCGTGCACACTGGCGGTCGCGGTGTAGCAGAACAGATTGAGGAAGCGCTTGCCGGCGGCCTCTTTCTGAATGCGCATGCGCATCGGCCGGTGATCGAGGAACAGCCCGGTGTCGAGGTAGTCGGTGAGGTTCACCAGCAGCTTGACGCCGCCTTCGCTGACCTCATTGAACTTGCCCTGCGCCGCCTGACGCTCGTATTGCTTGGTGCCGCTCTGACGCTCGCGGCGTTTGACCACCACGCGGCTCTTGTCGACGTTCAGCGCCTGCGGGATCGCCGCCAGGGCGTCGAACATGCGCGCCGAGGCCTTTTCCGGATCGATCGACTTCGGCGCGGCGTATTCCTGCACGTGCACCCAATCGTGATACAGGTCGATGGCCATGGCGTATTCCGGCATGTCGGCATCGTAGACGCGGTAGCAGTCGATGCCCTCGCGCTTGACCCACTTGCCCATCGCCTTGAGGTTTTTCTGCAGGCGGTTGGCAAACATCTGCCCGCCTTCGCTCAGGCGCGGCTGCTCGATCACTGGCGCCGGGGCTGGCGTCGGTTTGATCGGGTTGCCGTTCTTGTTGAACTTGCGCTCTTGCGGCTCGTTCGGCGCCTGATCGTAGGCCGCTTGCTCACGCTCGGCCTGACGCTGTTCCGGGGTACGCCGTTCGCCGGTGACGAACTGGTCCGGCAGCACCTTGATCAGCAGCAGTTTGCACGGCAGCGCGCCGTTCCAGAACGAATACTGCTTGTGGCTGCGAATGCCCATGCGCTTGCCCAGATCCGGCGCACCGGTGAACACCGCCGCTTCCCAATTCAGGCAGGCCTGACGCAGACGCTCGCCAAGGTTCTGATAGAGGTACAGCAGGCTGGCTTCGTCGCCCAGACGCTCGCCGTACGGCGGGTTGCAGATCACCAGACCTTTCTGGTTCTGGTCCGGACGCGGCTCGAAGGTCGCGACTTCGCCCTGATAGATCTTGATCCACTCGCTAAGCCCGGCGCGCTCGACGTTGTTGCGGCCCGGTTGAATCAGGCGCGGGTCGGCTTCGTAACCGCGAATCCACAGCGGCGGCCTGGCCAGACCGGCAGCGGCGCGCTCAACGGCTTCTTCATGGAGTTTTTTCCACAGCGCCGGAACGTGACCCAGCCAGGCGGTGAAGCCCCACTGCTCGCGACGCAGGTTCGGCGCCATGTCGGCGGCGATCATCCCCGCTTCGACCAGGAAGGTGCCGACGCCGCACATCGGGTCAGCCAGCGCGCCGCCTTCGGCCGCAATGCGCGGCCAGCCGGAACGGATCAGGATCGCTGCCGCGAGGTTTTCCTTCAGCGGTGCCGCGCCCTGCTGCAGGCGGTAGCCACGCTGGTGCAGGCTGTGGCCGGAAAGGTCGAGGGACAGGATCGCTTCGCCGCGATCCAGGCGCAGGTGAATGCGCAGATCCGGGTTGAGCTTGTCGATAGACGGACGGTCGCCTTGCGGGGTACGCAGTTTGTCGACGATGGCGTCTTTGACTTTCAGCGCGCCGAAGTGGGTGTTGTCGATGCCCGAGCCGTGGCCGCTGAATTCAACGGCCAGAGTGCCGTCAGAGAGCATGTGATCCTGCCA
The DNA here is from genome assembly GCF_040729435.1 of Pseudomonas sp. HOU2. Classification (NCBI taxonomy): domain Bacteria; kingdom Pseudomonadati; phylum Pseudomonadota; class Gammaproteobacteria; order Pseudomonadales; family Pseudomonadaceae; genus Pseudomonas; species Pseudomonas sp. HOU2. The sequence goes on along the minus strand of NZ_CP160398.1, from coordinate 5,322,587 downwards.
CTCGACGTCAAGCACGCCGTGGTACAGGTCTTCGGCGTCTTTCATCGGGAAACGCTTGAGCACCAGCAACACCCGGTTGGCCAGACGCGACCACAGGCACAGGCGATAAGCGGTTTCCATGGTCGCCATGCCACGCACGGCGGAAGTGTGCTCGCGGGCGTCTTCAAGGCCAAGCCCGACGGCTTCCTCGATGAGCAGGCCTTCAAGGCCTTTGGGGCAAGTGAGGAAGAGTTCGAAACGGTCGGACATGGTATTTCCAGAGCCTTTGGCTAGTGAACCGGCAACGCATTGCCGATCCGGTTTTCAATCAGGCGCTTTTCTAAAAGAGCGCCCGCGTGGCACGAAGGTGTGCCGTTCCATCCCCGCTGCTCGGGTTAAAAGAGCTTAGATGCAAGGACAGTTATTAAAGTTGATGAAACAAAATGACTCAAAGCAACCCTTCGTCGAATATTACCCCAGCGTAAACGTGGGTCATTCTCACTAAAGGATTAACCCCATCATCCAGTGCGGGGCCGATCATACCGGGGTTTGCTGAAAAAAAGTTCATGAAACCGGTCGTTACTTATGGCTGTAGCACTATTTTCGTTACGTCCTTATGACAAAACGATCATTCCCTCGGTGTGACTCATTGGTTAGAACTGACCACAGGTTGACGTCGCAACGGCGTCAACACCTTGGCTCGCCACGCCGGCAGCGAGCCGTACCACGGCAGAGTTTTTCTGCCAGGACCTCGGTTGAGGTCGACGCGACACAAACAGTCAACAAGTGAGGGAAACACCCTATGAGAAGACTTAAGCGTGATCCGTTGGAAAGAGCATTTTTGCGCGGATATCAATATGGCGTTGGTGGCAAATCCCGCGAGCTTTGCCCATTTACTCTACCGTCGGTACGTCAAGCCTGGATCAACGGCTGGCGAGAAGGACGCGGCGACAACTGGGACGGTATGACCGGCACTGCGGGGATCCACAGACTCAACGAACTTCACGCCGTCGGCTGACACAGGGCACTTATTGCAACACGACAATCTGAATTTTTAGCGACTTACCATGCACGTCCTTCCCGGACGGCGGGCTACGGCCCAGGGGCTCCTTCGAGGAGCCCTTTTTTATGCCTGAAAATGCAATCCCCTGTGGCGAGGGAGCTTGCTCCCGCTCGGCTGCGCAGCAGTCGTAAATCCTGAATCCTCGCTATACCTGACAAACTTGGGTTTGCTTCGCAACCCAGCGGGAGCAAGCTCCCTTGCCACAGAAGCCCTCAGAAACCGTCAGCGCAGCGCGGCAATCGCGTCTACCGATTCACGAATCAGCGCCGGGCCCTCATAGATGAAGCCCGAGTAAATCTGCACCAGGCTCGCACCCGCCGTGATCTTCTCCGCTGCATGCTTGCCTTCGGTGATGCCACCAGCCGCAATGATCGGCAAGCGACCACCCAATTCACCCGCCAACACTTTCACGGTATGCGTGCTCTTCTCACGCACCGGAGCGCCGGACAGACCGCCCGCCTCGTCACCGTGCTCCATGCCTTCGACGCCGACCCGGCTCAAGGTGGTGTTGGTGGCGATCACCGCGTCCATCCCGGTTTCGATCAGCGCCTGAGCCACTTGCGCGGTTTCTTCGTCGGTCATGTCCGGAGCGATCTTGATCGCCAGCGGTACGTGCTTGCCGTGGCGCAGAGCGAGTTCGGCGCGACGCGTGGCGAGGTCGGCCAGCAATTGCTTGAGCGAATCACCGAACTGCAGGCTGCGCAGGCCCGGGGTGTTCGGCGAGCTGACGTTGACCGTGACATAACTGGCGTGAGCGTAGACCTTGTCCAGGCAGATCAGGTAGTCATCCACCGCGCGTTCGACCGGGGTGTCGAAGTTCTTGCCGATGTTGATCCCCAGCACGCCCTTGTATTTGGCTGCAGCGACCCGCGCCAGCAGGTTATCCACACCGAGGTTGTTGAAGCCCATGCGGTTGATGATCGCCTCGGCTTCCGGCAGACGGAAGATCCGTGGTTTCGGGTTGCCCGGTTGCGGACGCGGGGTGACGGTGCCGATTTCGACAAAACCGAAACCCAGTTGCGAGAAACCGTCGATGGCCGCGCCGTTCTTGTCCAGACCGGCCGCCAGACCCACCGGATTCGGGAAGTCCAGGCCCATGACCGTCACCGGCACATTCGCCGGCCTCTTGCACAGCATGCCATTGAGGCCCAAACGCCCACCCGCGCCGATCAGATCCAGCGACAGGTCGTGGGAGGTTTCCGGGGAAAGTTTGAACAACAGCTGACGGGCCAGGGTGTACATGGGCGGCGATGACTCGGGCGGCGAAAAGAGGCGGCGATTATAGCCGGCCAACGGTCCCGGGCGCGAGGCGCCAATGCCCTGTTGCTCAAATCGCAGGCAAAGAAAAGCCCGGCCTGAGCCGGGCTTTTCTAGTAGCGGCAGCTAATTACTTAGCTTGAGCTTCAACCTGCGCTTCTACGCGACGGTTAACAGCACGGCCAGCTTCAGTTTTGTTGTCAGCAACTGGGCGGGATTCGCCGTAGCCGATCGACTGAACGCGGGACGACTCAACACCGTACTGCTGGGTCAGAACCTGCTTGACGGCGTTTGCACGACGCTCGGACAGTTTCTGGTTGTAAGCGTCAGGACCGACGGAGTCAGTGTGACCTTCAACAGTGGTGTGAGTGGCTGGGTACTGCTTCATGAAGTCAGCCAGGTTCTTGATGTCAGCGTAGCTGTTTGGCTTGACGACCGACTTGTCGAAGTCGAATTTCACGTCCAGCTCTACACGAACAACTTCAGCAACTGCTGGGCAGCCATCAGCGTCAACAGTTACGTTGGCTGGGGTGTCCGGGCACTTGTCAACGTTGTCGCAAACGCCATCGTTGTCGCTGTCGGAGCAGACTTCAGCCGGAGCTGGAACTGGAGCAGCAGCTGGCTTGCCGCCGCCACCGAAGTTCACACCCAGACCAACCGATGGAGCGTAGTCCCAACGGCCGTTGTCCAGTTTGTAGTCAGCTTCTACGCCAGCACGGGCGAAGAAGTTTTCGGCGAAGTAGTACTTAACGCCAGCGCCAGCAGTCAGGAAAGTCGACTGGTCGCGACCGGTGTGGCCGTCAGCAGCTACGTTGGTCAGGTTGCCGTGCTTAACGCCACCTTCAACGTAAGGACGCAGAGCGTCGCCAGCGTTGTTGAAGTGGTATTGAGCGGTCAGACCGAAGTTGTCACCGCGCAGTTTCTGGCTGCCGGTACCGTCGTTCGAACGGGTGTGGTTGTTACGATCCCAGCCGAAGTTGATCGAGACGTCGTCGGTCAGGAAGTAACCGATTTTGGCGCCTGGGTTGAAGCCGTCTTCGACGTGATCAACACTGTCGTTGTACTGCTTCTTGTAGTTGATCTCGCCTTCAACTGCGCCTTGGCCTTGTGCCAATGCGCCGAACGAAGTAGCGGCAATAAGAGAACCAATGGCCAAGCCCAAGGTGTTTTTCAGTTTCATCCGTTAAATCCCCATCTGGTGATTGTGAAGCAGTCCCGCAAACCGGGGGACAACTCGGCGGCAAGTCTATCAGAACTTGCCTACACGTAAGAGATATTTGCGCTGAACTAAGTTTCAGCAATGCCTGCAAATTTCTCACGCAATTTGTCTAGAGCACGTTTGTACCGCATTTTTGTCGCACTCAAACCCATGTGCATGATGTCTGCGATCTCCTGAAATTCAAGCTCTGCGACAAATCGTAGCACCAGAATTTCACGGTCAATCGGGTTCACATACACCAGCCAGCGATCGAGTCCGCCCTTCTCCTCGGGTTTCGGCGCCTTTTCTTCCGACGCTTCTTCCAGCGGGTCCAGACTCAAGGCGTCCATCAAGCGACGCTTTCGCCGTTCCTTCCGATACTGCGTGATGCATTCGTTATACGTGATGCTGTAGAGCCAGGTTTTGAACTTCGATTTCCCCTCGAAGTTCTTCAGGCCGTACAACACCTTAAGCATCACTTCCTGACAGACATCGTCTGCGTCGCGATCGTTCCCAAGATATCTCGCACAAACGTTAAATAATGTTCGCTGGTAACGCCGCATCAGCTCTTCATAGGCGCGCGTCACGTGAAACAGCTCGGTATGCGAGCGCGCGACCAACTCCTCATCAGAGAGCTCACGGGGGTCATAGCGCGTGGATAGCGTTTGGGCTTTATTCAAAACAAGTCGTGCCGACAGTCAGGTCAATGTCCGCCGCACCCCTCTCAGGGCATTTTGCGGCGGCATACATTAGCAGGGTTTGCCGGGTTAGCGGCTACTCACATGCTGTTCCAGCAGGATCCGATTGGAAAGTGAGACTAGCTCACCCTCATCGGTCAGCAATGTGGTTTTAACCGTGCCGATCTCTTCGATCTGGCCTTCGACCTCGCCAACACGCACTTGTTGCCCAACCTGATACAACTCACGCACATAGATTCCCGCAAGAATCTGACCGGCAATTTCCCGGCTTCCCAAACCCATGGCCAGCGCAACGGCCAGACCAACGGTAATCAATACGATGACGATCACATGGTTCAGCAGGTCAGTCTTGACCTCAAGCTGACTGATCGCAACCGAGATGCTGATGATGATCACCAGCCCCTGTGCAATTCGACCCAAACCTGAAGCGTAGTCCAGCCCTACGCCTTCTGCCGCACCGCGCACCAGGCCGTTGGCCAGTTGCGCAAGCAAAACACCGACCAGCAGCACCAGCGCGGCGCCGAAAACTTTCGGCAAATACAACGCCAGCATGTCCAGCGTAGCTGAAACTCGCTCAAGTCCAAGGGACTCTGCTGCAGAAACCAGAAAAATCAGCAGAACGAACCAGTAGACGATCTTGCCGATCAAGGTCGAGATCGGCACTTGCAGGCCGGCCCGCGACATCAACTTGGTCAGCCCGGTGCCGCCCATCAGGCGATCGAGGCCCAGTTTGGCGAGCAATTTGGACAGCAAGGTATCGAGCAGCTTGGCCACCACGAAACCCAACAGCAGCACTACCAGTGCGCCGAACAGGTTCGGGATGAAATTGGCGACTTTGGTCCACAACGCAGTCATTGCAGTGACGAGGCTCTGAGTCCAGAGATCAAGTTCCATATTCAATCAGCCTTATCAGCAGTGCGTGCAGTAGTTTTACGAAGACGGGAAACCGGCGAAACGTGGGCCGATCCGTTATTCAGGGCGATCATCAGCGCGGGCAGCCAGCGGCCCAGCAGGCTGAACAGATCACCGGCGCCCACTTGGCGGTTGGCGGTTTTGAGTACGCGACCCAGGCATGCGTCGTCGTCACGGCTGGACGGCGAGGCGTTGAGCATGTCGCGCAAAGACTGTTCAAACGGATCGTGCATACGCACCTCTCGTGATGTCTGTGAAAGACGCGGGCAAATTTGGTCGGGTCACATGTTGCATATTCACACCCAGCGCAAACGGCGGAATAACCACCATTGACCGAAGGCCATCGCCAGCACCGTCAGACAGGCAATCAGGAAACCATAGGGGCTGCTGGAGAACGGAATGCCGCCCACGTTGATGCCCAACAGGCCGGTGAGAAAACTCATCGGCAAAAAGATGCAGGTGATGATGCCGAAGCGATACATCGTGCGATTCATGCGCACGTTCAAACGCCGGTCTTCAGCCTCCAGCACAAGCCCCATGCGCTCTCGGGTCAATTCCAGCTCTTCGAGGTAGCGCGTCAGGCTGTTGTTCAATTCGTTCCAGTAGTCGGCGTCATCGTCGACGAACCACGGCAGTTTTATCCGCGTGAGCTGTCCGAAAATGTCCCGCTGCGGTGCCAGAAAACGCTTCAGTCCGGCCGCCCTGCGCCGGATGTGCAGAATCGAGCCATGCTCGGGGGTATACCGTTCGTCGGCATCCAGTTTTTCTTCCTCTTCATCGACCAGTTCCGACAGGCACGTGACCAGATCCTGCACCTTGTTGGTGAGGAATTGCGCCAGATACAGGATCAGTTCAGAGGAGGTTTTCGGGCCTTTGCCTTCGCTCAACAGCGCCAACAGTTCATCGGTGGCGCGCAGCGGACGCAAACGCAGAGAGATGACCCGTTGCGCCGAAGCGAAAATCCGCACCGAGACCATGTCTTCCGGTTCGGCACCGGGATTGAGATTGACCCCGCGCAGAAACAGCAGCAGCTCGGCGTCCGGCAACGGCAACAGGCGCGGTCGAGTGTTTTCTTCCAGCAGCAGGTCGCAGGCAAATTCATTCAGGCCGCTGGATTTGCGCAGCCAGGTCTGGGTTTGTGGATGGCTGCGATCCCAATGCAGCCACAGGCTCTCATGGGCCTGCAGCTGCAGATCGTCGAGGTCAGTCCGGGCAATCGCGCGCGCGCCACCTTTTCCGTCCAGCACCAGGGCATGCACCAGCCCCCACTGCGCGTTTTCTTCCTCGAACATCCGCATCCCTTTGTCGAAAGCTTATTCAGGCATTTTCAGCGGACTCGGCGAAACGATCACGCCGTTGTTGTCCGCATAAATGTATTGGCCCGGGTGGAACGTCACGCCGGCGAAAGTCACCGCTACGTTGAGGTCGCCGATGCCGCGTTTTTCGGTTTTCATCGGATGGCTGGCCAGCGCCTGAACGCCGAGATCGGTCTGGGCAATAACGTCGACATCGCGGATGCAACCGTAGATGACCATCCCTTCCCAACCGTTTTTCGCGGCTTTCTCGGCGATCATGTCGCCCAGCAACGCGCGACGCAGCGAACCGCCGCCATCGACCACCAGCACCTTGCCGTTACCCTTGAGTTCGGCTTGCTCCTTGACCAGCGAGTTATCTTCGAAACATTTGATGGTCACGATTTCGCCGCCGAAGGAATCACGGCCGCCGAAATTGCTGAACATCGGTTCCAGCACCTGCACCAGCTCCGGATAGGCGTCGCACAGGTCAGGCGTGAGGTAATGGTTCATCGAAAAACTCCTGTAAAAAGGAAGACGATCAAGGATGTCGCACTCTTTTGAAACGAGTCCCGGCGGTCGCTGTTTACCTTAGTTCATGCAATGGTCGCTGAACGAACCTGAACAAACGCTGAAACGTAATAGCTAAACAGCCACTAAATATGACCAGAACCGCACAATGCGTCATATCTTAGCCGCAAGCCGACCTGAACGAAATGCTCTTTTCAGAGACTGCGGCTCAGACCGCAGCGGCCAGATCGGGCTTGTCGCCGAGTAACGGCGTCTGCTGATCGTTCAGCCAGCGTGCCACCAACGGCCAGACTTCGGCCTGCGCCGCTTTGCTCACCAGCATCTCGACATGTCCGAAGTTGTCGCTGAAGCCATGCTCGCGTCCCAGATTGACGAACTGTTTGTGCTCGGAGCCGATCTGCTCGAACAGCTTGCGACAGGCCCACGCCGGATCCTGATGATCGCCCGCTGCCGTTACGGCCAGCACCGGCACCTGAACCTCGGCAAGCCCTGCCCACCAATCCTTGTCCTTGTCGCCAAACCGCCCGAACAAGCCGTACCAGCGCATGCTTTCCAGCGCCAGACCGATCGGCTCGTCTTCCGGACCGCGCTTGAGGCGGGAGCCGGACAATTGCGCGAAACGCTTGAGAATGAAGCGTCCGCTCCACTCCACCGGTGGAATCTTCAGCGGCCAGTACGTGCGGCTGACTTGCGTGCCGAAAAACGCCGCAGAAGCCACCGCCGGTTCGCCAAGGTATTCGCCACCCAGCGCCGCTGCCAAGGTGATGCCACCCAGTGAATGGCCGATCCAGTGCGGCACCTGCCCACTCTGCTCGCGGACGAATGCAGCAATCGCCGGCAGATCGTAACGGGCGTAGTCGGCCACGCGGTTGCGCCGGTAGTCCTCATTGCGCTGCGACAGGCCGTGTCCGCGCATCTCCGGGATCCACACGTCGAAGCCCAGACGCGTCAGGTACGCGCCCAGTCCCAGGCCTTTGGGGGAAAACCAGAAGCGCCGGTTGGAAAAGCTGCCGTGCAGCAAAATCACCGGCACACCGCGAGGTGCCGTGTCATCGGCCATGCCCAAACGGGTCACGGCGATCTCCACGGACCAGTCCGGGCTGTTGCCGGGTTTGAGTCGATACACGTCTTCGCTCAGATCACCGCGACGTTCGGCGCTGATCAGAGCGACAGGAAACAGGTTGCTGCTGCTTTGCATAATGCTCTTGCACAAAAAAGGGCGGCATCTACAGGAGCCCGCCCTACTTCAATCTCAAAGCCCCCGACCTTTGTGGGAGCGGGCTTGCTCGCGAAAGCGGTGTATCAGCCAACATTTGTGGCGGATCTTATTCCGTCTTCGCGAGCAAGCCCGCTCCCACAGGGGAGGATGGCCGTTCACATATGGATCAAGCCTGCGCCTGACCTTCCGCGAGGAAGAACCAGGTTTCCAGCACGGAGTCCGGGTTCAGCGACACGCTTTCGATGCCCTGTTCCATCAGCCACTTGGCCAGATCCGGGTGGTCCGAAGGGCCTTGGCCGCAGATGCCGATGTACTTGCCGGCCTTGTTGCACGCGGCAATCGCATTCGCCAGCAGCTTCTTGACCGCTGGATTACGCTCGTCGAACAGGTGCGCGATGATCCCGGAGTCACGGTCCAGGCCCAGGGTCAGCTGGGTCAGGTCGTTGGAACCGATCGAGAAACCGTCGAAGAATTCGAGGAATTCTTCAGCGAGAATCGCGTTGGATGGCAGTTCGCACATCATGATCACGCGCAGGCCGTTGTCGCCACGGGCCAGGCCGTTTTCAGCGAGCAGATCGACCACCTGGCTAGCTTCGCCCAGGGTACGGACGAACGGCACCATGATTTCGACGTTGGTCAGGCCCATCTCGTTGCGCACGCGTTTCAGCGCGCGGCATTCGAGCTCGAAGCAGTCACGGAACGATTCGCTGATGTAACGCGAAGCGCCACGGAAGCCGAGCATCGGGTTTTCTTCTTCCGGCTCGTACAGCTTGCCGCCGATCAGGTTGGCGTATTCGTTGGACTTGAAGTCCGACAGACGCACGATGACCTTCTTCGGCCAGAACGCTGCCGCGAGGGTGCTGATGCCTTCTACCAGTTTTTCGACGTAGAAACCGACCGGATCGTTGTAACCGGCGATGCGCTTGTCGACGCTGTCCTTGATTTCCTGCGGCAGGCCGTCGTAGTTCAGCAGCGCTTTCGGGTGGACGCCGATCATGCGGTTGATGATGAATTCCAGACGGGCCAGGCCGACACCGGCGTTCGGCAGCTGGGCGAAGTCGAAGGCGCGGTCCGGATTGCCGACGTTCATCATGATCTTGAACGGCAGCTCCGGCATGGCGTCCACGGAGTTCTTCTTGACGTCGAAGCCCAGCTCGCCTTCGAAGATGTAACCGGTGTCGCCTTCGGCGCAGGACACGGTCACGCCCTGGCCATCCTTCAGCAGTTGGGTGGCGTTGCCGCAACCCACGACCGCTGGAATCCCCAGTTCACGGGCGATGATCGCCGCGTGGCAGGTACGCCCGCCACGGTTGGTGACGATGGCGCTGGCGCGTTTCATCACCGGTTCCCAGTCCGGGTCGGTCATGTCGGAAACCAGCACGTCGCCGGCCTGGACTTTGTCCATTTCCGAGACGTCCTTGATGATCCGCACTTTACCGGCGCCGATGCGCTGGCCGATGGCACGACCTTCCACCAGCACGGTGCCGGTTTCTTTCAACAGGTAACGTTCCATGACGTTGGCCTGGGTGCGGCTTTTCACGGTTTCCGGGCGGGCCTGCACGATGTACAGCTTGCCGTCGTCACCGTCCTTGGCCCACTCGATGTCCATCGGGCAGCCGTAGTGCTTCTCGATGATCATCGCCTGCTTGGCCAGCTCGCTGACCTCGGCGTCGGTCAGGCAGAAACGCGCGCGTTCGGCCTTGTCGACATCGACAGTTTTCACCGAACGACCGGCCTTGGCCTCGTCGCCGTAGATCATCTTGATCGCTTTGCTGCCGAGGTTGCGGCGCAGGATCGCCGGGCGACCGGCATCCAGGGTGCCTTTGTGCACGTAGAATTCGTCGGGGTTGACCGCGCCTTGTACGACGGTTTCGCCCAGGCCGTAGGCGCCGGTGATGAACACCACGTCACGGAAACCGGATTCGGTATCGAGGGTGAACATCACGCCGGCAGTGCCGGTTTCCGAACGCACCATGCGCTGCACGCCCGCGGACAGGGCGACCAGTTTGTGATCGAAGCCCTGGTGCACGCGGTAGGAAATTGCACGGTCGTTGAACAGCGAAGCGAACACCTCTTTGGCGGCGCGGATAACGTTTTCCACACCACGGATGTTCAGGAAGGTTTCCTGCTGGCCGGCAAACGATGCGTCCGGCAAGTCTTCGGCGGTGGCGGAAGAACGCACGGCCACGGCCACGTCAGGGTTGCCGGCCGACAGCGCGGCGAACGCGGTGCGGATCTCGGTATTCAGTTTTTCAGGGAATTCGGCGTCCATGATCCATTGACGGATCTGCGCGCCGGTCTTGGCCAGCGCGTTGACGTCATCGACGTCCAGGGCGTCGAGAGCCTTGTGGATCTGGTCGTTGAGGCCGCTCAGTTCGAGAAAGTCGCGATAGGCCTGCGCGGTGGTGGCAAAGCCGCCGGGGACCGACACACCGGCACCCGCCAGGTTGCTGATCATCTCGCCCAGGGATGCGTTCTTGCCCCCCACATGCTCAACATCGTGTTTGCCGAGCTTATCGAGGGAAACTACGTACTCTACCAAGGTGATCTCTCCACTAACTGTGTTGGAAAAGCTCAGAAACCGGCTGCTCGGGGGAGCGTGGGCCGGCTGTATGGCCTGGACCTGGAAAATAAGTGAGAATGCGGGCCAATGGCGGCCGGCAAATCGCGCCTATCATATCCAGAAATACTCTTTAGCTTAAGGCCCAAGGTGCAAATGAAACGATCTGCTTTCTTTATCTCCGATGGCACCGGCATTACTGCCGAAACCCTGGGTCAAAGCCTTCTGGCGCAGTTCGAAAACATTACCTTCACCAAGCTCACGCGGCCGTATATCGACAACGCGGACAAAGCGCGGGCCATGGTACAACAAATCAACAAAGCCGCCGAAACCGACGGCTTCCGTCCGATCATCTTCGACACCATCGTCAATCAGGACATCCGTGAGATTCTCGCAACGTCCAATGGTTTCATGATCGACATCTTCTCGACCTTCCTCGCCCCGCTCGAACAGGAACTGACCGAACATTCTTCCTACACCGTCGGCAAGTCGCATTCGATCGGGCACAACTCCAATTACATGGAGCGCATCGAGGCGGTGAACTTCGCCCTCGACAACGATGACGGCGCGCGCACCCACTATTACGACAAGGCGGACCTGATACTAGTGGGCGTGTCGCGTTGTGGTAAGACGCCGACGTGTCTGTACATGGCGATGCAGTTCGGTATCCGTGCGGCCAACTACCCGCTGACCGAAGACGACATGGAGCGCCTGACCCTGCCGACCGCCCTGCGCGCCCATCAGCACAAGCTGTTCGGCCTGACCATCGACCCCGACCGCCTCACCGCGATCCGCAACGAGCGCAAACCCAACAGCCGTTATTCGAGCTATGCCCAGTGCGAATTCGAAGTGCGCGAAGTGGAAAACCTGTTCCGCCGCGAGAACATCCCGCACATCAATTCCACGCATTTTTCGGTGGAGGAGATCTCGGCGAAAATTCTGGTGGAAAAAGGCGTGGAGCGGCGTTTCAAATAACAAAACTCATCCACTGTAGGAGCTGCCGCAGGCTGCGATCTTTTGATTTTGATCGTTAACAGCGAGAGCAAAAGATCGCAGCCTGCGGCAGCTCCTACAGGGGATGATGTTGTATCAGGGCGTTTGCCAGGGCCTCGAACCCGGACAGCAACAACCGATCATCCCCCACCGCATTGCATACACTCGCCCGAATGAACTGCGGCACCGCCGCATGCCCGACCGCAAAGGCCTCGGCGGTGGCCACCAGGTAATTGTTTTCCTTGAGTTCCGCAGCGATCTGCGAGGCCCGCCACAACTGTGGTACCTCGATCCAGAAGTGCGGACTGTGCGCATCCGCCTTGTAATTCAGCCCCGCCAACACCGGCGCGACCAAGGTCTTGCGCCGGCCGATTTCGCTGATCTGCTCATCCAGCAAACGCTCGGCCATGCCGTTGTCGATCCAGCGGCTCGCCAACTCCATCGCCAGCGGATTGGCCATCCAGCAGGTGCCGCGAATGGCCGCACTCAGGCGCCCGATCAGCGCTTGCGGTGCATGCAGATAACCGACCCGCAGGCCGGCTGAAACCGCCTTGCTCAGACTGCCGATCAACACCGCGCGCTCGGCGGCGAAATGGCTCAGCGGCAATGGCCGCTCGCGGGCCAGCACCGCATGCGCGTCGTCTTCGAAAATCAGCAGATTGTGTTGACGACAGATCTCGGCAATCGCCTCACGCCGGGGCACCGACATGACTGCGGCGGTCGGGTTCTGAATCGTCGGTGTGCAGTACAACGCCGAGACGCGATGCTGCCGACAGACCTCTTCCAATGCCGCCGGCAGCAGCCCTTCATCATCCATCGCGACCCCGATGAGTTTGATCCCCAACTGGCGCGCAACGCTGATCAGTCCCGGGTAAGTCAGATGCTCGGTGACCAGCGTGTCGCCGGCCTTGAGCAGGCCCATCAAGGCGCACAGCAAGCCATGCTGGCCGCCGTTGACGCACAACACCTGATCGGCCGGCGGCTGAAACGCGCCATGGCTCAACCAGCGCGCGCCCGCCTGCCGATGCCGCAGCAAACCGCTTTCGACGGTGTAGCCGGTCAACTGTTGCAAGCCGTGCGGATCGCTGCCGAGGCTGTGCAATGTCTGGCTCATGAACAGCGCTTCCTGCCCGGGTATCGGCTGATTGCGGCTCATGTCGAAACAGGCGCGCGGCTCCTCACTGACATTGCGAAAGCCCTTGTCCTGCGGCCGCTCCATCCCGCGCTCACGCACGTAGGTGCCATCGCCGACTCGCGCCACGACCCGACCAACCCGCTCCAGCTCGCCATACGCGCGACTGATGGTACCGATGGTTACCCCCAGGCTGTCGGCCAACAACCGGTGAGGCGGCAGCTTCGCGCCGGCAGCGATCACGCCTTCAGCAATCGCATGCTCCACCGCATCTGCCAGACGCTTGTACTTCACGCCGACACCGTTGGCGAGGCCGTCGCGCAGGATTGACACCATGGCAATACTTACTTTGACAGTCATTGTCGCCCCGAATAGCGTGCTGAAAACAGGTGCAATCAGGGATAGCCCCTTTCAATCACCAGGTCAATGCGGAGCAACCAGCATGTCGACTGCCATCAGCGCACCGTTGAACGCCAGCAAGCCGTGGCTCGCCGGATTGCTCACCAGCACGTTATTTCTGATCGTCTGCCTGAGCTGGGGCACCACGTGGCTGGGGATCAGGATTGCCGTGGAAAGCGTGCCGCCACTGACTGCTGCGGGTCTGCGTTTTCTGATCGCCTTTCCGCTGTTCCTGAGCTTCGCCGTGCTGCGCAAGGAGCCACTGCTGTTCCCACGCCAGAGCCGCTGGTTTTTTGTGTTCGTCACGCTGTCGTACTTCAGTCTGCCGTACTACCTGCTCAACTACGGCGAGATGCACGTTTCCTCAGGCCTGACCGCGCTGCTGTTCAGCTGCATGCCGGTGTTTATCCTGATGTTTTCCGCGCTGTTTCTGCGCGAGAAAATCCTCCCCACGCAGATGCTCGGTATCGCCATCGGTTTTGCCAGCCTGTTCATGATCATTCGCAGCCAGGGCCTGCATCTGGATCAGGCGGAATGGCTCGGCGTATTGGCCATTCTGTGCGCAGCGATCCTGCATGCGCTGTGCTACGTGGTGACCAAAAAGCACGGCAGCGCGATCAGCGTGATCACCTACAACACCCTGCCGATCGGCATCGCCGGGCTGACGTTATTTATTGTCGGTTTGAACCTGGAAGCGCCGGTATTCCACGACGTGAGAGCCCGCTCATGGGGCGCTCTGCTGTACCTCGGACTGGTGGCGTCAGTGGGCGGCTTTATCGTGTATTTCATCCTGCTCAAACGCCTGAGCCCGGTGCTGCTGTCGTTCATCTTCATCATCTTCCCGGTGTTCGCCCTGCTCATCGGCGCCTGGTACGAAGGCACGCCGATCTCCCGCGACCTGATGCTGTACTCGGCGATCCTGCTCGCCGGTTTTGCAATTACCAAGCTACCGCTCAAACGCTGAAAGCCAACGACCCGACGTGCGCACAAGGGATCACACACCACTCAACTTTGAACATCGGAGGTTCAAATGTCGGTACACACCATGGAAACCCTCAGCCTGTTTAACAGCGAACCCTACCGGCGCGCCTTTGGTGCCCGGATCATCGCGGTGGTCGATCAGGCCGTGGTGCTGGAGCACACGCTGTTCTATCCCGCCGGCGGCGGGCAGCCCGGCGACACCGGGCACTTCTGTCTGGTGGATGGCACGCGGATCGAGGTCACCGGAACGCTGCGCGATCCCCTGCTGCCGTCGATCATCTGGCACCAGGTGCAGGAGTGTCCGCCGCAGTTGTGTACCGGTGCACTGGTCAACGCCAGCCTCGACTGGGAGCGGCGCTATCAGCACATGAAGATGCACACCTGCCTGCATCTGCTGGGTGCGCTGATCAATGCGCCAGTCACCGGGTGCAGCATCAGCGCCGACAAGGGCCGACTGGATTTCGATCTGCCGGAGATGACCCTCGACAAGGACAGCATCACCCGCGACCTCAACGCGTTGATCGAGCAAGCGTGCACGGTCAATGTGCTGTCGATGCCGGCCTCGGAATACCCCACGCTGCTGGAGAAAACCGCCAGCAAGACGGTCAAGCCGCCGGCCATTCAGGGTGACTTGCGCATGGTCGAGGTCACTGGCGTCGACATCCAGCCCTGTGGCGGCACCCACGTGCACAACACCCGGGAAATCGGCCGGGTGTATTGCGAAAAGATCGAGAAGAAGAGCAGGACCCACCGGCGCGTGATCCTGCGTTTTGAAACGGCCTGAATGACTGGTCTAAATCACCAACAGATCGACGAAGCGATTGACCGGCGTGGCTTCGAGCGCTTGCTGATCCTTGCACAGGGTGAAGATCTGGTTGCTGCGCTGGCCAGTGAAACGCGTCGCCAGGTTGGCCTTGAACTTGTCCTCCAGCAACGGGATGCCCTCGGCGCGGCGGCGACGGTGGCCGATCGGGTATTCGACCACGACGTTCTCGGTGCTGGAACCGTCCTTGAAAAACACCTGCACCGCGTTGGCAATCGAGCGCTTGTCGGCCTCCAGATACTCGCGGGTGAAACGCGGGTCTTCGACGATGACCATCTTCTCGCGCAGCACATCGATGATCGGGTGCGCGGCGTGGAAGTCGTCCTCGTATTGTTCGGCCAGCAGATTGCCGAACGCCAGCGGCACGGCGGTCATGTACTGGAGGCAGTGATCGCGGTCGGCGGCGTTGGCCAGCGGCCCGACCTTGGAAATGATGCGAATCGCCGACTCATGGGTGGTGATGACGATGCGATCGATCTCATGCAAGCGGTTGCGCACCAACGGATGCAAGGTCACCGCTGCTTCGCAGGCCGTCTGCGCATGGAATTCGGCGGGGAAGCTGATCTTGAACAGCACGTTTTCCATCACGTAACTGCCGTAGGGCCGCGAGAAACTGAAGGCACGTTTGCCTTCGGGCTTGAGCGCCAGATCGTTGTTGGTGTGGCTGAACGACACGTCATAGAAGCCCCATTGCTTTGCCGTCAGCACGCCGGGGATGCCCATCTCGCCGCGCAGGGCGATGTCGGCCAGACGCACGCCACGACTGGTCGCGTCCCCCGCCGCCCAGGATTTGCGTGACCCGGCATTCGGCGCATGGCGATAAGTGCGCAGCGCCTGACCATCGGCAAACGCATGGGACAACGCCGACAGCAGTTGCTCGCGATTGGCGCCCATCAGTTTGGCTGTGACGGCGGTCGAAGCGACTTTCACCAGCAGAACGTGGTCGAGGCCGACGCGGTTGAACGAGTTTTCCAGAGCGATCACGCCTTGGATCTCGTGGGCCATGATCATCGCTTCGAGCACGTCACGCACTGTCAGCGGCGCCTCAGCGTTGGCGATGCGTTTCTGCGACAGGTGATCGGCCACCGCGAGAATCGCACCGAGGTTGTCCGACGGATGCCCCCATTCGGCGGCAAGCCAGGTGTCGTTGTAATCGAGCCAGCGCACGATGCAGCCGATGTCCCACGCGGCTTTCACCGGGTCGAGGCGATAGGAGGTGCCCGGCACCCGTGCGCCGAACGGCACCACGGTGCCCTCGACGATGGGTCCGAGGTGTTTGGTGCATTCGGGAAAACGCAGCGCCAGCAGACCACAGCCCAAGGTGTCCATCAGGCAGTTGCGGGCGGTGTCGAGGGCTTCGGCAGATTCGACGTTGAAGGTGAGGACGTAATCGGCGATGTCCTGCAGGACACGGTCGTAGTCGGGGCGGTTGTTCTGGTCGACGTTGGCGCTCATGTTCGATTCACTCTTGCAGTGGTTCGTTGATGGGACCTCGGTTCAGGCTGGCAAATTTTTATTATTGAAATGCAATCCCTGTAGGAGCTGCCGCAGGCTGCGATCCTTTGATCTTGATCTTGATCTTGATCTTGAAAAACAAGATCAAAAGATCGCAGCCTTCGGCAGCTCCTACAGGGGTTATGTGTTGGGTCAGAAGGCGTCGCGGGGGATGCGCACGTAGCCTTCCATCAGCACCCGCGCACTGCGGCTCATGATGGCCTTTTTCACCACCCACTCACCGTTTTCCAGGCTGGCTTCGGCACCCACGCGCAAGGTTCCGGAGGGATGGCCGAAGCGCACGGCATTGCGCTCGACACCGCCCGCAGCGAGATTCACCAGAGTCCCGGAAATCGCTGCCGCCGTGCCGATTGCCACCGCCGCCGTGCCCATCATCGCGTGGTGCAATTTGCCCATCGACAACGCACGCACCAGCAGATCCACATCAGCGGCGGCAATCGCCTTGCCGCTGGACGCGATGTAATCCGCAGGCTTGGCGACGAACGCGACTTTCGGCGTGTGCTGTCGCTTGGCCGCTTCGTCCAGACTGGAAATCAGGCCCATGCGCAACGCACCGTAGGCGCGGATGGTTTCGAACATCTGCAGGGCTTGCGGGTCGCTGTTGATCGCGCTTTGCAGCTCGGTGCCGGTGTAGCCGATGTCTGCGGCGTTGACAAAAATCGTCGGGATCCCGGCATTGATCATGGTCGCCTGGAACGTGCCGACACCCGGCACCTCAAGCTGATCGATCAGGTTGCCGGTGGGGAACATCGAACCGCCGCCGCCTTCTTCTTCCGCCGCCGGATCGATGAATTCGACCTGCACTTCGGCGGCCGGAAAGGTCACGCCATCGAGTTCGAAATCACCGGTTTCCTGCACTTCGCCATTGGTGATCGGCACGTGGGCGATGATGGTCTTGCCAATGTTGGCCTGCCACACGCGCACCACCGCCACGCCGTTGTGCGGGATGCGGCTGGCCTCCACCAGACCGTTGCTGATGGCGAACGAACCGACCGCCGCCGAGAGGTTGCCGCAGTTGCCGCTCCAGTCGACGAACGGTTTATCGATCGACACCTGACCGAACAGGTAATCGACGTCGTGATCAGCCTTGATGCTTTTCGACAGGATTACTGTTTTGCTGGTGCTCGACGTGGCGCCGCCCATGCCGTCGATCTGCTTGTCGTACGGGTCGGGGCTGCCGATCACCCGCAACAGCAAGGCATCGCGGGCCGGGCCGGGAATCTGCGCGGCTTCGGGCAGATCCTTGAGGCTGAAGAACACGCCTTTGCTGGTACCGCCACGCATGTAGGTGGCGGGGATTTTGATCTGTGGTGTGTGAGCCATGGTTGCTCCTTAACAGCAAACGCGGGTCAACCGACCCGCGCTCGCACTACGTGATTTAAACGGCAACCGCCGACTCTTCGAGGAAGTCCTGGGCGAAGCGCTGCAACACGCCGCCAGCCTCGTAGATCGACACCTCTTCAGCGGTGTCCAGACGGCAGGTCACCGGCACTTCAACGCGCTCGCCGGACTTGCGATGGATCACCAGCGTCAGGTCGGCGCGCGGAGTGCGGGCGCCGATCACGTCGTAGGTTTCGCTGCCGTCGATGGCCAGCGTGTGACGGTCGGTGCCCGGTTTGAACTCCAGCGGCAATACGCCCATGCCCACCAGGTTGGTGCGGTGGATGCGCTCGAAACCTTCGGCGACGATCGCCTCCACACCCGCCAGACGCACGCCCTTGGCCGCCCAGTCGCGGGACGAACCCTGACCGTAATCGGCACCGGCGATGATGATCAGCGGCTGCTTGCGCTCCATGTAGGTTTCAATGGCTTCCCACATGCGCATGACCTTGCCTTCCGGCTCGACCCGCGCCAGCGCCCCCTGTTTGACCTTGCCGTTTTCCTGAACCATTTCGTTGAACAGTTTCGGGTTGGCGAAGGTCGCACGCTGCGCGGTCAAGTGGTCGCCGCGGTGCGTGGCGTAGGAGTTGAAGTCCTCTTCCGGCAGGCCCATTTTCGCCAGGTATTCGCCGGCGGCGCTGTCGAGCATGATCGCGTTGGAGGGTGACAGGTGATCGGTGGTGATGTTGTCCGGCAGCACCGCCAGCGGGCGCATGCCCTTCAGCGGCCGCGCACCGGCCAGCGCACCTTCCCAGTACGGCGGACGCCGAATGTAGGTGCTCATCTCGCGCCAGTCGTACAGCGGCGTGACTTTCGGGCCGGTGTCTTCGTGGATGGCGAACATCGGAATGTAGACCTGACGGAACTGCTCCGGCTTGACCGACGACTTCACCACGGCGTCGATTTCTTCGTCGCTCGGCCAGATGTCTTTCAGGCGGATTTCCTTGCCGTCGACCACGCCCAGCACATCTTTCTCGATGTCGAAACGGATGGTCCCGGCGATGGCGTAAGCGACCACCAGCGGCGGCGACGCGAGGAACGCCTGTTTGGCGTACGGGTGAATGCGCCCGTCAAAGTTGCGGTTACCGGAAAGCACGGCCGTCGCATACAGATCGCGGTCGATGATCTCTTGCTGGATCACCGGATCGAGGGCGCCGGACATGCCGTTGCAAGTGGTGCAGGCAAACGCGACGACGCCGAAACCGAGTTGCTCCAGCTCCGTGGTCAGCCCCGCTTCATCGAGGTACAGCGCCACGGTTTTCGAACCCGGTGCCAGCGAGGATTTGACCCACGGCTTGCGGGTCAGGCCGAGCTTGTTGGCGTTGCGCGCCAGCAGACCGGCGGCGATCACGTTGCGCGGGTTGCTGGTGTTGGTGCAGCTGGTGATGGCCGCGATGATCACCGCGCCGTCAGGCATTTGCCCCGGCACGTCATCCCACTGCCCGGAGATGCCTTTGGCCGCCAGATCCGCCACCGCCACGCGGGCGTGCGGGTTGCTCGGGCCGGCCATGTTGCGCACCACGGACGACAAGTCGAACGTCAGGCCACGCTCGTATTGCGCGCCCTTCAGGCTGTCGGCCCACAGGCCGTTGAGTTTGGCGTACTGCTCGACCAGTTGCACTTGCTGGTCTTCGCGACCGGTGAGTTTCAGGTAGTCGATGGTCTGCTGGTCGATGTAGAACATCGCCGCGGTGGCGCCGTATTCCGGGGCCATGTTGGAGATGGTCGCGCGGTCACCGAGGGTCAGCGCGGACGCGCCTTCGCCGAAGAACTCCAGCCAGGCACCGACGACTTTCTGTTTGCGCAGGTATTCGGTCAGCGCCAGCACCATGTCGGTGGCGGTGATGCCCGGCTGCAGATTGCCCGTCAGTTCGACGCCGACGCTTTCCGGCAGGCGCATCCACGAGGCGCGACCGAGCATCACGCTCTCGGCTTCGAGACCGCCAACGCCGATGGCGATCACGCCCAGCGCATCGACGTGCGGGGTGTGGCTGTCGGTGCCGACGCAGGTGTCGGGGAACGCCACGCCGTCGCGCACCTGAATCACCGGGGACATTTTCTCCAGGTTGATCTGGTGCATGATGCCGTTGCCCGGCGGGATCACGTCGACGTTCTTGAAGGCCTTTTTGGTCCAGTTGATGAAGTGGAAACGGTCTTCGTTGCGCCGGTCTTCGATGGCGCGGTTTTTCTCGAATGCCTGCGGGTCAAAACCGCCCGCCTCCACCGCCAGCGAGTGGTCAACGATCAGTTGCGTCGGCACCACCGGGTTGACTTGCGCCGGATCGCCGCCTTGCTGGGCGATCGCGTCACGCAGGCCGGCGAGGTCGACCAGTGCGGTCTGGCCAAGAATGTCGTGGCACACCACACGCGCCGGGAACCATGGGAAGTCGAGGTCACGTTTGCGCTCGATCAGTTGCTTCAGCGAATCGGTAAGCGTGGCCGGGTCGCAGCGACGCACGAGGTTTTCCGCCAGCACGCGGGAGGTGTACGGCAGGGTGTCGTAGCTGCCGGGCTGAATCGCCTCGACCGCCGCACGGACGTCGAAATAATCCAGGGAACTGCCGGGCAGGTTTTTGCGGAATGCTGTGTTCATCGGGTCAGGACTCGGGTCACGGTAGTTTCAAAGGGAGGGGCCGGACATCAACCCTGAAATTCACACTGAACCCTGTGGGAGCTGGCTTGCCAGCGATGACGGAGTAACATCCGACATAGATGCTGACTGACCTAACGCTATCGCTGGCAAGCCAGCTCCCACAGGGATTTCGTTGCAGTTCAAGATCCGTGTTCGGCCCTCCCCATTCAGCGACGTTCGATTGGCACGAACTTGCGCTGTTCGACGCCGATGTACTCGGCGCTTGGACGGATGATGCGGTTGTTGGCGCGTTGTTCGAACACGTGCGCGGCCCAGCCGGTCAGGCGCGAGCAGACGAAGATCGGCGTGAACAGCTTGGTCGGGATGCCCATGAAGTGGTACGCCGAGGCATGATAGAAGTCGGCGTTGGGGAACAGTTTTTTCTGCTCCCACATGGTCTTGTCGATGGCTTCGGAAACCGGGAACAACACCTTGTCACCGACTTCGTCGGCAAGTTTTTTCGACCAGCCCTTGATCACCTCGTTGCGCGGATCGCTGTCCTTATAGATCGCGTGGCCGAAGCCCATGATCTTGTCCTTGCGTTCGAGCATGCCGAGGGTGCCTTTGATCGCCTCTTCCGGCGACGAGAAGCGCTCGATCATTTCCATCGCCGCCTCGTTGGCACCGCCGTGCAGCGGGCCCCGCAACGAACCGATCGCGGCGGTGACGCAGGAATACAGGTCGGACAGGGTCGACGCGCAAACGCGAGCGGTAAAGGTCGAGGCGTTGAATTCGTGCTCGGCGTAAAGGATCAGCGACACGTTCATCACTTTGACGTGCAGTTCGCTCGGCTTCTTGTCGTGCAGCAGGTGCAGGAAGTGACCGCCGATGGTCGGCTCGTCGCTGACGCAGTTGATGCGCTTGCCGTCGTGGCTGAAGCGATACCAGTAGCACATGATCGCCGGGAATGCGGCGAGCAAGCGGTCGGTCTTGTCGCGTTGTTCGGAGAAGTCTTTCTCCGGCTCGAGGTTGCCGAGGAACGAGCAACCGGTGCGCATCACGTCCATCGGGTGAGCGTCGGCGGGGATGCGTTCCAGGACTTCTTTCAGTGCCTGCGGCAGGTCGCGCAGCTTGCTCAGCTTTTGCTGGTAAGCGTCGAGTTGCGCCTGGGTCGGCAGTTCGCCGTACAGCAGCAGGTATGCCACTTCTTCAAATTGTGCGTCTGCTGCCAGTTCACGCACGTCGTAACCGCGATAAGTCAGCCCGGCACCGGCCTGGCCCACGGTGGACAATGCGGTTTGCCCGGCAACTTGGCCCCGGAGCCCGGCGCCACTGAGTACTTTTGCTTCGGCCATTGCTGTCTCCAATCTTGAATTTGTTAGGGAATCTGCAATTACGGTGTTGTTGGCAAAAGATCGCAGCCTCGTTGCACTCGTCAGCTCCTACAGGGAAATGCGGTTGATGTAGGAGCTGCCGAAGGCTGCGATCTTTTGATCTTTATTTTTTAGCGGCAAACAACGCATCAAGCTTCTGCTCGAACGTGTGGTAGTCGATGCGATCGTAAAGCTCCATGCGCGTCTGCATGGTGTCGATGACATTCTGCTGGGTGCCGTCGCGGCGGATCGCGGTGTAGACGTTTTCCGCTGCCTTGTTCATCGCGCGGAACGCCGACAGCGGGTACAGCACCAGCGACACGTCGGCGCCGGCCAGTTGCTCGGTGGTGTACAGCGGGGTGGAGCCGAACTCGGTGATGTTGGCGAGGATCGGCGCCTTCACCCGATTGGCGAACAGCTTGTACATCTCAAGCTCGGTGATGGCTTCCGGGAAGATCATGTCGGCGCCGGCCTCGATGCACGCGGCGGCGCGATCCAGTGCCGACTCCAGACCTTCAACCGCCAGCGCATCGGTACGCGCCATGATCACGAAGCTGTCGTCGGTGCGCGCATCGACCGCGGCCTTGATGCGGTCGACCATTTCCTGCTGGCTGACGATTTCCTTGTTCGGACGGTGGCCGCAGCGCTTGGCGCCGACCTGATCCTCAATGTGAATTGCCGCGGCGCCGAACTTGATCATCGACTTCACGGTGCGCGCCACGTTGAACGCCGACGAACCGAAACCGGTGTCGACATCCACCAGCAGCGGCAGGTCGCAGACGTCGGTGATGCGCCGCACGTCGGTGAGCACGTCATCCAGGCCGGTGATGCCCAGATCCGGCACGCCGAGCGAGCCTGCGGCCACCCCGCCACCGGACAGGTAGATCGCCTTGAACCCGGCGCGCTTGGCCAGCAGCGCGTGGTTGGCGTTGATCGCGCCGACCACCTGCAATGGATGCTCGCTGGCGACCGCATCGCGGAAACGCTGGCCTGGAGTGTTCTGCTTGGAACTCATGACTCACCTCGTTCAGTGGCTGTCTTATTGTCGGCGCCGTCCTGGTAATGACGGGCGATGTTGCGTTTCGAGGCGCCGATGTGGCGGCGCATCAACAATTCCGCGAGTTCGCCGTCACGGTCGGCGATGGCATCGAGAATCCGGTGGTGTTCGGCGAAGGCCTGACGCGGGCGGTTGGGCGTGGTGGAAAACTGGATGCGGTACATGCGCACCAGTTGGTACAGCTCGCCGCAAAGCATCTGCGTCAGCGTGCGGTTGCCGCTGCCCTGGATGATCCGGTAATGAAAGTCGAAATCGCCTTCCTGCTGGTAGTAGCCGACCCCGGCCTGAAACGCCGCGTCGCGCTCATGGGTTTCCAGCACCCGACGCAGTTCGTCGATGTCTTCGACGCTCATGCGTTCGGCCGCGAGCCGGCAGGCCATGCCTTCGAGGGATTCACGGATTTCGTAGAGTTCGAGCAATTCGGCGTGGCTGAGCGACACCACCCGCGCGCCGACATGCGGTACGCGCACCAGCAAGCGTTGGCCTTCGAGCCGATGGATGGCCTCGCGCAGCGGCCCGCGACTGATGCCATAAGTGCGCGCCAGCTCGGGCTCGGAGATCTTGCTGCCCGGGGCGATCTCGCCTTTGACGATGGCCGCCTGGATGCGCCGGAAGACGTTTTCCGAGAGTGTTTCGGAATCGTCGCCGCTGATGACCGGGGGATCGAGTTGATCCAGCATGATTGTCGACACCTTTAAATCCAATGCGGCAAAAACTAGCCAATTAGCCGGCATCAGTCAAAGGATAAATGGATATTGTCGACAATCGTCTAATAACCCGAAAAGATCGCAGCCTGCGGCAGCTCCTACAGGAATCAATGTAGGAGCTGCCGCAGGCTGCGATCTTTTGATCTGTTTATAGACCGGCGCGAGCGCTGGCGCCATAAAACCACCGTGCTAGAATGCCGCCCGCATTTGCTGGCCATTTGTACGGCTTGTCATAAAAAGCTGATAGGCACACGAAGGAGCTTGCGCAGTATTGCCAGGAACCTGAACCGAAAACGGAACGCTGCGCACCAGGATTTATGAGACTCAAGCCCTTCCCCACATTTTTTGCGCTGTTTTGCCTGCCCGGCCTCGCTGCCGCGGGGGAAAAAACCGTGTACGGCCTCAACGAATATGCAGCGCTTGACGGCATCAATCTGCAAGTCGCGGCCAAGCTCGACACCGGCGCCAAAACCGCCTCGCTGAGCGCCCGCGATATCAAACGCTTCAAACGCAACGGCGAGTCCTGGGTGCGTTTCTACCTGGCGATCGACGCGGCGCATTCGCACCCGATCGAGCGGCCGCTGGCCCGGGTCAGCAAGATCAAACGCCGCGCCGGCGACTACGACCCGGAAGAAGGTAAAAAGTACACCGCGCGCCCGGTGATCGAGCTGGATATCTGCATGGGCACGGCGCTGCGCAGCATCGAAGTGAACCTGACCGACCGAAGTGCGTTCCAATACCCGCTTTTGATCGGCTCCGAAGCCTTGAAACGCTTCGACGCGCTGGTCGACCCCAGTCTTAAATACGCTGCCGGCAAACCTGCCTGCACCATCGCCGCTCATACCGCCGAGTAATTTCCATGCGTTCTCTAACCTTCCACCTGAAAATCCTGATCACCATTCTGGTGCTCCTGGGCGTTTCGGTTACGGCCTATCAGATTTTCGTACTCGGCATCCCGGTGACCGAAGACGCCACCGACGACTTGTGGAACATCGACGCCAAAGTCGAGTTCGTCGCCAGCACCAAGGACCCGGTGAAGGTCCAGATGTTCGTGCCACCGCTGAGCCGCGATTACGTCAGCCTCAACGAAAGCTTTATCTCCAATAACTACGGCGTGGCAGTCAACCGCGTCGACGGCAACCGCAAGGTCACCTGGTCGGCGCGCCGGGCCAAGGGCAACCAGACCCTTTATTACCGTCTGGTGCTGACCAAGCGCTACACCGCGGAAAAATCCAAGATCAAAGGCCCGACCTTCCGCGACAGCATCGCCATCGAAGGCCCGGAAAAAATCGCCGCCGAAGCTCTGCTCGCGCCGATCCGCCAGCACTCGGCCGACGTCGAGACCTTCATCGGCGAAGCGATCAAACGCGTCAACAACGCCAACGACGACAACGTCAAACTGCTGCTGGCAGGCGACCCGTCGACACCGCACAAGGCGAAGATCGTCGAACTGCTGCTGTCCATCGCTCACGTGCCGGTAGAAAAAGTCCACACCATCCGCCTCGTCGCCGATCAACCGCAAACCCCGGAACTGTGGCTGCGCAGTTTCAACGGCAACGACTGGCTGTACTTCAACCCGGAAACCGGCGAGCAAGGCCTGCCGACCGACCGCCTGCTGTGGTGGACCGGTGATGAAAACCTGATCACCATCGAGGGCGCGAAGAAAGCCAACGTGACCTTCAGCCTGAACAACAGCGAGATGAACGCGATTCGTCTGGCCAAGCTGACCGACGAAAACACCGACGCCAACTTCCTCGAATACTCGCTGTACGGCCTGCCGCTGCAGACCCAGCAGACGTTCATGATCATGGTGATGATCCCGATCGGCGTGCTGGTGATCCTGATCCTGCGCAACCTGATCGGCCTGCAGACCCTCGGCACCTTTACCCCGGTGCTGATCGCCTTGGCCTTCCGCGAAACGCAACTGGGCTTCGGCATCCTGCTGTTTACCGTGATCACCGCGCTGGGCCTGTCTTTACGTTCGTATCTGGAACATTTGAAGCTGCAGATGCTGCCGCGCCTGTCGGTGGTGTTGACCTTCGTGGTGGTGCTGATTGCCGCCATCAGCCTGTTCAGCCACAAGCTGGGTCTGGAGCGCGGTCTGTCGGTGGCGCTGTTCCCGATGGTGATTCTGACCATGACCATCGAACGCCTGTCGATCACCTGGGAAGAACGCGGCGCCAGCCATGCCATGAAAGTGGCGATCGGCACGCTGTTCGCGGCGTCGCTGGCGCACCTGATCATGACTGTGCCGGAGCTGGTTTACTTCGTATTCACCTTCCCGGCGATCCTGCTGATTCTGGTCGGTTTCATGCTGGCGATGGGTCGCTATCGCGGCTACCGCCTGACCGAACTGGTACGTTTCAAGGCTTTCCTGAAGAAGGCTGACGCCTGATGTTCGGTTTCTGGAAGACCTGGAAGGCTCTGGAAGCGCGGGGCATCATGGGCATCAATCGGCGTAACGCCGACTACGTGCTCAAGTACAACAAGCGCAGCCTGTACCCGATCGTCGATGACAAGATCATCACCAAGGAGCGCGCCATCGAGGCCGGCATTCATGTGCCGGAGCTGTACGGCGTGATCTCCACGGAGAAGGAAATCGACAAGCTCGACGCGATCATCGGCGGGCGTAACGATTTCGTGATCAAACCGGCCCAGGGTGCTGGCGGTGACGGCATCATCGTCATCGCCGACCGCTTCGAGGGCCGCTATCGCACAGTCTCGGGCAAGATCCTCGCCCACGAAGAGCTGGAGCACCACATTTCCAGCATCCTCACCGGCCTGTATTCGCTGGGCGGCCACCGCGACCGCGCGCTGATCGAATACCGGGTGACCCCGGACCAGATCTTCAAGAGCATCAGCTACGAAGGCGTGCCGGACATCCGCATCATCGTGCTGATGGGTTACCCGGTGATGGCGATGTTGCGCCTGCCGACCCGCCAGTCCGGCGGCAAGGCCAACCTGCACCAGGGCGCCATCGGCGTGGGTGTTGATCTCGCTACCGGCCTGACCCTGCGTGGCACCTGGCTGAACAACATCATCACCAAGCATCCCGACACCACCAACGCGGTGGATGGCGTGCAACTGCCCTACTGGGACGGTTTCATGAAACTTGCCGCTGGCTGCTATGAGTTGTGCGGGCTGGGTTATATCGGTGTGGACATGGTGCTGGATCAGGAAAAAGGTCCGCTGATTCTCGAGCTGAATGCGCGGCCGGGGCTGAATATCCAGATTGCCAACGATTGCGGGCTGACCCAGCGTACGCATGCGGTCGAAGCGCATCTGGAAGAGCTGAAGGCGCTTGGGGTGAGCGAGTCGGTTGAGGAACGGGTGGCGTTCACTCAGGAAATGTTTGGGCATATTCCGGCGGTCGAGGGCTGAAGCTGAAAAGCTGAAGAGCCCCTCACCCTAGCCCTCTCCCGGAGGGAGAGGGGACTGACCGTGTTGGATGCTCGAAGTACATCGACCTGCAAGTTCGAGTCGAACTCAGAACTTGAAAAGCATGAAGATCCGCCCCCTTTCCCCCTCGCCCCCTTGAGATATCGAACCGAACTCGGATCTTGAAAAGCATGAAGATCTTCCCCCTTTCCCCCTCGCCCCCTTGGGGGAGAGGGCTGGGGTGAGGGGGTAGCTTTTGATTTTGATCTGGCAGCCGAGAGGACTACAATCCCCACCCCGCCTCAATGGCCGATCTGCCCCGCCCATGTTGACCTGTTCCGTACACCCGCTGCCCTACCGCGCCAACCCCGCCGACTACTTCGCGGCCATCCGCCATGCGCCCGGTGCCGTGCTGCTCGACAGCGGCCGACCGAGTGCCGACCGTGGCCGTTACGACCTGCTCAGCGCCTGGCCGCTGGAACACCTGGCGGTGTTGCCTGATGAAAGCGGTAGCGTTTTCCTGCAACGCCTGCGGGAAAATCTGACCCGCCTGGGCGAAGCACAGTTGCCTGCGGGCTATGACCTGCCCTTCGCCGGCGGCCTGATCGGCTATCTGAGTTACGACTTTGGCCGGCATCTGGAACACCTGCCGAGCCAGGCCCGGGACGATCTGCAATTGCCCGACGCGCGGTTCGGCCTGTACGACTGGGCGCTGATCAGCGATCACCAGAGCGCCACCAGCCAACTGGTGTTTCACCCGTCGCTGGCCGACAGCGAGCGGCAACGGCTGATCGCGCTGTTCAGCCAACCGGCTTCAGCGCCACTGACGCCGTTCAAGCTGGACACGCCGATGACCGCCGACCTGTCGCCGGACAACTATCGCCAGGCGCTGGAACGCATTCATCAATACATCCAGGCCGGCGACTGCTATCAGGTCAACTTCGCCCAGCGCTTCCGCGCAACCTGTCAGGGTGACCCGTGGCTGGCCTATTGCGCGTTGCGCGAGGCCTGTCCGACACCGTTTTCCGGTTTTCAGAGCCTGCCCGACGGCGACGCGGTGCTGAGCCTGTCGCCGGAGCGCTTCGTCAAAGTCAGCCAGCGTCAGGTGGAAACCCGCCCGATCAAAGGCACCCGCCCGCGTGGCCTGACACCTGCCGAAGACGCCGCCAACGCCGCCGAACTGCTGGCCAGCCCCAAGGATCGCGCGGAAAACCTGATGATCGTCGACCTGCTGCGCAACGACCTCGGCCGCACCTGCCGCATCGGCTCGGTACGGGTGCCGGAGCTGTTCAGTCTGGAAAGTTATCCCAACGTGCATCACCTGGTCAGCAGCGTGACCGGTGAACTGGCGGATGACCGCGACGCCCTCGACCTGATTGCTGGCAGCTTCCCCGGTGGCTCGATCACGGGCGCCCCGAAGATCCGCGCGATGCAGATCATTGACGAACTGGAGCCGACGCGGCGCGGTTTGTATTGCGGTTCGTTGCTGTATCTGGATGTGCGCGGCGAGATGGACAGCTCCATCGCAATTCGCAGTCTGTTGGTCAAGGATGGGCAGGTGTGTTGCTGGGGCGGCGGCGGGATCGTGGCCGACTCGGACTGGCAGGCGGAGTATCAGGAGTCGATTACCAAGGTAAGAATCCTCCTCGACACCCTGCAAAACCTATAACTTTTTGTGGCGAGGGAGCTTGCTCCCGCTGGAGTGCGAAGCGCTCCCCAAAATCTTACGACTGCTGCGCAGCCGAGCGGGAGCAAGCTCCCTCGCCACAATGTTGTAATTACAAACTCAAATCCCGGTTCGAGGCCTTGAGGAACTCCTGCTTCAACTCGGCAAACGTATGCACCGCCGGGAACTGCGGGAACTCGCGAATCACGTTGTCCGGCGCGTGGAACAGAATCCCCGCATCCGCCTCGCCGAGCATGCTCGTGTCGTTATACGAATCCCCCGCCGCAATCACCCGGTAGTACAGGCTCTTGAACGCCAGCACCGACTGACGCTTGGGATCTTTCTGACGCAATTGATAGCTGGTCACTCGCCCGCTGTCGTCGGTGATCAGGCGGTGGCAAAGCAAGGTCGGAAAGCCCAGCTGACGCATCAGCGGCTGGGAGAACTCGTAAAAGGTGTCCGAGAGAATCACCACCTGGAAGCGCTCGCGCAGCCAGTCGACGAACTCCACCGCGCCGTCCAGCGGCTTGAGGGTGGCGATCACTTCCTGAATGTCCGAGAGTTTCAGGCCGTGCTCGTCGAGGATGCGCAGGCGCTGCTTCATCAGCACGTCGTAATCGGGAATGTCCCGGGTGGTGGCCTTGAGCGAGTCGATTCCGGTTTTTTCGGCGAAGGCGATCCAGATTTCCGGCACCAGTACCCCTTCCAGATCCAGGCAAGCAATTTCCACAAGACACTCCCGTTTGTAGTGATTATTGAGTCGAGCGAGCCCGAACTCTAGCGACTCCCCCGCCACCGTGCAACGCAGCGGGCGCCCCGTACGCCGCCGCTTTTTGTTAACATCGCCGCCATATAGAGCGCCCAGCGCCACCGACCTGTAGGAAGCCGCCCTGATGAGCCCAACGTTCGATGTCGTGGAACTCGCCACGACCTATGCCAACAAATCCGCCCAGGACATCCTGAAACTCGCGTTCGCCGAGTTCGGTGATGAACTGTGGATCTCTTTCAGCGGCGCCGAGGATGTGGTGCTGGTGGACATGGCCTGGAAGCTGAACAAGAACGTCAAGGTGTTCAGCCTCGACACCGGCCGCCTGCATCCGGAAACCTATCGCTTTATCGATCAAGTGCGCGAGCACTACAAGATCGATATCGAACTGGTGTCGCCGGACTACACGAAACTCGAACCGTTCGTGAAGGAGAAAGGCCTGTTCAGTTTCTATAAAGATGGCCATGGCGAATGCTGCGGCATCCGCAAGATCGAACCACTGCGGCGCAAACTGTCCGGCGTCACAGCCTGGGCCACCGGCCAGCGCCGCGACCAGAGCCCGGGCACCCGCAGCGCCGTGGCCGTGCTGGAGATCGACACCGCGTTCTCCACCCCGGAACGCACGCTCTACAAGTTCAACCCGCTGGCGCAGATGACCAGCGAAGAGATCTGGGGTTACATCCGCATGCTCGAACTGCCGTACAACAGCCTGCATGAACGCGGCTTCATCAGCATCGGCTGCGAACCCTGCACCCGCCCGGTGCTGCCGAACCAGCATGAGCGCGAAGGCCGCTGGTGGTGGGAAGAAGCGACGCAGAAAGAGTGCGGGTTGCATGCGGGGAATATCATCAGCAAGGCGTAAATCTCTGTCTCAATGATGCCCCCCTGTGGGAGCGAGCTTGCTCGCGAAAGCGGTCTGACAGTCACCGGATTTGTTGACTGGAAAGACGCCTTCGCGAGCAAGCTCGCTCACACATTTGCTTCGTGGTGCCATGAAAAAATGTGTACACACGAATGTCACCATCGGTGCCATTTATGTGTGCACTTTTTGTTTTCACGCCCTGAAAAGTTACATCCCTTCTGAATATCCCTGCGCTTTGCCCCCTCCGCAAAATCCCCCGCAAAAAATAAATACCTGTTCAATCGGTCAATTTATAACCACTTATTTTCAAACACTTAGCGCTCTTCGATAACTTTTCGAAATGAGCGCAGCGCTGCATAGATCGCTGACTGGCACAGATCTGGCTTTAGTGCATACATGTTTTGTATACAAAACCGCAAAACATGACCACACACTTTCGATCCGCAAGCCTGAAGCGCCCTATCCCGTACAGGCTGCAGATGCCCCGTAACCAGTGATGTTTGCTGGCCGCGCCGAAGATTTGTCGAGCCCTGGGCTCATGCACAGTCATCGCGGCCCGCCCATCAGGAGCCTGCCGGAATGCGTACAAGTCTCTCCAACAACATCGCGCTGAATCTGCCCGCCTCTGCCCTCGACCAGCCATTGCCCGACGCGGGTCTGGCTCAACCGTTACAACTCAGCCCGCGCCTGCACAACCGCGACCTGGCACCGACCCGCGCCGAAGGTCGGCGCTGGGGCAAATACAGCATCTTTGCCCTGTGGACCAACGATGTGCACAACATCGCCAACTACTCGTTCGCCATCGGCCTGTATGCGTTGGGTCTGGGGGGCTGGCAGATTCTGCTGTCGCTGGGGATCGGCGCGGCGCTGGTGTACTTCTTCATGAACCTGTCCGGCTACATGGGACAGAAAACCGGGGTGCCGTTTCCGGTGATCAGCCGGATCAGTTTCGGCATCCACGGCGCGCAGATTCCAGCACTGATTCGCGCGGTGATCGCCATCGCCTGGTTCGGCATTCAGACGTATCTGGCGTCGGTGGTATTTCGCGTGCTGCTGACGGCGATTCATCCTGGCTTCGCCGATTACGACCACAACTCGATCCTCGGTCTGTCGACCCTGGGCTGGGTGTGTTTCGTGGCGATCTGGTTCGTGCAACTGGCGATCCTCGCCTACGGCATGGAAATGGTTCGCCGCTACGAAGCCTTTGCCGGCCCGGTGATTCTGCTGACCGTCGCCGCCCTCGCCGCCTGGATGTACACCCAGGCCAACGCGACCATTGCCTGGTCGATCCGCGAACCGCTGAGCGGTGGCGAAATGTGGCGCAACATCTTTGCCGGCGGCGCACTTTGGCTGGCGATCTACGGCACGCTGATCCTCAATTTCTGCGACTTTGCGCGTTCTTCGCCGTGCCGCAAGACCATCAAGGTTGGCAATTTCTGGGGCCTGCCGGTGAACATACTGGTGTTCGCTGCCATCACCGTCCTGCTCTGCGGTGCGCAATTTCAGATCAACGGACGGATCATCGAAAGCCCGACCGAAATCATCGCCTCGATTCCCAATACGTTCTTTCTGGTGCTCGGTTGCCTGGCGTTCCTGATCGTCACCGTGGCGGTGAACATCATGGCCAACTTCGTCGCCCCGGCCTTCGTCCTCAGCAACCTGGCGCCGAAGTACCTGACCTTCCGCCGCGCCGGGCTGATCAGCGCGACCATCGCCGTGCTGATCCTGCCGTGGAACCTCTACAACAGCCCGCTGGTGATCGTGTACTTCCTCTCCGGCCTCGGCGCCCTGCTCGGCCCGTTGTACGGGGTGATCATGGTCGACTACTGGTTGATCCGCAAAGGCCGGATCCACGTCCCGCAGCTCTACAGCGAAGACCCCAATGGCGCCTATTACTACAGCCGCGGAGTGAATTTCCGCGCGGTGGCGGCGTTCATTCCGGCAGCGTTGATCGCCATTGTCCTGGCGCTGGTGCCGGGCTTCCACAGCATCTCGCCGTTCTCCTGGCTGGTGGGCGCCGGCATTGCCGGAATGCTCTACCTGATCATCGCCAAACGTCAGCCGCACTACGCCGACATCAGCGGCGAATCGATCGCCGTCGACAACGTCAGCCATTAACTTCCTTGCGGCCCGGATTTGGGCCGCTGAACTGCCCGCAATAAGGACTTCCCATGCGTATTCTTGTGGTCAACGTCAACACCACCGAATCCATCACCCAGGCCATCGCCCGCTCGGCACAGGCCGTCGCGTCTCCCGGCACGGAAATCGTCGGCCTCACGCCGTTCTTCGGCGCCGACTCGGTGGAAGGCAATTTCGAAAGTTACCTGGCAGCCATCGCCGTGATGGACCGGGTGATGTCCTACGACCAACCGTTCGACGCGGTGATTCAGGCCGGCTACGGCGAACACGGTCGCGAAGGCTTGCAGGAATTGCTCAATGTGCCGGTGGTGGATATCACCGACGCCGCTGCCAGCACCGCGATGTTTCTCGGCCACGCCTATTCAGTAGTCACCACGCTGGATCGCACCGTGCCGCTGATCGAGGATCGGCTGAAACTATCGGGCCTGTGGGATCGCTGTGCGTCGGTGCGGGCCAGCGGCCTGGCGGTGCTGGAGCTGGAGCATGAACCGCAGCGCGCGCTGGAAGCCATCGTGCAGCAGGCGGAACTGGCGGTGACTCAGGACAAGGCCGAAGTGATTTGCCTGGGTTGCGGCGGCATGGCCGGACTGGATGAACAGATCCGTCGCCGCACCGGGGTGCCGGTGGTGGATGGCGTGACGGCGGCGGTGACCATTGCTGAATCGCTGGTGCGATTGGGGTTATCGACGTCCAAGGTGCGGACTTACGCGACGCCACGACCGAAGCAGATCATTGGCTGGGCGCAGCGGTTTGCCCGGTAGACCGGGTTATCGTTCATCGCGGGCAAGCCACGCTCCCACAGGTTTCGCGTTGTATCACCATCATGTGAACGACGAAGAACCTGTGGGAGCGTGGCTTGCCCGCGATGGCATCACCTCGGTCCCAAAGTCCTGCTCAGACAGCACTGAACCGCTGCGCCAACCCCCGCTGCGCAAACTGCTCAATCAAAAAATCGACAAACGCCCGGGTTTTGCCCGGCAGCAACTTGTGTTCGGCGTAATAGATCGAGGTGTAGCCGTCGTCGATGTACCAGTCCGGCAGCACCCGCTGCAACCGGCCCGACTCCAGATACCCCGAGGCAAACGGCATGCTCACCAAGGCAATGCCCAGGCCCTGGCAGGCCGCGATGCAAGCGGCTTCGGAGTCGCTCATGGTCATGCGCGCCTTGAGCGTCAAAGGGCGACAGACCTGAGGATCACGACCGGTCAACTGCCAGGAACGTACGCGCCCGGTTTGCGGCGAGCGAATCAGAATGCCGTCGTGGTACTTGAGTTCGTCCGGCTCTGTAATGGCCGGATTGGCCTGCAAATAATCCGTGGACGCCACCAACACTCGATGCGCCGGACTCAACCTGCGTGCCACCACCCCTTGGGGCAATTCGAAACCGCCACCGATGGCCGCATCGAAACCCTGCCCGATCAGATCGACCTGACGGTTATCAAAATGCCAATCCGGGCTGATCGCCGGGTAGCGCCGTAAAAACTCACCGAGCATCGGCACGATGTGCAGGCAGCCGAAAGCCGTGCCCATGCTGACCTTCAGCGACCCCGCCGGCAGTCCTTCGACACTCGACAGATTAGCCACCGCATTCTGAATCGTCGTCAGACTGCCACTGACCTGACTCAAAAACAGCTGACCGGCCTCGGTCAGAGTCAGGCTGCGTGTACTACGCTGGAACAGCCTTACCCCGAGGCGCACCTCGAGCTTCGCCACACTCTTGCCGACGGCGGCCGGGGTCAGGCTCAAGCGCCGGGCGGCTTCGGCGAAACTGCCGACTTCGGCGCTGCGCACGAAGCATTCGATGCTGCTGAACGTTTCCATGATCGTCACTATAAACTTCTGGTTTACACAGACTATAGCAATCATGGTCTACACGGTTGTCGATGCGAGGCCGATACTCGGTTCCAACACCAAGGCACCCCGCCTTGAATTCTCTGGAGATCGAACATGACCACTCAACACCTCAGCGGCAAAGTCGCTCTGATTCAAGGCGGTTCCCGTGGTATTGGCGCCGCCATCGTCAAACGTCTGGCCGCCGAAGGCGCCGCTGTCGCATTCACCTACGTCAGCTCCACCGCCAAGGCTGAAGAGTTGCAGAACAGCATCATCGCCAACGGCGGCAAAGCCTTGGCGATCAAGGCCGACAGCGCCGATGAAAAAGCCATCCGCAATGCCGTCAGCGCCACGGTCGAGGCCTTTGGCCGCCTGGATATTCTGGTGAACAACGCCGGCGTCCTGGCCATCGCGCCGCTGGAAGACTTCAAACTGGAAGATTTCGACCAGACTCTGGCGATCAACGTGCGCAGCGTATTCATCGCTTCTCAGGAAGCGGCAAAACACATGGGCGAAGGCTCGCGCATCGTCAACATCGGCAGCACCAACGCCGACCGCATGCCCTTCGGTGGTGGCGGTGTGTATGCGATGAGCAAATCGGCGCTGGTCGGCCTGACCAAAGGCCTGGCCCGCGACCTCGGCCCTCGCGGCATCACCATCAACAACGTGCAGCCCGGCCCGGTCGACACCGACATGAACCCGGCCCATGGCGATTTCGCCGAGAGCCTGATCCCGCTGATGGCCGTCGGTCGTTACGGCACCGCCGATGAAATCGCCAGCTTCGTTGCCTATCTGGTAGGCCCGGAAGCCGGTTACATCACCGGTGCCAGCCTGACCATCGACGGTGGTTTTGGCGCCTGATTGCGCTGAATCCCGGGTACAAAAAACGCCGCGCCTCTTTGCCGAGGGCGGCGTTTTTTATGGGCGCTTATTGGCTGATCAAGCCCACTCCAGCGCCGGCAAACCGCAGGCACTCGGGGTGAACGCCTTGAGCGTGCGCAAAATCCCGTCGGCGTGTGCGTATTTTTCGTCGGCCATGGCCGCATCGGGAATCGCGATAGCGGTCATCCCCGCCGCTTTCGCTGCGGTTACGCCAAACGGCGAATCCTCGAATACCAGACAATCCTCAGGCGCGACGCCCAGACGCCGGGCCGCCGTGAGGAAGATGTCCGGCGCCGGTTTCGCTGCACCGACTTCCGGATCGTCCGCCGTGACAATGAAATCGAACAGGGCAAACCAGTCGCGGTGCAGGGTGGTTTTCTGGCCGAACGACTGCCGCGACGAACTGGTGCCCACGGCGATCGGAATGTTGTGTGCCTTGAGGTGGCGAATCAGTTCCTCCGCGCCCGGCATCGCCTGGGCCTTGGGGAAGCGTTCACGCATCAGCGGTTCGCGGATCAGCAGAAACTCTTCGGCGCTGATCGGCAGATCCAGCGCCTGCACCACGTAGTTCGCCAGGTCATTGGCGCCACGACCGATGATGTTCTGTTTAACGCTCCAGTCGAAGGTCCGCCCGTAACGCTCGGCAATCAGCGAGGTAACCTCGGTGTAGATGCCTTCGGTGTCCAGCAACAAACCGTCCATGTCGAAAATCACGGCCTTGATCGGGCCAAACGTCTTCATCGGTGCATTCATCATCGGATCCGTTATCAAAAACATCCCGGGCGGCCCAGCCGGCGCCGCTACGCGGATCTGATTAATGGGTTCAGCAGCATAACGAGGCCGGCGGACATTGAGCAACGGGCAATGTTTAAGGGCCATGGAATGACTCGCTGGTATTTAGCGAAATGCCCTACAGATAACGCCTACTTTCCCGACTTCTTTCCCGTTTGATCCCCCGCAAAGTCCGCGCACCTCTTTCACGTGCGCGAGTGCCTGCGAATGTTCCAAACCGATCGGCTCCTGGCCCTGAACAACAGCATCGGCCTGCTGGTGGTTGCCGCCCTGAACCCGCAACACCCGGACTTCGAAACATTGATCCACGAGTTCCGCCTGTGCCTGAACAACTACGAGGCCTGGGCCGAGCAGTTCTGGACCGGGACGGCGCTGGATGTCGAGCAGGTGTTCAAGGTCGGCAACGACGTCCACCTCAGCGCGCCCGTCAAATCCCGCCAGCCGATCCAGACCTCGGTGGTCATGTGCCCCGCGAGCGGTCCGTTGACTCTGGTGCACCTGTTCGAGGCGGCGCGCTTCGTACCGATCGGCAATACCCCGGTGCTGCTCGAACCGGTGATCGGCGAAATCGACGGGGTATTGAGTTTCGGTGAACCGCTGCGCCATACCATCGGCCCGAGCGGCATTCTGGAAGTCAGCGATTGCGACCGGGGCCAGCGTTATCGCATCACCTTCTTTCCTGATGTTTCCAGCACCCATATCCAAGCGCTGTATGCCTCCTACGACGGGATTGTGGATGGGCTGGAGGTCTGGCTTCGTCAGGAGTGGGACGGGTTTCAGCCACTGTGGGCGGAGTTTTCCGGCGCCGGTTTGGCTGATCGTTACCAGCAATTGCAACAGGCCGACTGGCGCGGTTTCGAGAAAGCCCTGCACGCCATCTGGGATGACGTTAAACAGCTGTTCGGCCTGCTCGCCGACCTGCAGGCCAACAGCGAAAAACTTCTGCAGTACTTGAGCGATGTCGAGCTGCAAGCGCTGCTCGACGCCTCCAGTGAGGCCATCGCCAATGGCTTGCTGATCCTCAGTGACGAGCCGTTGCTGTTTATCCAGCTGGCCGCGTTTAACAGTTGGTTGAAGATGCTGCCGCCGCAGTACCTGGCGGAAGTGGTGGCAGAAGTTCGGGTCGAGTTGTTGATCAGCTTTTTGCTGATGCGCGTTGCCGGCGGCGTTGGCGTGCCCGTGCGACTGAGCAGCAAGGTACTGAGCAAGATCAGGTCGCCCCGGGCGCGAGAATGGCTGGCCGCGTCGGCGTTGCGTCTGAGCGAACTGACCTCCCCTGCCGATCTGAACCAGCACGCCGGCGCGTTGAAGCCGTTGCTGGTCAACGCTCGCGATGTGCCGTTGAAGCCAACGCCGGCGATCCCGCTGAACATTCGTCAGGCGGATGCTGTGGTTTTCACCGTGCCGAATCCGGCACCGATGGTTCGTGACAAGTCCCGTGGCACGACCCGGATGGAGCGTCACGAACCTCACGACGACGCTTCGAACCAGGCGAAAAACCCCAACGGTGACAGCGCCGATTGCTCGCCGCTGACCTGCACCAACGGCTGTCCGGTGTCGATGGTCACCGGCGAGGAATTGCTGACCCTGACCGACGGCACGCTGGATGGTTTGCTGCCGTTCGAGTTCACCCGCTTGTACCGCACCAGTGCGGTGGAGATCGATATCGGGCTGGGGTTTGGCTGGAGTCATTCACTGGCGCATCGGCTGGAGTTCGATGGCGATGCGGTGGTCTGGGTCGATCACGAGAACCGCCGCACGCGGTTTCCGTTGCCCGGTGTTGAGCGGCCGGCGATTCACAACAGCCTGTCGCGGGCGGCGATTTTTCTCGGGGATGAACCGGAAGAACTGATTCTCGCGCTGGCGGGGGATGTGGCGCGGTTTTATCACTTTCGCGCCGGGCGGTTGGTCGCGGTCAGTGATGGGTATGGCAATCGTCTGACGGTGCATCGCGATTTTTCCGAGCGTGTGCAGCGCTTGGACAATGGCGCCGGGCGCTCGCTGTTGTTGCGCTACGACCGGGCGCATCTAGTCGCGGTTGATTACCAGGTGCTTGAGGCTGATGGCTGGCGCACCGAGCAAACGCTGGTCAGTTATTGCTACGACGCCCGTCAGCGTTTGTCGGCCGCGACCAACGCCGTCGGTGACAGCGAACGTTACGACTACGACGACCAGCACGTCATCCTGCAGCGGCAACTGACCGGCGGCGCGAGCTTTTTCTGGGAATGGGAACGCTCGGGCAAGTCGGCGCGTTGCGTGCGCCATTGGGCCTCGTTCGCGCAGATGAACACGCGGTATGTCTGGGACGACGACGGCCGCGTCACGGTGCATTACGTCGATGGCACCGAAGAAACCTACGCCCACGATGACAGCGCACGGCTGGTGCGCAAGGTCGAGGCCGATGGTGGTGAGCACCTCAAGGCTTATGACGACGCGGGGCGGCTGATCGCCGAGCAGGATCCGCTGGGCGCGGTCACCGAATACCGCTACGACGACGTCGGACGGCTGATCGCGCTGCTTCCGCCAGACGATGAGCCAACGTCCTACGAGTATCGCAACGGTTTCCTGCACAGCCGTTCTCGCGGTGACGCAGTCTGGACATTTCGGCGCAACGCCGAGGGCGATGTCACCGAGGCGGTCGATCCCGACGGTCAGGTCACCCATTACTACTACGACATGCGCGGGCAATTGCTGTCGATCCGCTACCCGGACAGCAGCCGGCACAAGTTGTTGTGGAACGACCTCGGCCAACTGACCGAAGAGACCCTGCCTGACGGTGGTGTGCGGCGTTTTTCCTACGATGCGCTGGGGCGACGGACCACCACTTGCGACGAACACGGTGCGATCACTCGCCAGCAGTGGGACGCCGTTGGCCGACTGGTACAGACGACCTTTCCTACGGGGGCTACCCGCGCTTATAGCTACGGCGCCTACGGCCAGGTCACTGCCGAGCGCGACGAACTCGGGCACATCACCCGCTACGAGTATGACGACGACCTGCATCTGGTCTCGCGCAAGATCAATCCCGATGGCACGCGGGTGCAGTACCGCTACGACCATGCGCAGTTGTTGCTCACGGAAATCGAGAACGAGTCCGGGGAAAAGTACTGCCTGGACTACACGCCCACCGGATTGATCCGACAGGAAACCGGCTTCGACGGCCGGCGCACCGCTTACGTCTACGACCGCAACGGGCACCTGCTGGAGAAGACCGAGTTCGGCAATGACGGCTCGACGCTGGTCACCGCCTACGCGCGTGATGCGGCCGGGCGTCTGCTGCTGAAAACCCTGCCTGACGGGGTTCAGGTGGCCTACACCTACGACCGACTGGGCCGTTTGACCGGGGTCGATGACGGTCAAAAGCATCCGCTGGCCTTTGAATACGACCGACAAGACCGGCTGATCACCGAGCACCAGGGCTGGGGCACCCTGCGTTATGCCTATGACGCCTGCGGCCAGCTCAAGCGCCAGCGTCTGCCGGACAACAGCAAGCTCGATTTCCACTACGCCAAGGGCGGCGCGCTGACGGCCATCGACCTCAATGGCGCGCGGCTGACCAGCCACGTTTATCAATCCGGTCGCGAACAACAACGGCAACAAGGCCTGCTGCGCAGCGACTATGCCTACGACGATCAGGGCCGATTACAGCTGCATACCGTCAATCAGCAAACGCGCCCCTTGTACTTGCGTCACTACAGCTATGCGGTCAACGGCAATCTGGCCGGTATCGCCGACAGCCGTCACGGCCAGCGCAGTTATTACTACGACGCCCTCGACCGGCTGACTCGCGTCCGTCACTCGCGCGACGAACTGCCGGAATCCTTCGCCCACGATCCGGCCGGCAACCTGCTGATGCAGGATCGCGCCGGCCCGACCCGGATCAAAGGCAACCGCCTGCTGATGCAGGGCGACCGCCATTACGACTACGACGTCTTCGGCAACCTGATCCGCGAACGCCGTGGCCGCGACCAGCAACTCGTCACCGAATACCGCTACGACTGCCAGCACCGCCTGATCGGCCTGACCCGCCCCGACGGCCAAACCGCGTCCTATCAATACGACGCCTTCGGCCGACGCATCCGCAAAACCGTCGACGGCCAGACCACCGAGTTCTTCTGGCAAGGCGACCACCTCGTCGCCGAGAGCAGCAAAACCCACCACCGCAGCTACGTCTACGAACCCGGCACCTTCCGCCCCCTGGCCCTGCTCGACGGCAAAGGCCCGAAAAAGGCCTGCCCGTTCTACTACCAACTCGACCACCTCGGCACCCCGCAGGAACTCACCGACTACAGCGGCGAAATCGTCTGGTCGGCGCAATACGACGCCTACGGCAAAGTTGCCGGGATCACCCTGGCCGGCGAGGACTACCTGGACCAGCCGCTGCGCTTTCAGGGGCAGTATTTCGATGCGGAAAGCGGACTGCATTACAACCGGCACCGGTATTACGACCCGCGGCTGGGGCGGTATCTGACGCCGGATCCGGTGAAGTTGGCTGGAGGACTAAACCAATACCAGTACGTGCCGAATCCGACGGGATGGGTGGATCCGTTGGGGTTGAATGCCAACTGTCCGCCGCCGAAGAAGCCGGGTTGTTCATCACCGGACAGGGTTGATGGTTCAATTGTTGATGAGGCTAACCCAACGCTTCCCAAACCGAATTCCCGCCCTCAAGATTTTGGAAGTGACGAAAAGCTCTTAGGCCATTTTGAAAAGCATGGCGCCGAATTTAAGGCGATGAACAAGGGGGAATATTTACTCGTCGCACGAGAAGTAGTGAATCAAGGTACTCGTGTGGAGTATTTATACAAAGGAGAGGTGCGATCAGGGTATTTGCTATTGATGGGGAACAATCGGAAAGGTGAAGCGAAATTTGCTTTCGTGGGCACCAACACGAATGATGAAATTACGACGTTACACACCAAAAGTGGAAAGGAACTTTGGCGGACCATCAATGGCAACGCCCAAGATAAAAACGTGAGGCCTGCTCATGACTAAGACATACAAAGCATTAGTCGTCGGAATAGATCAATTCGTAGAAGACGCTGTTGACTTGGTAGTTGAGGGTTTTTCGCTCAGGTGTTTCGTCAGCTACAGCCCCTCAAAAATAGCGGTGGGAAGCACTTACGACGTGGAGTTCGAAATGCTGCTGCCTGATAAAGAGTGCGTGATAGCGACTGAACGCGAAAACCAGCAGGTTGAGATGCTTGATGGCGGTTTCTCCTGTGACATTTATGGCTACTTGGATGGAGACACCCTCCGATCGTTTGTCGATTTTTCGGACCAGGATATCCACTACGAATATCCCCATCTGAATGGGCGCTTCGTTAAAGTCAGTGCGGACAGGATTGATGTCTCTTTTTCTGTCCAATAGCCAATTAAAGTGATGTTTGGACTGGCCCTTGCGCTTGCAGCCTTCCAGGAATCACAGGATGAGCGCTACTCCTCCTCATCCTCCAACGGCAACTCATCCCGCTCCAAAGGATCCGTAGGCGAAGGCAACGGATACTCCGGCGTCTGATCGACATCGTCATCC
Source organism: Pseudomonas sp. HOU2 (assembly GCF_040729435.1). Lineage (NCBI taxonomy): Bacteria > Pseudomonadati > Pseudomonadota > Gammaproteobacteria > Pseudomonadales > Pseudomonadaceae > Pseudomonas > Pseudomonas sp. HOU2. The sequence goes on along the minus strand of NZ_CP160398.1, from coordinate 5,281,095 downwards.
TTCTGCTCACCACTCATCTCACACCTCACAAAGGGCCTGACAGAAACCCAGGCCCTGAAAACTCGAAAGCAGCACTACCGCACTCAATCAAAAGAACAAGCAATCACTGCTCATCCTCATCCTCCTCATACTCCATATCTGCCTCATCCGCATCATTCAACGGCACCGTCGCATCGTCCATCAGCGACCCCGGATCCTCGTTTCCCGGATCATTGATAAACGGCAAACCGCTCGGGCCTTTTTCTTCCTTGCCTTCGGTTTCAGGCGTCATGGCAAACCTCTACGTCTGGTGGGTTGTATACGTTCGAAAAGCCCTACAGCCAATCGTTCCAGAGTCCGACCGCCAGACACGAAAAACCCGGCGCCAGGCCGGGTTTGTTTTTCGATATCCAATCAATGATGACGATTTTTATGTTTGTACTTGTTGTGCCTGTGACCACCACCGGAATGAGCTTTGCCGCCATCGCCACCCAGATTATTGCCCACTGCACCACCCGCCGCACCACCCAAACCAGCACCGATGGCCGAACCGGTGGAGCCGCCCAGGCTGTTGCCGACCACCGAACCGCCGGCCGCGCCGAGACCACCGCCAATGGCGGCTTCGGTGCGATTGTGTTTATTCGCCCCGACCGCGCTGCCCGCCGCGCCACCAACACCCGCACCGACCGCGGCACCGGTGCTGCCACCGAGCTGACCACCGACCACATTACCGAGCACACCGCCCAAACCGCCACCCACGGCGGCGCTGCCATCTCCGGCGGCCATCGCACCTTGAGCGATGAGTAATCCGAAAAACAGTGCAGACAATGACAAGCGCATTTGAACCTCACAGTTCCCGAATCGGGAGGGTATGCCCATAGGGCCTATGTCAGATTGGAGACATTTTTCGGGAAAACGTTCAGCCATGAAAAAGCCCGACATCGAGCCGGGCTATTTCTGACAAACGTTCGCTATCAGTGACGCTTGTGCCCTTTGGACAGGTTGGCGCCGACGGCACCACCCGCAGCGCCACCCAGACCGGCGCCAATGGTCGCGCCATTTCGGCCACCCAGGCTGTTGCCGATCACCGAACCACCGGCCGCGCCAACACCACCGCCGATAGCCGCTTTGGTGCGGCTGCCTTTGCCGGCTGCCATGGCACTGCCGGCCGCACCTGCAACACCGGCACCAATCGCTGCGCCGGTGCTGCCGCCCATCTTCTGGCCGACCACGTTACCCAGCGCACCACCCAGACCGCCGCCGAGTGCAGCAGTGCCTTCACCGGCGACCGCACCTTGAGCAACCAGAAGCCCCAGAACCAGAGCAGGCAATGTTAGACGCATGACGAAAACCTCAAAAATAGGGGGATCAAAAGGGGCCGAGATTGAAAGCTGCCGACGCGCTGAAGTCCAGATAAATCAGCTGTCGCCGCGCACTTGGCGCCGATTGGACAGCGATTTGGCAAAAGGTTTAATCGCAGGCAAAAAAAAGCCCGCTGGGGAGACGGGCTGGAGACTTGCTTTCTAACGGATGGCTTCACCCTACGTCCGTGGACGTGAAAAGTTTGTGAAAAAAAACACAATCCGTCCTATCACTTGTAGGAGATTTCCCTTCATAAACATCAGGCATAAAAAACCCCGTTCATAGACGGGGTCGTTCGGTCTCACTTTACTTTCTTGAGCGGGCCGACACCTTTGGAAGGAATTTAGCCTTTGGCCCCTTGGGCGCTGTGGACTTGATCTTGCCGGTCTGCACCGGATCCTCGCCAAAGCCCGATTGGTACTCCGTCTGGCCGCAACGGACACAGTTGTTGAATGAAAATTCGGCTCCATCATCTTCGATATACGGATCAGTCATAGCCTCTCCCCTTTGCAATGGATCGACACCGGCAAAGCCCTTTTGCCTGAAAAAATATCGACCTCCAAGGCTTTTGAGACTAGCCGGTCATTACCGGACTTGCGGTTCAGTTCGACCGATGCCCGACGAATGGCCTACGCAAATTCAACATCCGCACGAACCGTTGATCTCACAACGCTAAAGATTCCCGGCCACAGGCCGTTGCCCTTTTTCATACAAATGAATCTCAAGGAGAGAACATGAAAATCAATGGATTTCCGGAAATGCCGGTCGTAAAACTCACGGACGAACAAATCGCTGCCGGCAAAGCCGCCGGTGAGAAATTCAAGGAAAAGCTCGCTTCGGGCGACATCACCATCACCTATCCGAACAAACCGGTTCTGACCCCCGGCGTTATCTACCACCCGAGTCAGCCTGCTGATCCAACGCCCTCAACCGGCACCCCGCCTCTGGTCGCGATCGATACGCCCCTGACCTATGACGCCCACGGACTTGTCATCCTCAAGCCTCAGGGCTGACCGAAAGCAAAACGCAAAAAGCCCATTCATCGTCTGAATGGGCTCGCTTGAACAGGCGATTACATCAACGCAACTTGACCGCCGTCCCCGTCGCGAACACCACAACCATGCCGCCCTTGCCCGCCGGCATGCTGATCTCGAAATCCAGCCCGACCACCGCATCCGCCTGCAACGCCCGCGCCCGCTCCTTAATCTCGTCCGTCGCCTGAACCCGCGCCTCTTTCAACGCCCGCTCCAGCGTCTGCGAGCGCCCACCAAAAAAATCGCGCATGCCGGCAAACATGTCACGGATCACGTTGACGCCCTGCACCGACTCCGCGCTGACAATGTCCAGGTACGCGGTGATCTGTCGGCCTTCGATGGCGTGGGTGGTGGAGATGATCATGGGAGCAATCCTTTTTTCTACAGATAAAGCGGCGATTGTAATGTGCCATGGGAAATCAGACCGGGCACCTGCGCACATGACTTCCGTGACGGATTAAAATCCAGACGCCAGAAACCACAAAACCCCTGATCTCTTTCGAAATCAGGGGTTCTGCGTATTGAATTTGGCGGTGAAGGAGAGATTCGAACTCTCGATACAGTTTCCTGTATACACACTTTCCAGGCGTGCTCCTTAAGCCACTCGGACACTTCACCGTATCTCTTCAAACATGTTCTGTCTGTCGAGGCGCGCTAATGTAGTCGAAAGCTTTTCTGATGGCAAACTTTTTTTCAGAATTTTCATGCGGTTAAGACAAAAAGGCGTTTCGCCCCACCCTGGGCGATGGCAAACCGGCCAATCTCTGGTGACGGCCACCCTTCTATATAGAAGCAGAACGGCGTGCTACGCCGGGCGCGGCCGGAAACGGTGACCGGCGAGTCAGTCACAGCGCTTTACCTGGCCTACGGCGGTGGGTAACGTCTGCCCATCTTTCTTACAAGGAATAGCGTCATGAGTGAGTTGATTGCCTACCACCTCGAAGACGGTATCGCGACCCTGACCTTGAACAACGGCAAGGTCAATGCCATTTCCCCGGACGTGATTGCGGCGTTCAACGCGGCGCTGGATCAGGCGGTGACTGATCGTGCCATCGTGATCATTACCGGTCAGCCGGGGATCCTCTCCGGCGGCTATGACTTGAAGGTGATGACCGCCGGCCCGAAAGAAGCCGTGGCGCTGGTGACCGCCGGTTCGACACTCGCCCGTCGCCTGCTCTCTCACCCGTTTCCGGTGATCGTTGCCTGCCCGGGCCACGCCGTAGCCAAAGGTGCATTCCTGCTGCTGTCTGCCGATTACCGCATTGGCGTTGATGGCCCGTTCAGCATCGGTCTGAACGAAGTGCAGATCGGCATGACCATGCACCACGCCGGCATCGAGCTGGCGCGCGATCGCCTGCGCCGCTCGGCGTTCCATCGTTCGGTGATCAACGGCGAGATGTTTGATCCGAAAAGTGCGGTGGATGCCGGTTTCCTCGACAAGGTGGTGGCTGCCGAAGAGCTGCAAGGCGCAGCCCTGGCCGCGGCGCGTCAGTTGAAGAAGATCAACATGAACGCACACAAGAACACCAAGCTCAAAGTGCGCAAGGCGCTGCTCGAAGCCCTCGACAACGCGATCATCCAGGATCAGGAACATCTGGGCTAAGCCCGCGCTTCCGAAGCCGAAGAAAAGCCCGACCGTCGTGTCGGGCTATTTCTTGCGCGTTCGGTTGATCGAGCGTCGACTGCTCTAGTACGGGTCTGACAATCAACTCGGAAACATGCGCTTAAACATCGCCTATCTCCGCACTCTATAGCAGCAATTGCCGAAAACAGTGCACATCCGTACACTGCGCCACCTTTTGTCCCGGTGGGGCCTGAAAATGCTGTTTGTGTTTCGTATGTTATTGATGGGCCTGCACTTTATTCTGGCCGGCGTGCTGGGAGTGATCCTCGGGCTGTGCCGTCCGTTCAACCCGGACAACAGCCGACTGTGCGCCCGCCTCTATGCGCTTCCGGCGATGTGCATTCTGCGCCTGCGGGTAAAAGCCGATGTCGGCCCGTTGATGAACAAACCCGACAGTTGCGTGATCGTCGCCAACCATCAGTCCAACTACGACCTGTTCGTGTTCGGCAACGTGGTGCCGCGACGAACCGTGTGTATCGGCAAGAAAAGCCTGAAATGGGTGCCGCTGTTCGGGCAACTGTTCTGGCTCGCGGGTAATGTGTTGATTGATCGTGGGAACGCGCACAAGGCGCGCAAGTCGATGCTCACCACCACCCACACCTTGCAGCACGAAGATACGTCGATCTGGGTATTCCCGGAAGGCACGCGCAACCTCGGTGAAGAACTGCTGCCGTTCAAGAAAGGCGCGTTCCAGATGGCGATCGCCGCCGGTGTGCCGATCGTGCCGGTGTGTGTCAGCAGCTACATCAAGCACATGCGCCTGAACCGCTGGCGCAGCGGTAAAATTCTCATACGCTCGCTGCCGGCTATTCCTACAGCCGGGCTGACCATGGATGACATGCCCATGCTCATGTCCCAGTGCCGCGAGCAGATGCGCGAATGCATCGCCGCGATGGATCAGCAGCTGCAGGCTGCGTGAAAAACAAACCCGCCTCGTGCGGGTTTTCTTTTGCCGGCTGAACTGTACAGATTTCACTGACTCTCAAGCAGCGACACGGCTAAGCTGAAGCCTTGTACTCCCTGCCATCTGCCAAGAAGAAGTGAACCACCACCATGGGTCGAGTTGTTGCTGCTGCGGTTTACAGCGCTGGTAAGAAAGTCACCAATATCACGCTTGACGAAGGCGCTGCCTGGGCTGCGAAAACCGGACACTTTGTCTGGATCGGACTGGAAGAGCCGGACGCTCAGGAGCTGGCCAAACTGCAACGTCAGTTCAACCTGCACGAACTGGCCATTGAGGACGCCCTGGAGAAACACAGCCGGCCGAAGCTGGAAACCTTTGGCGACGCTTTGTTTATCGTCACCTACTCGCCAATCCGCGAACACGGCATTTTGCAGTTCATCGAAACGCATATCTTCGCCGGCAAGGGCTACATCATCACCGCCCGCAATGGTCACTCGGCGTCCTACGCGCATGTCCGCCAGCGCTGTGAGGCGCGACCGCTGTTGCTGGAGCATGGGGAAGATTTCGTACTGTATGCAATTCTTGATTTCGTGATCGAAAACTATCAGCCGGTGGGTGAAGCGATCCATGCCGAAATCGATGAGCTGGAGCGCAACGTGCTGTGCAGTGCATTGAACGAGCATGACATTCAGAAACTCCACGGCTTGCGCCGCGACGTGTTGCGCCTGCGCCGCTATGCAGCGCCCATGGTGGAGATCGGCGAGGAGCTGCAGAAGCTGAGCTTCCCGTTCATCGACAAGAACATGCGTCCGTACTTTCGCGATGTGCAGATTCACGTCACCCGGCAGATGGAAGACCTGACCACGCTGGCGGACATTGCCAGCCAGACCATCGAGATCGGTGTGTTGCTGGAGGCCTCACGGCAGAGTGTGGTGCAACGCAAGTTTGCCGCGTGGGCGGCGATTCTGGCGTTCCCGACGGCGGTGGCGGGGATTTACGGGATGAACTTCCAGAACATGCCGGAGCTGAGCTGGCATTACGGCTATTTCGCCGTGCTGGGGTTTATCACGGTGGGATGTGTGAGTTTGTGGGCGAGTTTCAAGAGGTCGGGATGGTTGTAGTCCTGTGGCGAGGGAGCTTGCTCCCGCTGGGGTGCGAAGCACCCCCATACAGAAATCAAGTTGCCGTAAATTACGGCTGCTGCGCATCCGAGCGGGAGCAAGCTCTCTCGCCACATAGGTAAATGTCAGGTCTTAAATGGCTGCTGCCTCAGGCTTGTGCGCCACAAACCGCATCATCCATTCCGCCACCGTGGTGCCATGGTGCTCCTGCTCCAGACTGGCCACGCCTTTCGAGTAGATCTGCGAACCCAGCGCGTCCTGGCGCAGATCCAGCAGCGCCCGCGAATAGTCGTGAATGAATTCCGGGTGCCCCTGGAAGCACAGCACCTGATCATTGATGTGATACGCGGCAAACGGGCAGAAATCGCTGGAGGCAATAACCGTGGCGTTTTCCGGCAGTGCGGTGACCTGATCCTGGTGACTGATCAGCAGCGTCAGCTCTTCACGCACCGGGCTCATCCACGGCGCCTTGGCCGCCAGTTTGTAGTTGTGGGTGCCGACGCCCCAGCCCTGGCTGGCGCGCTCGCTCTTGCCACCCAGCAGCAGCGCCAGCAGTTGATGGCCGAAACACACGCCGAGCAGCTTGTCGCCGCGCTCGTAACGGGTCAGCAGGTATTGCTTGAGGGTCTGGATCCACGGGTCGGTGCCGAACGAATCGGCCTTGCTGCCGGTGATCAGGTACGCATCGAAGGTCAGGTCGTCGCTGGGGTATTCGCCCTGCATCACGTTGTACACGGTGAACTCGGCGGCAATCGGTTGCTGCGAGAACAGGCGCTGAAACATCTGCCCGTAACCCTGATATTGATCGACCAGTTCCGGACGCAGGATGTCGGTTTCCAGAATGCAGATGCGTAGCGACATAAAAAATACCTGACACGTGATGGGAATAATGAACACCCCAGAGCCTGCCTTGAAACACCCCGGCAAGGCAAGCCCCGCAGCGTTCACCCGATCACTTAAAACAGCTCGCCTTTCGCGGCTTTTTCCAGCAGCAGCGCCGGTGGCGCAAAGCGCTCGCCGTACTGCTCGGCCAGATACTGCGCGCGTGCGACGAAGTCCTGCACGCCGTACTGATTGATGAACTGCAAGGCGCCGCCGGTCCACGGCGCAAAACCGATGCCGAAGATCGAGCCGACGTTGGCATCCGCCGTTGAGGTGAGCACGCCCTCCTCCACGCAGCGCACGGTTTCCAGGGCCTGCACGAACAACAGACGATCACGCACATCTTTCGGCGAAATCTGCCCGTCGGCCTTCTCGAAGCGCGTCTTCAACTCCGGCCACAGATGTTTCTGACCACCCGCCGGGTAATCGTAGAAACCACCGCCAGCGGCTTTGCCCGGACGCTTGTATTCGTTGAGCAACAAGTCAATCACAGCGAACGCCGGATGATCTGTCAGCGCTTTCCCTTCCGCTTGCAGGTCTTTGGCCGTTTGTTGACGGATATGGCTCATCAGGCTGAGGGAAACTTCGTCGGAGATCGCCAGCGGCCCGACCGGCATCCCGGCCTTGCGCGCTTCGGTCTCGATCATCGGCGCGCTCACGCCCTCGCCGAGCATGGCGATACCTTCATTGGTGAAGGTGCCAAATACCCGCGAGGTAAAGAAACCGCGACTGTCGTTGACCACGATCGGGGTTTTCTTGATTTGCAGAACAAAGTCGAAACCTCGCGCCAGGGTTTCAGCACTGGTCTGCGCGCCTTTGATGATTTCCACCAGCGGCATTTTGTCCACCGGGCTGAAAAAATGCAGACCGATGAACTTGCTTTGATCGGGTACTGCGGTCGCCAGTCCGGTGATCGGCAGAGTCGACGTGTTGGAGGCGATTACCGCATCAGAACCGACAATTTTTTGCGCTGCCGACGAGACTTTTGCCTTCAGTTCGCGATCCTCGAACACCGCCTCGATGATCAGATCACAACCCGCCAGATCCGCATCATCTTCAGTGGCGTGAATCCGCGCCAGCACCGCCTCGCGTTTCTCAGCCGTCATCTGGCCACGGGCGACTTTCTTGTCCAGCAACGCCGCCGAATGCGCCTTGCCCTTCTCGGCCGCCGCCAGGTTGATGTCCTTGAGCACCACGTCGATGCCGGCCGAGGCACTGACGAAGGCGATCCCGGCGCCCATCATGCCCGCGCCCAGCACACCGACCTTGCGCGTGACATACGGCGCAAAGCCCTGCGGGCGCGAGCCACCGGCGTTGATCTCGTTGAGCTGGAACCAGAAGGTGCCGATCAGGTTTTTCGAGATCTGCCCGGTGGTCAGTTCGGTGAAGTAACGGGTTTCGATCAGGTGCGCGGTGTCAAAATCGACCTGCGCGCCTTCCACCGCCGCACACAGAATCTTCTCTGGCGCCGGCAGCGTGCCTTGGGTTTTGCTGCGCAGGATCGACGGCGCTATCGCCAGCATCTGCGCAACTTTCGGATTCGACGGCGTGCCACCTGGGATCTGATAGCCCTTCACGTCCCAACGCTGAACTGCAGTCGAGTTGGCGATAATCCAGGCGCGCGCCTTGGCCAGCAACTCGTCGCGATCCGCCGCCAGTTCATCGATCAAACCGGCCTGCAATGCCTGTTGCGGACGGACCTTTTTGCCTTCGAGCAGATAAGGCAGGGCTTTTTCGATGCCCAGCATGCGCACCATGCGCACCACCCCGCCGCCACCCGGCAGCAGGCCCAGCGTCACTTCCGGCAAACCGAGTTGCACCGCCGCATCGTCCAGCGCCACCCGGTGATGGCAGGCCAGGCAGATTTCCCAGCCGCCGCCGAGTGCGGCGCCGTTGATCGCCGCGACCACCGGTTTGCCGAGGGTTTCCAGGGTGCGCAATTGCCCCTTGAGGCTCAGCACCATGTCATAGAAAGCTTTGGCCTCGGGCTTGCCGATCTTGATCAGTTCATTGAGGTCGCCGCCGGCAAAGAAGGTTTTCTTCGCCGACGTGATGATCACCCCGGCGATGCTGTCTTTTTCCGCCACCAGCCGCGCCACGCAGGCACCCATGGCCTCGCGGTACACGGCATTCATGGTGTTGGCGCTCTGGCCCGGCATGTCGATGGTCAGCACGACGATGCCGTCCTGGCCTTTTTCGTAACGAATGGCTTGGCTCATAACAAGGTTCCTTGAATTCGGGGCTCAGAGGCGTTCGATGATGGTGGCAATGCCCATGCCGCCGCCGACGCACAGCGTCGCCAGGCCGTAGCGCAGGCGCCGGGCTTCCAGTTCATCGAGCAAGGTGCCGAGGATCGCGCAACCGGTGGCGCCCAGCGGGTGGCCCATGGCGATCGAGCCGCCGTGGACGTTGACCTTGTCCGGGTCGACCGCCATGTCCTTGATGAACTTGAGCACCACCGAGGCAAACGCCTCGTTGACCTCAAACAGATCGATGTCTTCCACGCGCAAGCCGGCCTTGGCCAAGGCCTTGCGCGTGGCCGGTGCCGGGCCGGTGAGCATGATGGTCGGGTCAGTACTGGTCACCGCCGTGGCGACGATCCGGGCCCGCGGTTGCAGGCCGAGCGCACGGCCCTTGGCTTCGGAGCCGATCAACATCAGCGCCGCGCCATCGACGATGCCGGAGCTGTTGCCCGGCGTGTGCACATGGTTGATCCGCTCGACGTGGCTGTAGACCCGCAGCGCGGTGGCATCAAACCCCATCTGGCCGATCATCTCGAAACTCGGCTTGAGTTTGCCCAGGCCTTCCATCGTCGATTCGGCGCGAATAAATTCGTCGTGGTCGAGCAGGATGATGCCGTTCTGATCCTGCACCGGCACCAGCGACTTGTTGAACGAACCGTCGGCCCGCGCCCGTGCGGCTTTTTGCTGCGAGTGCAACGCGTAGGCATCGACATCCTCACGGCTGAAGCCCTCAAGGGTGGCGATCAGGTCCGCACCAACGCCCTGCGGGGTGAAGTGGCTGTGCAGATTGGTTTGCGGATCCAGTGCCCAGGCGCCGCCGTCGCTGCCCATCGGCACCCGTGACATCGACTCGACGCCCCCCACCACTACCAGGTCTTCGAAACCGGACCGGACTTTCATCGCGCCGAGGTTCACTGCCTCCAGGCCCGAGGCGCAGAAGCGGTTGATCTGCACACCCGCGACGCTGACATCCCAGTCGGCCACCTGCACTGCGGTCTTGGCGATATCTGAGCCTTGATCGCCGATCGGCGTGACGCAGCCGAGCACCACGTCATCGACCTGACTGGTGTCCAGCGCGGTACGGCTTTGCAGCGCGGTCAACAACCCGGCGACCAGATTCACCGGTTTGACGCTGTGCAGCGCGCCATCGGCCTTGCCTTTGCCGCGGGGCGTGCGTAACGCATCGAAAATCAAAGCTTGGGTCATGACGTCCTCGAACCTGTGCGGTGAGTGAATTTCGTGCTGTCACTGTTGTCCTGAGCGCGCATGGATTCAATGACCACAGCGCTCAATGATGTTGACGCGCACGCTCAGACGGACGGTCATTTAGCCTCAGGTGAACCGGTTCAGGTCAGCGAGTTGTCTAGCCAGCGGGCGGCGAGGAAGCTGGCAATAAGCCTCATGCCGTTTTTATCGCAAACAGCAACAAATACATATGAAATGGATCTAAGCCAAGCGTGACGTGGCCTCTAAGGTAGTACATGTACGTCAGGGTCGTCGGGTTTTGCCGGGGCCGACGTTCTTCAACAGGAAGTGCAGCGTTTGCCGTCATGGATATGCAGGCAAACATCAGGAAATAACAAAAAAGGCGGTCAAGCCATGTTCAAACAACCGAAAGTTCGTCAAGCAGGACTCATTCTTTTCGCCACGACGCTGTTGTTGATTTTGCCCAATCTGACCAAGGTGATTGGCTGACTCAAGCGGCAGGCGCCCGCTATCACCAGACAAAATGTGACTGGCCCGCTACCCGGGCCAGCGTGGCTGTGCGAACCTTTGCGCACTTCCACGACAGGGACGGCGATCATTTGAAAACGCTCATTGTGTTCTGGGCCTTGCTGCTGAGCATGCCCTTGTCTGCGGCGCAGCTCATGCTGGAACTGGGCGAGAACAGTCGCACCTGGCAGACCGAAGAGTTGCTCAAGCATCCGCAAGCACAAACTCTGACCATCAACAACGATGTGTCCTACAAGAAGGACATGACTTATCGCGCCGTGCCCGTGGCGGCGCTGCTCACCGGGATCAAACCGACCGATCACCTGCAAGCGGTGGCACTTGACGGGTTTGCCGCCGAACTGAACGCTGCACCGTTGCTCAACACAAAAGGCGCGCAGGCCTGGCTGGCGATCGAGGATCCGGCGCAGCCGTGGCCGCCACTGTCCGAAGGCAAGCACAGTGCCGGGCCGTTCTATCTGGTGTGGACCGACCCGCAGGCCGGCAATATCAGCCCGGAACAATGGCCGTTCCAGGTGGCGAGCATCAAACGCATGGCACCAGTGGCCGAGCGCTTCCCTGTCCTGCTGCCGGATCCCAAGCTGAAAACGGATGACCCGGTGAATCAGGGGTTTGCCCTGTTTCAGAAGAATTGCCTGGCCTGTCACCGGTTGAACGGTGCCGGGGATGCGCAGTTCGGGCCGGATCTGAATATTCCGTACAACCCGACCGAGTATTTCGGCGCGGACTTCCTCAAGCGCTACATTCGTGATCCGCAGAGTTTGCGCCAGTGGCCGCAGGCGAAGATGCCGGGGTTTTCGGCGGATGTGTTGCCAGAGGGGGACTTGCAGTTGCTGATCGGTTATCTGCAGCACATGGCTGGGCGCAAGGTTAAGCCATAAGCGTTGCGGTGATATCACCGGCCTCTTCGCTGGCAAGCCAGCTCCCACAGGTTCGCGCTGACTCTGAATTCGCGGTAATCCTGTAGGAGCTGGCTTGCCAGCGATAGCGATATCCCGGATCTACTGTTGTTGCACGGAAATGACTGGCGTCGGCGACACGAACACCTTGGCATGCATCTGCTCACAACCACCACCCCGGCGCATGCCGCGTACCGGGCAGGCATCCAGATAATCCAGGCCCACCGCCAGTTTCAGATGGCGCTCCGGGCGGGCCAACTGGTTGGTAACGTCAAAGCTGTACCAGGCGTCATCCAGCCACGCTTCGGCCCAGGCATGACTGGCCAGATGCTCGGCGTCCTCGCTGTACAGATAACCCGACACATAACGCGACGGAATTCCCAGACTACGCGCGCACGCCAGAAACGCATGGGTGTGATCCTGACAAACCCCGGCGCGCCCGGCAAAGGCTTCGGCGGCGCTGGTGTCGACTTCAGTCGAACCCGGCGTGTAGCTGATGTGCTGGTTCAAACCGTGCATCAAGTCGATCAGCGCGGTGCGATCACGTCGCTGCTTGCAGGACTTGTCGGCAAACGCCCGTAGCGCTTCGTCGGCCTCGGTCAGACGGGTGAAACGCAGGAACGGCAGCGCCGACTGGCTCTCATGCTCAGCCTCGCGCAATTCGTCGATATCGACCTGGCCACGGGCGCCGATAATGATCGCTTCGTGCGGTTCGTCCATGGTCAGCACATGCAGGATGTTGCCGAACGGATCGAGCTGGGCGCGCACCGGACGCGGCAGGTCGAGCTGCCAGCTCAACACGTGCTGACGCTCGCTGTCGTGCGGGGTCAGGCGCAGATACTGGATGCTCGCCCGCACCTGATCTTCATAGTGATAGGTGGTCTCGTGGCTAATGGAAAGTCTCATGCAGCCTCCAGGTATGAACTGTGAATCGCGTTGCCCAGCTGGCGCACCAGCGGGATGAATTCGGTGAGCCAGGCGTGCAGGCCTTCAGCGAGGATTTCGTTGATGCCGGTGTAGCGCAGGCGTGCGTCCATCTCAGCAGCGAGGCGCTGTGCCGGACGGCCATTGGCACCCGGTAACTGGGCGAGGATCTGGTCGATTTCCTCGGTGCAGGCGCGCAGCGAGCGCGGTACATCGGCGCGCAACAGCAGCAGCTCGGCGACATGCCGGGCGCCGGGGGCGTCGCGGTAGATCTCGGTGTAGGCCTCGAACGATGACAGCGCTCGCAACAGCGCACTCCACTGGTAATAGGCGTGGGCGGTGCCGTCGCTGACCGCTTCTGCCTGATCGCCAGCCATTTCATAGCGCGCATCGAGCAGGCGCAGCGTGTTGTCAGCACGCTCGATGAACGTCCCCAGACGAATGAAACGGAACGCATCGTTGCGCATGATCGTGCCGTAGGACGCGCCCCGGAACAGGTGCGAACGTTCCTTGATCCACTCGCAGAAGCGGCTCATGCCGTAGCGGCTGAGGCCTTGCTCGGCAATGCCGCGAATCTCCAGCCAGGTGGCGTTGATGTTCTCCCACATGTCCGCGGTGATGCGCCCGCGCACCGCATGCGCACTGGCGCGCGCTGCGCCGAGGCAGCTGTAGATGCTCGCCGGGTTGGCTGCGTCAAGGGCGAAGAAATGCAGCAGGCGTTCGGCATGCAGTTCGCCGTGACGCTCCAGGTAATCGTCGAGGGTGCCGGTGATCAACAGCGGCATGGCCAGTTCGTGCAAACCGTCGCCGCGACCGTCCTGCGGCATCAGCGACAGCGAATAGCTGACATCGAGCATCCGTGCGAGGTTTTCCGCCCGCTCCAGGTAACGCGACATCCAGTACAGATCCGAGGCAGTTCTACTTAACATGGCAAGCTTCCTTCAATCCTCGACCACCCAGGTGTCCTTGGTTCCGCCGCCCTGAGAGGAGTTCACCACCAGGGAGCCTTCACGCAGGGCGACACGGGTCAAACCGCCGGGCACAACCCGGGTTTCGCGGCCAGACAGTACAAACGGACGCAGGTCGATATGGCGCGGCGCAATGCCGTTTTCGACAAAGGTCGGACAGGTCGACAGCGACAGCGTCGGTTGCGCAATGTACGCGTGGGGCTTGGCCTTGATCCGCTCACGGAACGCATCGATCTGCGCCGTGGTTGACGCCGGCCCCACCAGCATTCCGTAACCGCCGGAGCCCTGGGTTTCCTTGACCACCAGATCCGCAAGATTGGCCAGTACATGGGACAGTTCCGAGGGGTTACGGCACTGCCAGGTCGGCACGTTCTTCAGGATCGGTTCTTCGTCGAGGTAGAAACGGATCATCTCGGTGACAAACGGGTACACAGATTTGTCGTCCGCCACGCCAGTACCGATGGCATTGGCCAGCACCACGTTGCCCGAGCGATAGGACGACAACAGCCCCGGCACACCGAGCATCGAGTCGGGGTTGAATGCCAGCGGATCGAGGAACGCGTCGTCGAGACGGCGGTAGATCACGTCCACCGCTTTCGGCCCGTCGGTGGTGCGCATGAAGACCTTGTCGTCGCGCACGAACAGGTCGGCACCCTCCACCAGTTCAACGCCCATTTCCCGTGCGAGGAAGGCATGTTCGAAGAACGCACTGTTGAAACGCCCCGGCGTCAGCACCACCACGCTCGGATCGTCGATCGGGCTGGAGCTTTTCAGCGTGTCGAGCAACAGGTTCGGATAGTGGTCGATGGGCGCGATGCGCTGGGCGGCGAACAGTTCGGGGAACAGGCGCATCATCATCTTGCGGTCTTCGAGCATGTAGCTCACGCCGCTCGGGGTGCGCAGGTTGTCTTCGAGCACGTAGTAGGTGCCGTCGCCATCGCGCACCAGATCGACGCCGGAAATGTGCGAATAGATATCGCGATGCAGATCCAGGCCCTGCATCGCCAACTGGTACTGCTCGTTGGCCAGCACCTGTTCGGCGGGGATGATCCCGGCCTTGATGATGCGCTGCTCGTGATAAAGGTCGGCGAGGAACATGTTCAACGCCTTGACCCGCTGGATGCAGCCGCGCTCGACGATCCGCCACTCGCTGGCGGGAATGCTGCGCGGAATGGTGTCGAATGGAATCAGGCGCTCGGTGCCCTGCTCATCGCCATAGAGCGTGAAGGTAATCCCGGCCCGGTGGAACAGCAGATCGGCCTCGCGTCGCCGTTGTGCCAGCAACTCGTCAGGCGTGTCCGCCAGCCAGCGGGCGAACTCGCGGTAATGCGGGCGGACCTGGCCGCCGGCATCGTACATTTCATCAAAATAGGTGCGGATCATGCCGTACTCCTTGTCACCCGGACCTACAGGCCTTCGCAAGGCCCGTGCCATCGGCATAAACGCTTTGATTTCAATCGCTTGGATAATCACGCCGCAAGCACCGCACCATTCCTGTGCGGCAAATGCCCCAAGCGGATTGCCCCCGCTTCATTGCGACGCATTGCATCGCCTATCACCAGCATAGTCAGAGTTGATTTCACTGCTTGCGCCGGGCTGCGGATAATCCGCGCATCCGCTGCAAACTTCCCACAAGGGAGGCTGCAGCCCACCTGATCCGGACTGCCCGTGCAGTCCCCGCAGGCCGTGACCCTGACCGGTTTCCTCTCCTTATCGGTCTTCCCTTTCAGCCACCCTCTCCGGTGGCTTTTTTTTGCCTTTCTGAAATGTTTTGAAAGCAAAAGCAAAAGATCGCAGCCTCCGGCAGCTCCTACCAATCACCTGTAGGAGTTGCCGAAGGCTGCGATCTTTTGACTTTAAAAAAGCTAAACCAGAGATCAGTTCAGACGATGGCGGTTGCGCACCTCCTGCTTGACGCCCCAGCCTTCGATGATGCCGCCCAGCGGCTCGACCACGGCAGAGAAGCCCTGCTCGAAATCGCCAATGTCGTCATAGGTCGCGTACATCACTTTGCTCAATTCCAGCGACCAGGCGCCATCGTCGCGCGCACTGACCTGGGCATTGATGGATTCACCACGAAATTTGCCTGCCGCCCTGCGCGCCCGCTCCTCGTCCGGGAAAATGGCGTAGAACTCGATGGGATGGAATCGGGAAAAGTCGAAACCGCCTTCTTTCATGCGGCGCAGAACATTGCTGCTGATGTCTTCTTGATAGGCTGTGCTCATGAATCGTCCCCCTCGGATAGATGGATAGACTTTCCGTATTCCCGCCCCGGGCCTTACAGGCCAAAAGTACATCGGCAAACGGGTTGCCGGCGGGAAACAAGCATGTAGCTGACAAGACCAGACCTTAGCGATCGTTTCGCTGATCTCGCTTGCAGATTAGCCCCAAGGTAGAGCTGCTGCCAAGGCCTGGTTGCTTCGGATGAAAGGAAGTTTTCAGATTGGAGTGATGCTGCGGATTTCGATGCTGTTCTGGGTTTTCAGGCTTTTCGCCCCGGCGTCGGGGGTGCGCCCTTCCAGATCGTTCAGATCCAGTTCGGCGGCCACGGGCAGAAGCCGTTCCTTGATCAGGCGTGCAGCCTCGTCGTCGCTGGGGCATTCCGCGCGCTCGAACACCTCATCGACAATTTCACCATGATCGTCCACGAAAGTGACTTTCCACTTTTGCATCGGTGCCTCCTCGATCAAACCCGCAAATGGGCTTACATCTATCTCGACTTTTGGCGAGATTGATCGTTCAAAAGGATTGCGGCGCACGAACATGAAAAAAACATCATTTTCATGACTGGAAAAATTTTGTGCCGAGGGAGCTTGCTCCCGCTGGGCTGCGAAGCGGCCCCAAAATATTTAGAAATCGCAGATTTTGTGAGTGCTGCGCACTCAAGCGGGAGCAAGCTCCCTCGCCACAAGGAATCCATCGACCTGGTCAGTCGTTGCTGGGCTTGTTGATCGCCTGCAGCACGTACTGTGGCAGCGCGAATGCGCCGATGTGGATTTCCGGGTTGTAGTAGCGAGTGACGATGCCGCTGCCGATGAAGCGCTGTTGCAGGGTTTCACGGCTCAGCTTGCGGTAGGCCGGGTTGGTCGAGCCCCAGGCGAAGGTCATCGAACCGCCGATGTAGGTCGGCACGGCCGCCTGATAGAAGTGCCAGTCCGGGAACAGGCTGCGCAGGCGGCCGGCGGTGGTCTTGACTTCATCGATCTGCATGAACGGCGTGCCGTTCTGGGTCACGAGGATCCCGCCTTCGTTCAGGCAACGGTGGCAGGCCTGGTAGAAGTTCTCCGAGAACAGCACTTCGCCCGGGCCGATCGGGTCGGTGGAGTCGGAGATGATTACGTCGAATTTTTCCGTGGTGGTGGCAACAAAACGCATGCCGTCGTCGATCACTAGGTTCAGCCGTGGGTCGTCGTAGGCGCCCTTGGAGTGGTTCGGCAGGAATTCCTTGCACATGTCGACCACAGTACCGTCGATCTCGACCATGGTGATGTGCTCGACGCTGGCGTGCTTGGTCACTTCGCGCAGCATGCCGCCGTCGCCGCCGCCGATGATCAGCACGCGCTTGGCGGTGCCGTGGGCGAGGATCGGCACGTGGGTGAGCATTTCGTGGTAGATGAATTCATCGGCTTCGGTGGTCTGGATCACGCCGTCCAGCGCCATTACCCGACCCATGCGCGGGTTCTGGAAGATCACCAGGTGCTGGTGTTCGGTGCGCACTTCGTGCAGCAGTTTTTCCATGCGAAAACGCTGGCCGTAGCCTTCGTAGAGGGTTTCCAGGTACTCGCTGGTCTTGGTGACGGTCATGGTCAAGTGCTCCGATGAATGCGCGGGCGTCGATCGTGGGGACGATTGCCCGGGAAAGGCGCGCATTCTACGTTGCCGAAGATGACAGGTCGAACCTCTGTTCATCGGCAATCCGCATAACCTTGTGGGAGCTGGCTTGCCAGCGATGCAATCAACGCGGTCTGTCAGTGAATCCGCTGCGATGCTATCGCTGGCAAGCCAGCTCCCACAGGTTATGGGGTACTTTCAAAGTTGTGGTCAGACCCGCACGTTGCCCCGTGGCCCGGCGATCGCCCAGATGATCAGGCCCAGTACCGGCAGGAGGATGATCAGCAGGACCCAGAGGATTTTCATCCCGGTCTCGGCGCCGCTTTTCAGTACGTTGATGATGGCCCAGATGTCGAGGGCAAGAATGATCAGGCCAATCAGACCGTTGAACGTGGAACCCATGGTGTCGCTCCAGAATAGTGGCATGCACTTTTAGGATAGACGGTCGCGCGCAGGGTTCCCTTTTATTGCGTTCAGACGTGAACGGCGACCTTCAGCGCTTCCAGCGAAGGCGCCGCAGCGATGCCGACTTCGGCGCACAGTTCCAGCACGCGCGGCACGTCATTGCCGTAGACCAGCACCACTTGCAGCTCGTCGTCGAGCAACTGGCTGAAGTTCATCAGCGTGTAACCGCCGTTTTCCTTGTTCAGGCTGCTCATCTGCACCTGGATGCGGTTGAGTGCGGTCAGCGCTTCGGTCTTGGCCAGTTGCTTGGGCTTGAGGTTGAAATCCACGCCCGGACCGAACGAGGCGACGATCTGCGCGAACAGGTCAGCGTAGGTATCAGCCTGGAACAGCACGGTTTCCGGCAGGCTGCCGACCACCACCCACTCGCCCAGCGGGATCGGGAAGCTGTCGTCGTAGTTGATGTCCGGGTTGGCCGCCAGGAAGGCATCGGCATCAGCGTAGGCCTGCGCCGCTTCGTCGGCCACGTTCAGGATCTCGTCCTCGCCCATGCAGCCGGAGCTGATTTTGCTGATGAGTTCGACGAGGGCGGCTTTCATGAGGGTAGATCCTGTGGAAGGTTGAATTTGAGGGCGCGGAGGATAGCGCATTGCAGCCTCAGGCTGCACACAGAACAACTGTGGCGAGGGAGCTTGCTCCCGCTGGGGCGCGAAGCGGCCCCAAACAGTGATTTCACCATTTTTACCAGCGCTGCGCACTGGAGCGGGAGCAAGCTCCCTCGCCACAGGATTCACATCAACTGGAGAATCGAGTTCAGGCCAGCAATTTTTCCAGCTGCGCCGTGGTATCGACCGCGCCCATGGTGCGGGCCGCGTCCAGCGCGGTGACGCCATTGGCATCCTTGGCTTGCGGATTCGCACCTTTGCCGATCAGGTAATCAACGATTTCAACACGGTTGAACATCGCCGCCATCATCAACGCGGTACGACCATCGAAGGACGAACCTTCAATCTCCGCGCCCGCCTCCACCAACGCCTTGACCACCGCAAGGTCACCTTTGAACGCGGCACCGGCAATCGGGCTCTGGCCATTACCGTTGCGCATTTCCGGATCGGCCTTGTGCTTGAGCAGCACCTGTACCGCATCGACGTGACCGTAGTAGCTGGCGAGCATCAGCAGGGTGTCGCCCTTGCTGTTTTTCAGGTTGACCGGCAAACCGGCGCTGATCAGCCGATCAAGCATCAGCGCATCACCTTCGCGCGCCTTGTTGAACACCTGCTCGGTGAATTCGGCAGCTTCTTCAGGGGTCATCTGGCGGCTTTGGTCAGACATGGGGCAACTCCACTTTCGGTTATTCGCAAAGCCGACAGTTTCCCGAGCGCGACCATAGCTGTCACCCCCTTTTTCTCAAGTCGTGCCATAGCCAACCTCAATAACGATATTTGCCCTGATGAATATCGGCCAGAACTGCGTCCGTCACCTGCACGTAAGTCTGGGTGCCGGGCAACCACGCGTAGATCGGGTCATCGCCCGTCTGGCCGGGGTCGAAGCCTTCGTTTTTCAAGCGGGTCTTCTGGTATTTGAAGGTTCCGGTGGTTTCCATTTTCACCTTCACCCGCAGGAACAGCGGTACCGCATAGGCCGGCATGCGCTGACGGGCGAATGCGAGCAATTCGGTGAAATCCAGGGTCGCCAGTGACTCGGCGGGCGTGATTGCCGCCATGCCGGCACGACCATTGGTGTTACGCACTTCGACACCGTAGGCGACGGCCTCGGAGATATGCGGGTGCTGCAGCAACAGGTTTTCCACTTCAGTGGTCGAGACGTTTTCGCCCTTCCAGCGATAGGTGTCGCCGAGGCGATCGACGAACTGCGCGTGGCCGAAACCGATATTGCGCAGCAAGTCGCCGGTGTTGAAGAAGCGGTCGCCCTTGCTGAACACATCGTGCAATACCACCTTGGCGGTTTTCTGCGGATCGGTGTAACCGTCCAGCGGGGCTTTTTCGTCGATCCGCGCCAGCAACAGACCCTGCTCGCCTTTGTTGACCTTGCGCATGAAACCATCAGCGCTGCGCAACGGCTGCCCGCTGTCGTGGTCGTAGGCCACCAGTTCCCAAGCCATCAGCGAAAAACCGATGGTGTTGTCGAAATTGAGGATATTGCTGAAGCCGATGTTGCCGTCGCTCGCCGCGTACAGCTCACAGATGTGCTCGACGGCAAACCGGGTCTTGAACTCGGCCCAGGCGCCGGGGCGCAAACCGTTGCCGATCATCTTGCGCACCGCGTGACGGCTGTCATCGGCGCTGGCCGGTTGATCGACCAGATAACGGCACAACTCGCCGACATAGCCGAGGGTGGTTGCGTTGTAGCGACGCACGTCCGACCAGAACTGGCTGGCGCTGAACTTGCGGCGGATCGCAAACCCGGAAGCGCCATTGATCGCCGAGCCCCAGCACACACAAAGGCCGGTGGCGTGGTACAGCGGCAAGGTGCAATAGACGACATCGTCGGGGCCCATGTTCAGGGCGATCATGCCGAAGCTGGCGGAGCTGCGCATCCAGCGCCCGTGCTTGAACACGCCGGCCTTGGGCAGACCGGTGGTGCCGGAGGTGTAGATGTAAAAGCACGGATCGTCGAAGAACACTTCGCCGCTGCTGGGCGGGTTGTCACCGGGCGCATCGGCGCTGGCACTGATCAGGTTGATGTAGCCCTCGGGCGCAATGCCCGGGTGGCTATAGGTATCACGGTCGGCGATAAACCAGGTCCGCTGCGCCGGGATCGACACCTGCTCGCGGATCGCGGCAAACGCCGGCTGCAGTTCCTCACCGAGGACAATCGCCACTGGCGCCACCAGATTTATGCTGTGAATTAGCGTGTCGCGGGTCTGCGAAGTATTGAGCAGCGCGCTGACTGCGCCGACCTTGGCCAGCGCCAGAATGGTCACCAGCAGTTCCGGGCGGTTTTCGATGAACACCGCCACCACATCACCCTTGCCGATGCCCTGCGCACTCAGATAATGGGCAATCCTGTTGGCCCATTGGTTGACCTGCGAATAGGTGAGCAAGACGTTGTCCTGCAGCAATGCCACGCCGTCAGGGTTGCGCAACGTGGCTTGCTCGAAGGTCCAGCCGAGGCCACACGTTTGGGTCGGATCCGTGACGTTGGCGACTTTCATGCCCTTGACCACCCGCGGGATGGCTTTGGCGATCGTCGGCAGTTTGCGGAGCATCATGCTCCAGGTAATCGTGTCGCTCGGCGCGTGACTCATGGCAGCTCCCCGTTCGGCCTGGTCGGCCGGTTTTTTATTGTTCGGGCTGTGGGCATGACCTGCATCGTGAGCAGGGTCGAGATCGAAAATACGTCAGCGCTTCTCGGCCTGTACACGCGGTTTTTGCAATGTTTTGTATCCGCCCTGTCACGCTTGGCGGCGGTGATTGCGCCTTTGCCATTTGGTTCCGTGCAACTCATGAGAATCCCGCAAAATGCAGGATGCACGATGGCCATTCATGCAGTTTGCACGACCCCTGCAAATTTAACGATTTTTAAGCTATTGATTTATATAGGTTTTTATTTTTTCGCGTGCTGGCACAATCACTGCAACCTCCTTTGCATGCTTGCCATTCAAGTGCATACGGAGCTGAAAGACATGAGCCTGATCCAAGAGAAATTTACCTCGCTGTTCTCCAACTTCACCGTCACCACTGCGCCACGTCCCGATGGCGGGATCCTGCTGACCTTGCGCAGCAGTGAAGGCAAAGTGTTCAAACGCGCCCTGACGTATCAGCAAATGCACAATGCCGACCAGCTGTCGTGGGCAATCAGCGCGATTCGTCGTGACCTGGCGGAAGAAGCCAGTGAGCTGCCGCAAATTGCGATGCTGCAAAGCCAGCAGCGCTTTGCGTTGCCGACGTATCACTCGCTGTAATTGATTCGAAGCTTTAAACAGCTTTAAACAAAAACAGGCCGGACAGCTTTCACTGCCCGGCCTGTTTTTTTGTGCACGCTTTTTATGTAGGAGCTGCGGAACGCTGCGATCTTTTGATCTTGATCTTTAATACCAAAATCAAGATCAAAAGATCGCAGCCTTCGGCAGCTCCTACAGGGACTTGTGTGGTTAGAAGGCTTCGGGTTCGATGCCGGTGAAGCTGTCGACGGTGATATGGCTTCCCAGTTCTCCACCCTCGCGGGCCAGGCCACAGGTCTGCAAACCGGCAGCCTGCGCGGCATCCAGTTCCTCGACGATGTCCGACAGAAACAGAATCTCCCCCGGTTCGACGCCAATCGCCTGTTGGATGTTGCGATAGGACTGTTCTTCGCGTTTAGGCCCCGACGTGGTGTCGAAGTAACCGCTGAACAGCGGTGTCAGATCCCCCGCCTCGGAGCAGCCGAAGATCAGCTTCTGCGCCTGGATCGAACCCGACGAATACACAAACAGTTGATAACCCGCCGCGTGCCAGCGTTGCAGCGCTTCAACGGCATCCGGGTAAACATGCCCCTTCAACTGCCCGGCGTGATAACCCTGCGCCCAGACCATGCCTTGCAAGGCTTTGAGCGGCGTGGCTTTGCGATCTTCCTCGATCCAGCTCAAGAGAATTTCAACAACCCGTTCAACATCGGCCTGCGGTGCATTGCTGTCACGGCGCACGGCGTCGAGTTGCTCGGCGACGTCGGTACGTTCGGCGTTCTGCCGCACGAAGTCCGGCAGGTGTTTGGCGGCGTACGGGAACAGCACGTCGAACACGAAACTCACCGCGCTGGTGGTGCCTTCAATGTCAGTGACAATGGCTTTGATCGACATCGGCTCAGTCCTCCAGCCGCGGGAAGCGACCGGCGATGTCTTCGCCGGTGAAATTGGCGACCCAGCCTTCCGGGTTGTTGAACAGGCGAATCGCCACGAAGTGCGGGTGCTCGCCCATGTCGAACCAGTGTTTGGTGCCGGCCGGCACCGAGATCAGGTCGTTCTTCTCGCACAACACCGCGTAGACGTAATCGTCGATGTGCAGGGTGAACAGGCCACGACCGGCGACGAAAAAGCGCACTTCGTCTTCGCCATGGCGGTGCTCCTCAAGGAACTTGGCGCGCAGTTCGGCTTTTTGCGGGTGATCGCTGTTGAGGCTGATCACATCGACGGTGATGTAACCGCGTTCGGTCATCAGTTTGTCGATCTGCTCCTGATAGGCGCTGATCACCTCTTCCTGGCTGGCTCCGGGCTGGATCTTCGCCGCGGCTTGCCAGCGGTCGAAGCGTACGCCCTGCTCGGCGAGCGTCGAGGCGATGTCTTCGAAATGGGTCAGCACCTTGTTCGGAATCTCGGGGCTGGAAACGTGATAGACGGACAGGCTGCTCATGGGCAATTCCTCGGTATCGGCCTTGCCGTCCGGTTCTTGCAGACCGGTCGGGCAGTGCATTTGATCAGGCAAATGGGCGGCTTCTGGTGAAGTCAGCCTTGGCGGTTCATGACGCTGCGGGTTTTCAACTCGCATTCAAACAGAAATTCGAAGGCCTCGATCTGTCGCAGGGCATCGCTCATCTGCGCGCCCCAGGTATAGAGGCCGTGGCCGCGAATCAGATAACCGACGCAATCGGGATGGGCGTCGAGCCAAGGCTGCACCTTGGCGGCGAGGCGCGCAATGTCCTGATCGTTGTCGAAGATCGGCACGCGCACCCGGGATTCGTGGGTCGAGATGCCGCTGAAGGCCTTTTGCAGTTCGTAGTCTTCGAACTCGATATAGTCTTGTGGCGTCAGGCGCGACAGCACTGTGGCGTTCACCGAGTGGGTGTGCAGCACCGCACCGATTTCCGCGCGCCAGCTATAGAGCTGGGTGTGCAGCAGGGTTTCGGCGGAGGGCTTTTTGCCCGGTTCCAGGCTGTTGCCGGACAAATCCGTGGCGAGCACGTCGTCCACACCCAACTGGCCCTTGTGCTTGCCGGACACGGTCAGCAGCGCTTCGCTCGGCGACAGACGCGTCGAGTAATTGCTGCTGGTGGCCGGCGACCAGCCGCGACCATAAAGAAAACGCCCGGCGTCGACGATCTGCTGGGCGAGCTGTTCACGCGTAAGGCTCATGGCCTGTCCTCTTGCATACGTGTGGCAATGATAACGGCAGCAGCGAGCGCCGCGAGACTGGCAATACTAAAGGTCAATGTCGCGCCGAGGGCATTCCAGCTGTAACCGGAATACAACGCACCCAGCGCGCCACCAGTGCCGGCCAGCGCCGCGTACAGCGCCTGGCCCTGACCTTGCTGACGCGCACCGAAGCTACGTTGCACGAACGCGATGGCAGCCGCATGAAAGCTGCCGAAGGTCGCCGCGTGCAGCACCTGGGCAAACAACAGCACCCAGAGGAATTCGGCGAACGAACCTAGCAGCAACCAGCGCAGCGCCGCTAGCAGAAAACTCGCCATCAGCACGCGGCGCAAGGAGAACCGCGCGAGAATCCGGCTCATCGCCATGAACATCAGCACTTCGGCGACCACGCCCACAGCCCAGAGCATGCCGATCGTGCCACGGCTGTAACCGAGTCGTTCAAGGTGCAAAGTCAGAAAGGTGTAATACGGCCCATGACTCATCTGCATCAGCGCAACGCAGGCGTAAAACGCCAGCACACCGGGGCTGCGCAATTGCTTGAGAAAGCCCTCCCCGCTCGGCCGATTGCCTTGCGGCGGTTGCGCGTTCGGCACCCACAGGCTGCTGAGGACGATACCGGCCATGATCAGCACCAGCGCCGCCGGGTAGATGTCGAGGCTCAGCCATTCGAACAAACGGCCCAGCGCGACCACGGTGATGATGAAACCGATCGAGCCCCACAGGCGAATCTGGCTGTAGCGCGCGGTTTGCCCCTGCAAATGCGCGAGGGTGATGACTTCGAACTGCGGCAACACCGCATGCCAGAAGAACGCGTGCAACGCCATGACCATCGCCAGCCAGGCGTAGGTCTTGCTGACGAAAATCAGCGAGAACGTCAGCAGCGTACACACCGCACCGAAGCGCACGATGGCCAGGCGTTTGCCGGTGTAGTCGCCGAGCCAGCCCCAGATGTTCGGCGCCACGCAGCGCATCAGCATCGGGATCGCCACCAGTTCGCCGATCCGCGCAGCACTGAAGCCGAGATGATCGAAGTACAGCGCCAGAAACGGCGCTGTCGAGCCGAGCAAGGCGAAATAGAACAGATAGAAACTGGACAGCCGCCAGTACGGGAGCGCCGCCACGGTCAGACCGCGACGGCTTGGCGATCAACCATCAAAGCTGACCCAGCACCGGGGTGCTGACGCGCACGTCGGCGTTCTGCCCACGATGACGCAGCAGGTGATCCATCAGCACGATGGCCATCATCGCTTCGGCAATCGGTGTGGCGCGGATGCCGACGCACGGGTCGTGACGGCCCTTGGTGATCACGTCCACCGGGTTGCCGTGGATGTCGATCGAACGGCCCGGGGTGGTGATGCTCGACGTCGGCTTCAGTGCCAGATGCGCGACGATCGGCTGACCGGATGAGATGCCGCCGAGGATGCCGCCAGCATTGTTGCTGAGGAAACCTTCCGGGGTCAGTTCATCGCGATGCTCGGTGCCGCGCTGGGCGACGCAGGCGAAACCGGCGCCGATTTCCACGCCTTTCACGGCGTTGATGCTCATCAGCGCATGCGCCAGTTCAGCGTCGAGACGGTCGAAAATCGGCTCGCCGAGGCCTGGCATCACGCCTTCGGCAACCACGGTGATCTTCGCCCCGACCGAGTCCTGATCGCGACGCAACTGGTCCATGTAGGCTTCCAGCTCCGGGACCTTGTCCGGATCCGGGCTGAAGAAGGCGTTCTGTTCCACCGAATCCCAGGTCTTGAACGGAATTTCAATCGGGCCGAGCTGGCTCATGTAGCCGCGGATGACGATGCCCTGGGTGGCGAGGAATTTCTTCGCGATGGCCCCTGCCGCCACACGCATGGCGGTTTCCCGCGCCGAGCTGCGACCGCCGCCGCGGTAATCGCGCTCGCCGTATTTGTGGTGGTAGGTGTAGTCGGCGTGCGCCGGGCGGAACAGATCCTTGATCGCCGAGTAGTCCTTGGACTTCTGGTCGGTGTTGCGGATCAGCAGGCCGATCGAGCAGCCGGTGGTGCGGCCTTCGAACACGCCGGAGAGGATTTCGACTTCGTCGGCTTCCTGGCGCTGGGTGGTGTGGCGGCTGGTGCCCGGCTTGCGGCGATCGAGGTCGCGCTGCAGGTCGTCGAGGGAAATCTCCAGGCCCGGCGGGCAGCCGTCGACAATGGCGACCAACGCCGGACCATGGCTTTCGCCAGCGGTGGTGACAGTGAACAACTTGCCATAGGTATTGCCGGACATGCAGGACGCTCCGTGAAATCAAACCCGAATTCGTGATGCGCGCCAGTATACGCAGGCTAACCGAGTAGTTCATCCTCGAACCTTAGCGGTGTTGGTGAGTCCAACCGGCACCTTGGCGAATGATGGCGTGATGATGCTGCGAGTTCTGATCTTGAGTCTTACCCTGTTTACCGGCTTTGCCCACGCGACTGTCCTGCAGCGCCCGATCTCTCTGGACACCGGCAACGGTGAACTTTTCGGCTCGCTGTTGCTGCCAAAATCCGACAGCCCGGTGCCGGTTGTCCTGATCCTTGCCGGCTCCGGTCCTACAGATCGTGACGGCAACAACCCCGATGGCGGGCGCAATGACAGCCTCAAGCGGCTGGCCTGGGTGCTGGCCAAACACAACATCGCCAGCGTGCGCTACGACAAGCGCGGGGTGGCTGCGAGCCGGCCGGCCACGCCTGACGAGCGCAATCTGTCGGTGGAAGGCTACGTCGACGACGCCGTGGCGTGGAGCCAGAAGCTGAAAAGCGATCCGCGCTTCGGCCCGCTGATTGTGCTCGGTCACAGTGAAGGCGCACTGATTGCCACCCTCGCCGCTCCTCGCGCAGATGCTGCTGCGCTGATTTCGCTGTCCGGCAGCGCGCGCCCGGTGGATCAGGTGATCCGCGAGCAACTGGCGCGCAGCCTGCCGCCACCGTTGATGCTGCGCAGTAACCAGATTCTCGACAGCCTCAAGGCCGGTCACACCGATGCCGACGTGCCGGCGCCGTTGCAACCGATCTTCCGCCCGAGCGTGCAGCCGTACCTGATTTCGCTGTTCCGCCAGGACCCGGCCAAGGCTTTTGCGCAACTGAAGATGCCGGCGCTGATCGTTCAGGGCAGCAACGACATGCAGGTCGGCGTCGGCGATGCGCAGGCGCTGAAAGCCGCGAAACCCGACGCCGAACTGGTGGTGATCGAAGGCATGAACCACGTCATGCGCATCGTCCCCGCCGATGTGAAGCGGCAATTGGCCTCCTACAAGGACCCGAATTTGCCGCTGGCGGCGGAACTGGGTGGCAAACTCATCGAATTTATTGACGGCATTCGCAACCGTTAACCGTAGTTTGCCCTCCAGTCCTGCAAAAAACGGCCGATAAGCCTTTGTCGCCAGCGTATCGGCTGGCGACAAGCAGGGCTTGGACAGGATCTCGCCGTTATGACTGATACCCCGACTTCACCCGACACCACCGCTGAAAAAGACGCACCGCCAGCGGTCGAGCTGCCATGGGCGGACGTCAGCGTCGAGCACCACAAGATGCTCCGCCTGGCCCCCCTGCAGACTGACCGTCACACCGGTGGCCGGCCGTTGCGCTTTGTCGAGTTCGGCTATGCCGAGCGCAACAGCAAAGAACACAGCCTGATGCGCATGGCGATCAAACTGCCCGGTCAGCGCGTGCGCAAAGAGCAGAACCATCTGGATGTGTGGGTCAATCACACCAGCAAACGTGTGCATTTCGGCCCCGACAGCGGCTTGCAGATTGAACCGTTGAACCGTGGCATCGGCCGCTTCATGGCCGCGCAAGGCATCAACTGGGCGAAAAAACGCTGGCCCGCCTACACCGTCGACGGCATCGACCTGAACAACAAGGACGCGCTGAACGAAGACACCCGTCTGCGCCGCGATCACTTCTTGCGTGTGCATGGTTTTGATGTGGTGTACGCCGATGCCCAGCACTTGAAGGGCAGCGTCAAACAGGTGCAGGTCGGTGACTTGCTGGGCGACTGGAACAGCGAAAAGCTGCAGATCGTCGAGATTCTCGAAGCGGCGCAGATGCTGCAACAGGCCGAGCAAAATCTGGCCGAGCAGGAAGTGAAGCTGAAGAAGCAGGAAGACAAAGTCAGCAAGTTCAAGCGTGAAGACGCCGGGCTGCGCTTCACCATTACGTGTCTGGTGGCGTTTGCGGTGTTTCAGGCGGGGTTGTTGATCTGGATTGCTACGCACCGCTGAAATCAGCGATGACCTGTGGCGAGGGAGCTTGCTCCCGCTCGGCTGCGAAGCAGTCGTAAAACATGCGCATGCGGTATGCCTGGTGCACCGTCATTGCATATTTTGGGTCTGCTTCGCAGACCAGCGGGAGCAAGCTCCCTCGCCACAGAAGTCAGTCAGGTCAAACGCGGGAAGCGAACAGCGCCTGATGATTGCGGCACTGTTCTGCGGTCAACATGAACACGCCATGCCCGCCGCGCTCGAAATCGAGCCAGGCGAAGTCGACTTCCGGGTACAGCGCTTCGACGTGCACCTGGCTGTTGCCCACCTCAACGATCAACAGCCCCTTCTCGGTCAGGTGATCCGCCGCTTCGGCGAGCATCCGCCGTACCAGGTTCAAGCCATCATCACCGCAGGCCAGGCCCAGCTCCGGTTCGTGCTGGTATTCGTCCGGCATGTCGGCAAAATCTTCTGCGTCAACGTACGGCGGGTTCGACACGATCAGGTCGAAACGCTGCCCCGGCAAACCATCGAAACCATCGCCCTGCACGGTGTACACGCGCTCATCGACGCCATGGCGCTCGATGTTCTGGTTGGCCACTTCCAGCGCTTCGAACGACAGGTCCGCCAGCACCACTTCGGCGTTCTGGAACTCGTAGGCGCAGGCAATACCGATGCAGCCGGAGCCGGTGCACAGGTCGAGGATCCGCGCAGGCTCGTCGCCGATCCACGGCGCAAAGCGGTTTTCGATCAACTCGCCAATCGGCGAACGCGGAATCAGCACGCGCTCATCGACGATGAACGACATGCCGCAGAACCACGCTTCGCCCAACAGGTACGCAGTCGGGATGCGCTCTTCGATGCGGCGCTTGAGCAGGCGTTGCAGGTTGACCAGTTCGTCGTCTTCCAGCGCACAGTCGAGGTAGCTGTCGGCGATCTCCCACGGCAGGTGCAAGGCTCCGAGCACAAGCTGCCGGGCTTCATCCCAGGCGTTGTCGGTGCCGTGGCCGAAAAACAGATCCTCCCCATGGAAGCGGCTGACGGCCCAACGGATGTGGTCGCGCAGGGTACGAAGTCGGGAAGTGATCACGGGGCAGAACTCCAGAAAAAACGACTGGCGATTCTACCAGCCAAAACGCGCGCCGACGACGCAGGAAAATCAGTCGAGCGACAGTAGGACTTTTCTGATTTTTGCATCAGCCATTGAACAGAACGTGTAACTTGACAAGGCTGCAGGCCAATAACGACGCTGCCTACGATGGTAGCGGTTCACAGAACCGCTCAGCCAGAGGACAATGCCGCAAAAGCCCCACCCCAAGGAGCCCCGAATGTCCGTTCCAAAAACGATGTTTCAACTCAGCGGCCGCGGTTACGCAGCGGCCACCCTGAGCCATGCCACCGTGGTCATCATCGATGCCCAGAAAGAGTACCTCAGTGGCCCGCTGGCCCTGAGCGGCATGGACGCGGCCGTCGCGAACATCAAACAACTGGTCGCTGCGGCCCGTGCAGCCGGTCGGCCGATCGTGCACGTGCGTCATCTCGGCACCGTCGGTGGCCTGTTCGACCCGCAGGGCGAGCGCGGCGAGTTCATCCCTGGCCTTGAGCCGCAGGGTGATGAAACCATCATCGGCAAACTGCTGCCGAGTGCGTTCCACGGCACCGAACTGCTGGACCGTCTGCAGAATCTTGGCTCGCTGGACCTGATCGTCTGCGGCTTCATGAGCCACTCCAGCGTCAGCACCACCGTGCGTGCGGCAAAGAACCTGGGCTTCCGTTGCACCCTGGTCGAAGACGCCTGCGCCACCCGCGACCTGCCGTTCAAGGGCCGCGTGCTCAGCGCCGCCGTGGTCCAGGAAGCGGAAATGGCGATCATGGCCGACAACTTCGCCACCCTCGCCCTGACGCAAGATCTGATCTGATCTGCTCTGATGAGCGGCTCACCGCGCCGCTCATCCGCAAAAGCCTCGCATTTGCTGCAATTGCCTTAGCCTCAGGAACAACCCGGTCAACTCCCGGTCGAAGGGCCGATACCCATTGAGGAAGGTCGGAATGAAGTTATCCGATGGATTTGACGCACGCCGCTTGCGGCCCAAAGGCCAAAGCAACTGGCGTTTTCGATTCGGCGCAGCGATCGCCGCCATTCTGGCGACGTTCGGTGTGCTGCTGGCGATGGCCGGTGCCGCCAGCCTGCTGGGGCGCCCGCCAGCGCTCGGCGATTTGAATGCCACGCCGACGGGGTCGGCGATCATTCTCGCGGTCGGCTTGTTGTTCCTGTACTTCGGTGTGGCCCTGTGGCGTCGATGCCGGCGCCGCGCCCGGCAATCGCGGGAGCTGAACATGTCCCCGCACCTGATGAAAAAACACGACTGAGGTGATGGCCTGGCTTTTTGCCGGGCCGTTTTGTTTCGACTTGGGTAAACTGGCCGCCCTTCGCGGAGGCTGACATGCAAGACGACGATTTTTCCCTGTTCAAAAGTGCGATCCAAGGCGTCAAGCCGATCAAGCACGACCGCGCCGACACCGGCAAACCCAAGGCCGACCGCGCGCAGATCGCCAAACTGCGCCAGTCCGCCACCGTGCGCACCGAGACCACCACCGTGGATGGCCTGTCCGATCAGTTCGTGATCGACGTCGGCCCCGAAGACGAGTTGATGTGGGCCCGAGACGGGGTGCAGGAAAGCCAGATGCGCAAGCTCAAGGTCGGCCAGATCCCGTTCGAAGGCAGCCTCGACCTGCACGGCATGACCGTCGAAAAAGCCCGCGAGACCCTCTGGGCCTTTCTCGCCGAAGCGACCAGATTCGAAATCCGCTGCGTGCGCGTCACCCACGGCAAGGCCGTGCGCCTGGACGGCAAGCGGCCGATGATCAAAAGCCACGTCAACACCTGGCTGCGCCAGCATCCGCAAGTGCTCGGCTTCACCTCGTGCCAGGCGAAACACGGCGGTGCGGGCGCGGTGTACGTGATGCTCAAACGCACGATGATGGAAGGCCGCGACGAATAATCGCGTTACACCGAACTTGCAGGGTTGTGTCCGCCACCGTACCCTTGCCCTTTGCGAAAATCCCCACAGGTAGTTTCATGTCCCTGGAACAGAATTACACCGCGATTCTCGGCCAACTGGGCGAGGACGTGTCCCGCGAGGGCCTGCTCGACACGCCAAAGCGTGCCGCCAAAGCCATGCAGTACCTCTGCCGCGGTTATGAACAGACGCTCGAAGAGGTCACCAACGGTGCCCTGTTCAGCTCCGACAACAGCGAAATGGTGCTGGTCAAGGACATCGAGTTGTACTCGCTGTGCGAACACCACCTGCTGCCGTTCATCGGCAAGGCCCACGTCGCGTATATCCCGAGCGGCAAGGTGCTGGGCCTGTCGAAGGTCGCGCGAATCGTCGACATGTACGCCCGCCGCCTGCAGATCCAGGAAAACCTCAGCCGCCAGATCGCTGATGCGGTGATGCAAGTCACCGGAGCACTGGGCGTGGCCGTGGTGATCGAGGCCAAGCACATGTGCATGATGATGCGCGGTGTCGAGAAACAGAATTCGTCGATGATCACTTCGGTGATGCTCGGTGAGTTCCGCGAAAACGCGGCGACTCGCAGCGAGTTCCTCAGCCTGATCAAGTAATCGGCTGCAGAAAAAAACCGGCGTTGATCGCCGGTTTTTTTTCGCCTGTGAAAAATCGGGTAAGCTGCGCGCCCTTCTCTCTTCGCACCGTGAGGCTTTCAACGTGTTCGTAAAAGCGCTTCGTGTCGGCCTTGGCCAACTGATCATTTTCATTGACTTCATCACCCGCCCGGGCAAGAAACAGCGCCCGGCCGAGGTACAGGCGCAAGTCAACGCCGCCGCCAAAGGCCTGACCCTGTATCAGTTCCACGCCTGCCCGTTCTGCGTGAAAACCCGTCGTACGCTGCGTCGCCTGAATGTGCCGGTCGCACTGAAGGACGCGAAGAACAATGAACAGGATCGCCAGACGCTGTTGGATCAGGGCGGCAAGATCAAGGTGCCGTGCCTGCGCATTGAAGAAAATGGGCAGACGACGTGGATGTATGAGTCCAAGGTGATTATTGATTATCTGGATAAGCGGTTTGCTGCGGTCTGATATTGATGTTGTGTTGCTTATGGCCCCATCGCTGGCAAGCCAGCTCCCACAATAATCTGTGGCGTTCACAAAACCTGTGGGAGCTGGCTTGCCAGCGATAAGGACCGCAAGAACAGCACATTACTCAGACAAAAATAAACCGGCCCTCAAGCCGGTTTATTCGTTTTTCAGGCCGCTTTCTCAAGTTGCGCCTGCCTCACCACCGCCGCCAGACGATTGAGCCCCTCATCCAGTCGCGCCGGGTCGATGTGGCTGAAATTCAATCGCAGGTGCCCGAGGTTTTTATCCGGTTCGGGAAAGAACGGCTCACCCGGCATGAACGCCACATCATTGGCCAGCGCCTCGTTCAGCAAAGTTCGCGTATCCAGCGGCTGCTTCAAGGTCAGCCAGAAAAACAACCCACCCTGCGGCATGTTCCAGTCCGCCAGATCGGAAAAATGCCTTTCCAGCGCCGCTTGAAACGCATCGCGGCGCTCGCGATAGAAGCCACGCAATTCACTCAAATGCTGCTGATATTTTTCCGTGCCGATCCACTGCAGCGCCTGCCACTGGCCGATGCGATTGGTGTGCAGATCCGCCGATTGCTTGAGCTTGAGCAGATGCGGGAACAGATCCGGGCTGGCAATCAGGTAGCCGACGCGCAAACCCGGCAGCAAGGTTTTCGACACCGTGCCGGTGTAGATCCAGCTGGCCTTTTTCAGGCACCCGGCAATCGGTTTGGCGCTGCCGCCATCGAACGTCAGTTCGCGGTACGGCTCGTCTTCGATCAGGGTCACACCGAATTCGTCGAGCAACGCGGCGACGGCGGCGCGCTTGGCTTCGCTGTAGCGCACGGCGGACGGGTTCTGGAATGTCGGAATCAGGTAGATGAACGCCGGGCGATGCTGCTCCAGCCGACTGCGCAGTTGGGCCAGATTCGGGCCATCGGCCTCTTGCGGCACGGTCAGGCAATCGGCGCCGAACAGCTGGAAGATCTGCAACGCGGCCAGGTAGGTTGGCGCCTCCAGAAGAATTTCGGTGCCTTTGTCGATGTACAACTTGGCCGCCAGATCGAGGGTCTGCTGGGAACCGCTGACCACCAGCACTTGGCTCGCCGTGCAGTCCAGACCCAACGCTCGCGCCTGCGCCGCCAGCGTTTCACGCAGCGCCGGCTCGCCTTCGCTCATGCCGTATTGGCCAAGGGACAGCGGCATCTCGGACCATTCGACTTTCGGCAACATGGCTTCGGCCGGCAGACCACCGGCGAACGACATCACTTCCGGGCGCTGGGCGGCGGCAAGAATTTCACGGATCAGAGAACTTTTAAGGCGCGAGACACGTTCGGAAAAAGCCATGGGAGTCACCGGTAGCGAGGTCTGGGAAAAATGAGTCAAACTGCTTGACCGAAACTACGACAGCTTGAGCGAGTACGTCAACATGCTTGACCTTAAAAACCCTGCCAGCCAGCAACAGGCGATGGAAGCGTTTTTCTTCGGCTATCAGGCGTTCACCGCCAAAGCCGATGAAATGCTCGAGCGCCGTGGCCTGTCCCGGGTGCATCAGCGAATTGTGTTTTTCATCGCGCGTTATCCGAATTTGAGTGTGAAGGAGTTGTTGGGATTGCTCGGCGTGAGCAAACAGGCGCTGAACATGCCGTTGCGCCAGTTGCAGGAAATGCATCTGGTGGAGAGCGTGGCGTCGGAGGCGGACAAGCGTAAACGTCTGCTGGAATTGACCGTTGAAGGTGCGAAGTTTGAGCAGGCGTTACGGCGTGAACAGGTGAAGTTGCTCGAGCGGGTGTTTGCTGAAGCTGGGGAGGCGGCGGTGAATGGGTGGCTGGCGGTGAATATGGCGCTTGGGAGCACTCAGTCACATCTGGATTGACTGGACTGGCCTCATCGCTGGCAAGCCAGCTCCCACTAGGGCAGCGGCGTACACAGATGTGAAGAAACCCACGAACCCTGTGGGAGCTGGCTTGCCAGCGATGGGGTCTCTGAAGGCGATATATCCCTATCGCCTGACCTTTCGTAAACAAAACCAAAAACAATATTTGCTTTATTTGTACACAAAAGCATAATCCACTGCGTGCGAGTTCCTGACCGCATGGTCAACAAATTCGCGTATGCCTCAAAGGGCTGCTGCCACCCCTCATGGGTCCGGCCCTGGAAATAACAATAAAACTCTTGAGGAGTACTCGCTGTGGAAAGCCGCAAATCCGAAGCATCGACGCTGGAACTCTCACCGCCCTTACGCACCGGCGTGCTGGAGCGCATCTTCAAACTCAGCTTGCATGGCACCACGGTGAAGACCGAGCTGATTGCCGGTCTGACAACCTTCATCACCATGGCTTACATCATCTTCGTCAACCCGAACATCATGGCCGATGCCGGGATCGATCACGGTGCAGCCTTCGTCGCCACCTGCATCGCTGCCGCACTCGGCTGCCTGCTGATGGGCCTGTACGCCAACTGGCCGGTGGGCCTGGCGCCGGGCATGGGCCTCAACGCATTCTTTACCTACACCGTGGTCGGCACCATGGGCTACAACTGGGAAACCGCGCTCGGTGCGGTGTTCGTTTCCGGTGTGCTGTTCATGATCCTGACCTTCTCGCGGATTCGCGAATGGCTGCTCAACAGCATCCCGGTCAGCCTGCGCTTTGCGATGGGCGCTGGCGTCGGTCTGTTCCTCGGACTGATCGGCCTGAAAACCGCGGGCATTGTCGTCGACAGCCCGGCCACCCTGATCAAACTCGGCTCCCTGCGTGAACCCGGCCCGCTGCTGGCGGCGATCTGCTTCCTGATGATCGCGATCCTCAGCTACCACAAAGTCTTCGGTGCGATCCTCATCAGCATCATCACCGTGACCCTCGCCGGTTGGGGCCTGGGCATCGTGCACTACGAAGGGATCATGTCGACCCCGCCAAGCCTGGCGCCGACCTTCATGGCGATGAACGTCGCCGGTGTGTTCAACGTCAGCATGATCAGCGTGGTGCTGGCCTTCCTCTTCGTGCACATGTTCGACACCGCCGGCACCCTGATGGGCGTCGCCCAGCGCGCCAATCTGGTCAACGCTGACGGGCGTATCGAAAACCTTTCCCGCGCCATGAAAGCCGACAGCGCCTCCAGCGTCTTCGGCGCGGTGGTCGGCGTTCCGCCCGTCACCAGCTATGTGGAAAGTGCCGCGGGTGTAGCCGCTGGTGGTCGGACTGGTCTTACCGCCGTCACCGTAGGTGTGCTATTTATAGCCGCGATGTTTTTCGCACCGCTGGCCGGGATGATTCCGGCTTACGCCACCGCCGGTGCGCTGATTTACGTCGCGATGCTGATGATGGGCGGCATGGCCCATATCGAGTGGGACGAAGCCACTGATGCAATTCCGGCAATCGTCACCGCGATCATGATGCCGCTGACCTTCTCAGTCGCCGACGGCATCGCGCTGGGCTTCATCACCTACGTGGCGTTGAAAGCCGGTGCCGGCAAGTACAAGGAAATTTCCGTGAGCCTGTGGGTGCTCTGCGCGATCTTCATCGCCAAGTTCATCTTCCTGTAAGCGCTACGCGGTTCAGGCTTCAAAACAGCCTCACCCTCACGGGGTGGGGCTTTTGTGCATTTTTCAATACAACAAAAAGGAGGAAAGTGATGAGTCTGGAAACCTGGCTGCTGTTCAGCGGCGCTGCACTGGTGGTGATCCTGATTCCGGGGCCGCTGTCATTGCTGATGATCAGCAACAGTCTGAATTACGGTCTGCGCCGCTCTTACCCGGCGTTTCTCGGTGGTGTGATTGCTTCAATCTGCCTGCTCAGTGCGTCGGCATTGGGGCTTGGCGCCCTGCTGCTGGCGTCGGAGCAATTGTTCAGCGCACTGAAAATCGTTGGCGCGCTGTACCTGTTCTATCTCGCCTGGCAGAGCTGGCAGCAATCGCGTCAGCCGTCGGTGGGTGCCGAAGTGCCGCAGGCCGCGCCAGTGCCGCGTTTTCGCACACTGTTCGGCCGGGCCTTTGTGTTGGGCGCGAGCAATCCGAAGGACATTCTGTTTTTCGCCGCGTTTCTGCCGCAGTTCCTTAGCGCCCAACAACCGTTCCTGCCGCAGTTGCTGATCATGATCGCGACCTGGGTGGTGCTCGACCTGTGCTGCAAACTGGCTTACGGGCTGGGTGCGCATGGTGCGGCGCGCTATCTGCGTAGCGGCAAGGGGCAGAGCTGGTTCAACCGGGTGAGTGCCGGGTTGTTCAGTGGGGCTGGCGCTGCTTCTCTGTTGAGCCGTTAAAAGCATCGCTGGCAAGCCAGCTCCCACAGGTTCGGGGGTCTTCACATTTTTCGTGTACGACCCGGACACTGTGGGAGCTGGCTTGCCAGCGATGGCGTCAGACCAGACACCACTTTTTCAGGGCCGAAAAAAAGCCCGCAGTGTGAGCGGGCGAAAGACCAAAGAAGCTATATGCGCAGTCGCTTCCCGGTGGGGGCAGCTGCTTGGGGGTCAGCTGCCCCGATAGGTGGAATAGCTGTAAGGCGAGATCAGCAGGGGTACGTGGTAATGATCCTGCTCGGCGGAGATGCCGAAACGCAGCACCACCACGTCGAGGAACGCCGGTTCCGGCAGTTGCACGCCACGGGCGCGGTAGTAATCGCCGGCATGGAACTGCACCTGATAGACCCCGGTGCGGTAGTCATCGCCTTGCAGCAGCGGCGCATCGACCCGGCCATCGCTGTTGGTTATCGCACTGGCGACCAATTCCAGGTGCGAACCTTCAACGCGGTACAGCTCGACCTTGATCGAGCTGCCCGGGCAACCGTGTGCAGCGTCCAAAACGTGTGTTGTCAAACGTCCCATTGATTCTGCGCGCCTGGCCGCAAAGAGCAGTCAGACTTCGCGCCTCCCGAAGTCAGGTAAAAAGGAGACCGCACCGATTCGGAGCACGAAAAGTTGCGGCGAGCGACTGATTAAGACACTTTTCAAAAAAATTGTACACAATAAAAACGACATTTTTCGCATCACCCTCGCCATTCGGGTGTTTACTGCGGATCTGCGCCTAAAGCGCCTGGCTATTGAACCTCACAGCCATTAGCTGACTGATCAGGCAGGTTTCTTGCAGGTTTATGCCATTAGCAGCAAAAGATGACAGTCGGTGAAAAATGCGAAAATTCAGGCTTACAAATTGCGAATAAAGTTGTATACAATCAGCCCATCGCTGTGACGCCAGCCTGTGCAGGCCGTTACACAAACCTGTCAACGAATAAGAAGGAAGACTGCAGTGAGCGCTGACTACCCACGCGACCTGATCGGTTACGGCAGTAACCCTCCTCACCCACACTGGCCGGGCAACGCGCGCCTCGCCCTGTCCTTCGTGCTCAATTACGAAGAAGGCGGCGAGCGCAACATTCTGCACGGCGACAAAGAATCCGAAGCCTTCCTCTCCGAAATGGTTGCCGCCCAGCCGCTGCAAGGCGCGCGCAACATGAGCATGGAATCGCTTTACGAGTATGGCAGCCGCGCCGGCGTATGGCGGATTCTGAAACTGTTCAAGGAATTCGACATTCCGCTGACCATCTTCGCCGTGGCCATGGCCGCCCAGCGCCACC
Source organism: Pseudomonas sp. HOU2 (assembly GCF_040729435.1). Taxonomy (NCBI): domain Bacteria; kingdom Pseudomonadati; phylum Pseudomonadota; class Gammaproteobacteria; order Pseudomonadales; family Pseudomonadaceae; genus Pseudomonas; species Pseudomonas sp. HOU2. Next base: position 5,243,245 of record NZ_CP160398.1, on the reverse strand, counting down.
CGGATGTGATCCGCGCGATGGTCGAAGCCGGTCACGAGATCTGCAGCCACGGCTACCGCTGGATCGACTACCAGTACATGGACGAGGCGCAGGAGCGCGAGCACATGCTCGAAGCGATCCGCATCCTCACCGAACTCACCGGCGAGCGCCCACTGGGCTGGTACACCGGCCGCACCGGCCCGAACACCCGACGCCTGGTGATGGAAGAAGGCGGTTTCCTCTACGACTGCGACACCTACGACGACGACCTGCCCTACTGGGAACCGAACAACCCGACCGGCAAGCCGCACCTGGTGATCCCGTACACCCTCGACACCAACGACATGCGCTTTACCCAGGTGCAGGGTTTCAACAAGGGCGACGATTTCTTCGAATACCTCAAAGACGCGTTCGACGTACTGTACGCCGAGGGCGCCGAAGCGCCGAAGATGCTTTCGATCGGTCTGCACTGCCGGTTGATCGGCCGTCCGGCGCGTCTGGCGTCGCTCAAGCGCTTCATCGAATACGCCAAAAGTCATGAACAGGTGTGGTTCAGCCGTCGCGTCGACATCGCGCGTCACTGGCACGAAACCCACCCGTACCAAGGGGCCGCTAAATGAGCCGCTTTCAAACCCTGCAACCGTCGACCCTGAGCCGCGACGCTTTCGTCAAAGCCTTCGCCGACATCTACGAACATTCGCCATGGGTGGCCGAGAAGGCTTACGACCTGGGCGTGGACGCATCGATCGACGAGATCGAAACCCTGCACCAGCGCATGAGCGACATCCTGTTGAGCGCCGATCACGCCAGTCAACTGGCACTGATCAACGCTCACCCGGACCTGGCCGGCAAAGCCGCCGTCCAGGGCCAACTGACCGAAGCCAGCACCAATGAACAGGCGGGCGCCGGTATTCACCAATGCACGGCCGAAGAGTTTCAGCGCTTCACCGAGCTGAACGACGCCTACAAGGCCAAGTTCAAGTTTCCCTTCATCATGGCGGTAAAAGGCAGCAACCGGCATCAGATCCTCGCGGCGTTCGAAACGCGCATTCACAACTCGGTCGACACCGAATTCAAATGCGCGCTGGCGGAGATCAACAAGATCGCCCTGTTCCGTTTACTGACTCTTTAGCGAAGCCTGACCCGAGTACATCAGACGCGGAGAGTACCCAGGGTCTTGCAAGCATCCCCAGCCAACTTATTAAAGGCAGACAAGAAGAATGAAAGCTTACGCCGTACCTTTCGAGAAGTTCGTCAACCTGGCCGATGCCCGTCTGGGCACCAAAATCATCTCGGTCACCGATGACTGGTTCGCAGACGCCAATCGTCTGTTTCAGCCGACCCCGGCCGTGTGGAAGGAGGGTGTGTTCGACGACAACGGCAAGTGGATGGACGGCTGGGAATCGCGTCGCAAGCGCTTCGAAGGCTACGACAGCGCGGTAATCCGCCTGGGCGTACCGGGCTCGATCAAGGGCGTGGACATCGACACCTCATTCTTCACCGGCAACTTCCCGCCATCGGCCTCGCTGGAAGCGTGCTTCCTGGCCTCGGGCGAGCCGGACGAAAACACCCAGTGGACTGAAGTGCTGTCGGCCGTCGAGCTGCAAGGCAACAGCCACCACTACCACGAAATCAGCAACGACCAAGCGTTCAGCCACCTGCGCTTCAACATCTACCCGGACGGCGGTGTCGCCCGTCTGCGCGTGTACGGCATTCCGTTCCGCGACTGGTCCGCGATTGGCGATAACGAGCAAGTCGACCTGGCTGCAGCCCTTAACGGTGGCCGCGCCCTCGCCTGCTCCGACGAACACTTCGGCCGCATGAGCAACATCCTCAACCCGGGCCGTGGCATCAACATGGGCGACGGCTGGGAAACCGCACGTCGTCGCACCCCGGGCAATGACTGGGTGATCGTCGCGCTGGGCCACCCGGGCGAAATCGAAAAAATCATCGTCGACACCCTGCACTTCAAGGGTAACTACCCGGACACCTGCTCGATCCAGGGCGCGTTCGTCAAGGGCGGCACCGACAGCCAGATCGAAACCCAGTCGCTGTTCTGGCGTGAACTGCTGCCGAGCCAGAAGCTGGAAATGCACGCCGAACACACCTTCGTCGAGCAGATCAAGGCACTGGGCCCGATCACCCACATCCGTCTGAACGTGTTCCCGGACGGTGGTGTGAGCCGCCTGCGCGTACTCGGCAAGGTCGCTAAATAAGGTTGAACCCAATCGCTGGCAAGCCAGCTCCCACAGGTTTTGTGAACGCCACAGTCCACTGTGGGAGCGGGCTTGCCCGCGATGGCGATAGTTCTAACAACACAGAATTCGGAAAAGAACAGCATGCGCACACTACAGATTGAACCGCTGACCAAAGAAGCCTTCGCCCCCTTCGGTGACGTGATCGAAACCGACGGCAGCGACCACTTCATGATCAACAACGGTTCGACCATGCGCTTCCACAAACTGGCGACGGTCGAAACCGCTACGCCTGAGGACAACGCGATCATCAGCATCTTCCGCGCCGACGCGCAGGACATGCCGCTGACCGTGAGCATGCTGGAACGCCATCCGCTGGGCAGCCAGGCTTTCATTCCGCTGCTCGGCAACCCCTTTCTGATCGTGGTCGCGCCACTTGGCGATGAACCTGTATCAGGCTTGGTCCGCGCCTTCGTCACCAACGGCAGGCAGGGCATCAATTACCATCGCGGCGTCTGGCACCACCCGGTGCTGACGATCGAAAAGCGGGATGACTTCCTGGTGGTTGATCGCAGTGGCACAGGCAATAACTGCGATGAGCATTTTTTCAAAGAGGATGAGCGTTTGATCCTCGCCCCCCACCAATAAGAGAAGGTCTGATCACTCGACAACAAGAGTGACAGGCGAGAGGTAAAGACTGTGGAAGCACATCTGTTGGAATGGCTGAACCTGAGCGTGCGCTGGGTTCACATGATCACTGGCGTGGCCTGGATCGGCGCGTCGTTCTACTTCGTCTGGCTGGAGAACAACCTCAACCGCGTCAACCCGAAAACCGGTCTGGCCGGTGATCTGTGGGCGATCCACGGCGGCGGTATCTATCACCTGGAAAAATACAAACTGGCCCCACCGTCGATGCCGGAGAACCTGCACTGGTTCAAATGGGAAGCCTACTTCACCTGGATGTCGGGGATCGCGCTGCTGTGCGTGGTGTTCTACTCCAACCCCGTGCTCTACCTCGTGGCACCCGGCAGCGGCCTGACCGGCCCTGAAGGCGTGGCCATCGGCATCGGTTCGCTGATCGCCGGCTGGTTCATCTACGACTTCCTCTGCGATTCGGCCCTTGGCAAGAAACCCGCCCTGCTCGGCTTCATCCTGTTCGTGCTGATCATCGGCGCGGCGTATGGCTTCAGCAAGGTGTTCAGCGGTCGTGGTGCGTACCTGCACGTCGGCGCGATCATCGGCACCATCATGGTCGGCAACGTGTTCCGCATCATCATGCCAGCGCAGCGTGCACTGGTCGCGGCGATTGCCGAGAACCGCACGCCGGACCCGGCGCTGCCAGCCAAGGGCTTGCTGCGTTCGCGTCACAACAACTACTTCACCCTGCCGGTGCTGTTCATCATGATCAGTAACCACTTCCCAAGCACTTATGGCAGCCAGTACAACTGGTTGATCCTGGCCGGGATCGCAGTGTTGGCGGTGTTGGTGCGTCACTACTTCAACACCCGTCACGACAGCCACAAGTTTGCCTGGACCCTGCCCGTGGCAGCGGTGGGCATGATCACCCTGGCGTACGTCACCGGCCCTGCGCCGATGCCGACCGCACCGGACGTGGCCAAGGCACCCGCGAAAATCGAGTACCAGCCACTGCCGGAAACGGCACTGGGCGGTGGCGCGAAACCGGCTGAAGCGGCGGCACCTGCAGCGCCAGCCGCTCCGGCTGCCCCTGCTGCGGCACCGGCGCAAGCGTCCAACGCAGGTCCTGCGTTCGACAAGGTGCACAACGTGATCCAGGAACGCTGCGCGGTCTGCCATTCGGCCAAACCGACCAGCCCGTTGTTCAGCGCGGCGCCCGCCGGTGTGATGTTCGACACCCCCGAGCAGATCCGCCAGAACGCGGCGCGGATCCAGGCGCAAGCCATCACCACGCAGATCATGCCATTGGGCAACATCACTCAGATGACCCAGCAGGAACGTGACCTGATCGGTGCATGGATCGCGCAGGGAGCGCAGACCAACTGAGCCAGACAAAAGCCTGTGTAAAAGCAGGCTTTTGTGGCGAGGGAGCTTGCTCCCGCTGGGTCGCGAAGCGGCCCCTCTCTTTGCCTGAAGAGCAGGGACTGCTGCGCAGTCCAGCGGGAGCAAGCTCCCTCGCCACAAAAAATCTCTGCAGCCACAAATATCAATGATGCAAAAGGACAGCTGTGAGCCACCCGGCAGCTGTTCAATCACAAGAATAAAAAAGATCCGAGGTGTTGCATGTCCGAGCTGTCCAAAGCGCGCATCCCCGACGCACCCGCCATTCAGCGTTTGCCCCTTTTGCAACTGATCCTGGTCGGTTTGCAACATGTTCTGCTGATGTACGGCGGTGCCATCGCGGTGCCGTTGATCATCGGACAGGCCGCTGGCCTGAGTCGTGAAGAAATCGCCTTCCTGATCAACGCCGACCTGCTGGTCGCCGGCATCGCCACCATCGTGCAGTCCTTAGGGATCGGCCCGATGGGCATCCGCATGCCGGTGATGATGGGCGCCAGTTTCGCGGCGGTCGGCAGCATGGTTGCCATGGCCGGCATGCCCGGTATCGGTCTGCAGGGGATCTTCGGTGCCACGATCGCCGCCGGGTTCTTCGGCATGCTCATCGCGCCGTTCATGTCCAAGGTCGTACGTTTCTTCCCACCGCTGGTGACCGGCACGGTCATCACCTCGATCGGTCTGTCGCTGTTCCCCGTGGCCGTGAACTGGGCCGGTGGCGGTGCCGCCGCTGCGCAATTCGGCTCCCCGGTTTATCTGGCCATCGCCGCTCTGGTGCTGGCGACCATTCTGCTGATCCACCGCTTCATGCGCGGCTTCTGGGTCAATATTTCCGTACTGATCGGCATGTGTTTCGGCTACGTGCTGTGCGGCGCGATCGGCATGGTGGACCTGAGCGGCATGGCCAACGCGCCGTGGGTTCAGTTTGTCACCCCGCTGCACTTCGGCATGCCGAAATTCGAACTGGCGCCGATCCTGTCGATGTGCCTGGTGGTGGTGATCATCTTCGTCGAGTCCACCGGGATGTTCCTTGCACTGGGCAAGATCACCGGTCAGGAAGTCTGCCCACGCATGCTGCGTCGCGGCCTGCTGTGCGATGCCGGCGCCTCGTTCGTGGCCGGTTTCTTCAACACCTTCACCCACTCCTCCTTCGCGCAGAACATCGGCCTGGTGCAGATGACCGGCGTGCGCTGCCGTTCGGTGACCATCGTTGCCGGTGGTCTGCTGATCGTGCTGAGCCTGCTGCCAAAAGCGGCATTTCTTGTCGCGTCGATTCCGCCAGCAGTGCTGGGCGGTGCGGCGATTGCGATGTTCGGCATGGTCGCCGCCACCGGGATCAAGATCCTGCAAGAGGCGGACATCGGTGACCGCCGCAACCAGTTGCTGGTGGCGGTGAGCATCGGCATGGGCCTGATCCCGGTGGTGCGTCCGGAGTTCTTCGCGCATCTGCCAATGTGGATGAGCCCGATCACCCACAGCGGCATCGCCATGGCCACCCTCAGCGCGCTGACGCTGAATCTGTTGTTCAACATTCTTGGCGGCAAGGAACGCGCAGCGATCAACGACTGCCATGCACATCAGCATTAACTGAAAAACGCTACCCCCCTGTAGGAGTGAGCCTGCTCGCGATGACGGTATGACATTCAACACATGAGTTGATTGAAAGAACGCCATCGCGAGCAGGCTCACTCCTACAAGGGTCAACAGCTCTGCGCCTTAAAAATAAAAACAAGAGGGAGCAACCAATGATTCGCACGCAAACCAACGTTCTGTTGAGTGGCGGCCTGCTGGCCGCGAGTCAGGCCATGGCCGGCGATTTACTGCTGTGGCAGACCAACAGCCTGAGCTACCTGTACGGCAAGAACTTCGCGATCAACCCGTCGATCCAGCAGACGGTGACGTTCGAACACGCCGACAAGTGGAAGTACGGCGACAACTTCCTGTTCGTCGACAAGATCTTCTACAACGGCAAAGAAGACGCGAACAAAGGCCCGCACACTTTCTACGGCGAATTCACCCCACGCTTCTCGTTCGGCAAGATCTTCGATCGCAAGCTCGAGTTCGGCCCGATCAAGGATGTGCTGCTGGCAATGACCTACGAGTACGGCGAAGGCGACAGCGAGGCCTACCTGATCGGCCCCGGCTTCGACCTGAAAGTGCCCGGTTTCAATTACGTGACCCTGAACATCTTCCGCCGCCAGACCGAAGGCCCGCGCCCCGGCGATGGCGTCTGGCAGATCACCCCGGGCTGGTCTTACAGCGTGCCGCTGGGTAATTCCGACCTGTTGATCGACGGCTATCTGGACTGGGTGGTCGACAACGATCAGAACTCGCGCGGCACCTACCACGCCAACCTGCACATCAATCCGCAGATCAAATACGACCTCGGCAAAGCCCTGGGCTGGAGCCAGAAACAGCTGTATGTCGGCACCGAATACAGTTACTGGAAAAACAAATACGGGATCGAAAGCACCCACAGCTTCGACACCAATCAGAACACCGCCAGCCTGCTGGTGAAGGTGCATTTCTAAGATGGCCCGCAACCGTGCCCCATACCTGTCGTCGGTGCTCTGTTGCGGGGCACTTGAGACCTGGCCGAGGAGTCAGTATTCTCCGCGGCCTCTTGAATTCGGTCTAAAAAAAAGCCCGGATTTAATTCCTGACCAACGGGCCAACTTATCCCGGCCCCGGTCAGTACCGAGGCATCCCGAAAACACGCTCAATCGACTGTTTTTCAGCAGCCGAAAGGGCGTTTTTTTGCTTTTCGAAAGCCTTGGCTCAGCTCTTGCTAACAGCATCAAAGCTGACCGGTCGGATGACTTTTGCAGCAACGAAAAAAGGCGCCACACCAGAGCGCCGATCTTAAAAAAATAAACGTGGAACACCTACTTTGGGAGCAACCGAATGAAACGTATGTGCACCAGCCTGATGCTCGCGGGATCGATGCTGGCCGGCGGCGAGGCCATGGCCGATGGCCTGCTGCAATGGCAGAACAACAGCCTGACCTACCTCTACGGCAAAGACTTCAAGGTCAATCCGGCGATCCAGCAGACCGTCACCTTCGAGCACGCCGATGCCTGGAAGTACGGGGATAACTTCCTGTTCATTGACAAGATCTTCTACAACGGCAAGCCGGATGGCGGCGTCGGCAACAACACCTATTACGGTGAGTTCCAGCCGCGCATCTCGCTGGGCAAGGTACTGGACCAGAAGCTCGAATTCGGCCCGATCAAGGACGTGCTGCTGGCGATGACTTACGAGTTCGGTGAAGGCGACGTCGAGTCGTACCTGATCGGTCCAGGTTTTGACCTGGCGATCCCGGGTTTCGACTACTTCCAGCTGAACTTCTACCAGCGTCACACCGACGGCTCGCGTCCGGGTGACAACGTCTGGCAGATCACCCCGGTCTGGTCCTACACCATCCCGGTCGGCAGCTCGAACGTGCTGATCGACGGTTACATGGACTGGGTGGTCGACAACGACGTCAACAGCAAAGGCGAATACCACGCCAACCTGCACTTCAACCCACAGGTCAAATACGACCTGGGCAAGGCGCTGCATTTCGGCGAGAAGCAACTGTACGTCGGTGTGGAATACGACTACTGGAAAGACAAGTACGGGATCGACGACACCCGTGGCTTTACCACCAATCAGAACGTGACCAGCTTCCTGGTGAAGTTCCACTTCTGATGACGGGTGTAGATGGCGTCTGCGAGGACGCCATCGCTGGCAAGCCAGCTCCCACAGGGTTATGTGTCGTTCACTTTTTTGTGCCCACCCAAAAACCTGTGGGAGCTGGCTTGCCAGCGATTTGCCGCACCGCAGACTTCATGTGGGAACGACCACTTCGCTGATCCCCAGAAACCGGCACAGTTCCTCACGCTTGGCCAACGCATCGCGCCGTCCCAGGTCGATCAGCTCGCTGCAATACCCCGCCTCGAACAGCAGATAACTCAGCACCCCTGCCCCACTGGTCTTGGTCGCTCCCGGCCCACGCAAAAACAGACGCAACGCCGCCGGCAATTCCTGACGATGGCGCGCCGCGATTTCATCGATCGGCTGGCTCGGCGAAATCACCAGCACCTCCACCGGCGCCACGCCCAGCTCGCGGGTCGGCGTGCCCTCGGGCATCAGGTGGCTGAACTGGTTGAGGCGCTGCAGCAATTCGATGTCGCTCTCCAGACTGTCAATGAACGTGCTGTTGAGCATGTGTCCGCCAATCTGCGCCAGCGTTGGCTGCTGCCCGGTGTAGGCACGCTCCAGCGGTTGCTGCGGATCGAAACCCCGCGGGTTGCCGCTGACGCCCACCACCAGCACCCGACTCGCGCCCAGGTGCAGCGCCGGGCTGATCGGTGCCGATTGCCGCACTGCGCCGTCACCGAAATATTCCTCGCCGATTTTCACCGGGGCAAACAGCAACGGGATCGCCGAACTGGCCAGCAAATGGTCCACCGACAATTGCGCCGGCACGCCGATGCGTCGATGGCGCAACCACGCATCGATCTTGCCGCCGCCCTGATAGAAGGTCACTGCCTGTCCCGACTCGTAGCCGAACGCGGTCACCGCCACCGCATGCAATTGCTTGCGCGCGATGGACTCGGCGATGCCGGGCATGTGCAGTTTTTCATTGAGCAGGTCGCGCAGCGGCGAACTGTTGAGCAACGCCACCGGCAGGTGTCGGCCCATGCCGAGCAGGCTGTGACTGACAAAGCGGCTGGCCTGCCGGATCACTCCCGGCCAGTCGCTGCGCAACACTCGATGGCTGCGAAAGCCCTGCCAGAACAGGGTCAGGCGTTCGATGGCCGCGCGAAAATCGCTGGCGCCACTGGCGAGGCTGACCGCGTTGATCGCCCCGGCCGAGGTGCCGACGATCACCGGAAACGGGTTGTCCGCACCCAGCGGCAGCAATTCGGCAATCGCCGCCAGCACCCCCACCTGATACGCCGCCCGAGCCCCGCCGCCGGAAAGAATCAAACCTGTGACCGGTTCAGCTGGGCTCATCGCAACGCTCCATGGTGCTTGAAAGGGTGAGTGAATCAGCCGCGCCGTTTCGGGTAAAGCTTCGGCTCGCCCGGTGGACGGCTCTTGAAGCGGCGGTGCGCCCACAAGTATTGCTCAGGGCAGGCGCGCAATGCACTTTCCACCCATTGGTTGATGCGGATGCAGTCGGCCTCTTCGGTCTCGCCCGGGAAGTCTTCCAGCGGCGGATGGATCACCAGCCGGTAACCGCTGCCGTCCGCCAGACGCTCCTGAGTGAACGGCACCACCAACGCTTTACCCAAGCGGGCGAATTTGGTGGTCGCGGTCACGGTCGCTGCCTGAATGCCGAACAGCGGCACGAAGATGCTTTGCTTGGCGCCATAGTCCTGATCCGGTGCGTACCAGATCGCCCGGCCCGAACGCAGCAGCTTGAGCATGCCACGCACGTCGTCACGCTCCACCGCCAGCGAATCGAGATTGTGCCGCTCACGGCCCCGACGCTGGACGAAGTCGAACAACGGGTTCTTGTGCTCGCGGTACATGCCATCGATGGTGTGCTGCTGACCGAGCAGCGCCGCGCCGATTTCCAGGGTGGTGAAGTGCGCAGCCATCAGGATCACGCCCTTGCCCTCGCGCTGGGCGTTTTGCAGATGCTCCAGGCCTTCGACATGCGCCAGTTTGGCCAGACGCTCGCGCGACCACCACCAGCTCATCGCCATTTCAAAAAACGCGATGCCGGTGGAGGCGAAGTTTTCCTTGAGCAGGCGTTTGCGCTCGGCAGCGGATTTTTCCGGGAAGCACAGCTCGAGATTGCGCTTGGCGATGCGCCGCCGGTCGCCGGCCACGCGATACATCAACGCGCCCAGGATTCGACCGATCGTCAGTAAAACCGCATACGGCAACTGCACGACCAGCCACAACAGCCCCAGACCGCACCAGAGCGGCCAGAAGCGGGGAGAAAGATAGGCTCTTCGAAAACGCGGGCGATCCATTAAAGCTTCCGTAAATTCAGTGGCCGCGCATTCTACATCGTTCGACCCGGCTTGCGGCTCGCGGGCGTTCTCGTTATAAGTCTCGGCACTTTTAGTGACAAGCCGTTGTATGCCGATATGAGCCAAAACGAATCGCCAGACCGAGATCCCGTGTTCCAGTTGAAGGGCAGCATGCTGGCCATCACGGTGCTGGAACTGTCCCGCAACGACCTCGACAGCCTTGATCGGCAACTGGCCGCCAAAGTCGCCCAGGCGCCGAATTTCTTCAGCAATGCGCCGCTGGTCCTGGCGCTGGACAAACTGCCGCCCGGCGAAGGCGCGGTCGATCTGCCCGGCCTGATGCGCGTGTGCCGCCAGCATGGCCTGCGCACCCTGGCGATCCGCGCCAGCCGTATCGAAGATATCGCCGCCGCCATCGCCATCGACATCCCGGTGCTGCCGCCGTCCGGCGCTCGTGAGCGACCGCTGGAAGCGCCGGAACCGGAAGTCAAAAAGAAGCCGGAAAAGCCGCCGGAGCCGACCGTCAAAGCGACCCGCGTTATCACTACGCCAGTACGTGGTGGCCAACAGATATATGCCCAGGGTGGCGATCTGGTGGTGGTGTCCTCGGTCAGTCCGGGGGCGGAACTTCTGGCCGATGGCAACATCCATGTATACGGCCCGATGCGCGGTCGCGCACTGGCCGGCGTCAAAGGCGACACCAAGGCCCGGATTTTCTGTCAGCAATTGAGCGCTGAACTGATCTCCATCGCCGGGCATTACAAGGTTTCCGAAGATTTGCGCCGCGATCCACTGTGGGGCTCCGGCGTCCAGGTCAGCCTGTCGGCCGACGTGTTGAACATCATTCGGCTTTAACGGATACTGCCGCATTTTCCAAGCATCTCTAAAACGTAGCGAAAACGGCTCAAACGAAGTAGGAAAAAGGATCAAGCAGCGTTTGCCCCCGGCAATTGCGACTTGCGCCGAATTCCAGCCAAGGCTGTCCGACTGCAGTAGTTTTCAAGAGATGTTTTTCAGGGGCTAAAAAGTCCTTCTTCCTTAGGGGTGAAACACCTTGGCCAAGATTCTCGTGGTTACATCCGGCAAGGGTGGTGTGGGTAAGACCACCACCAGCGCCGCTATCGGTACCGGCCTCGCTCTGCGCGGCCACAAAACAGTGATCGTCGACTTCGACGTGGGCCTGCGTAACCTCGACCTGATCATGGGTTGCGAGCGTCGCGTGGTGTACGACTTCGTCAACGTGGTCAACGGCGAAGCCAACCTGCAGCAGGCGCTGATCAAAGACAAGCGCCTGGAAAACCTCTACGTGCTGGCCGCCAGCCAGACCCGCGACAAAGACGCGCTGACCCAGGAAGGCGTGGAAAAAGTCCTGATGCAGTTGAAGGAAGACTTCGACTTCGTGGTCTGCGACTCCCCGGCGGGCATCGAGAAAGGTGCGCACCTGGCCATGTATTTCGCCGACGAAGCGATCATCGTGACCAACCCGGAAGTGTCCTCGGTACGAGATTCGGACCGCATGCTCGGCCTGCTGGCCAGCAAATCGCGTCGTGCCGAACTCGGCGAAGAGCCGATCAAGGAACACCTCCTGCTGACCCGTTACAACCCACAGCGCGTCAGCGATGGCGAAATGCTGGGCGTCGAAGACGTGAAGGAAATTCTGGCCGTGACCCTGCTGGGCGTCATCCCTGAGTCGCAGGCGGTCCTGAAGGCTTCCAACTCGGGCGTTCCAGTGATTCTCGACGACCAGAGCGATGCCGGTCAGGCCTACAGCGATGCCGTTGATCGTCTGCTGGGCAAAGAAAAAGAACATCGTTTCCTCGATGTTACGAAGAAGGGATTCTTCGAGCGCCTGTTTGGAGGTAGGTAATGAACCTTTTTGACTTCTTTCGTGCCAACAAAAAGCCAAGTACCGCCTCGGTAGCGAAAGAGCGTCTACAGATCATCGTGGCGCATGAGCGCGGCCAGCGCAGCACGCCGGATTACCTGCCAGCCTTGCAGAAGGAACTGGTCGACGTGATCCGCAAGTACGTCAACATCGGCAACGACGATGTACACGTTGCACTGGAAAGCCAGGGCAGTTGCTCGATTCTGGAACTCAACATCACCCTGCCCGATCGCTGAGTCGATCCGGCAGTCGCTACGGCGGCTCGGGCTGTTGATGCTCGTGTAGGAGCTGCCGAAGGCTGCGATCTTTTGATCTTCAATATCAAAAGATCGCAGCCTTCGGCAGCTCCTACAGGGTTATCAGCAGTCTGAGCCGCCGTTGGCATTTGTTACGAGGCTGTTTTAATGCCGTTGTCCAACATCCGCATCATTCATCAGGACGCCGCCGTACTGGTGGTCGACAAACCGACCTTGCTGCTCTCGGTGCCCGGTCGCGCCGACGACAACAAGGACTGCCTGATCACCCGCCTGCAGGAAAACGGCTACCCGGAAGCACGCATCGTCCATCGCCTGGACTGGGAAACCTCCGGCATCATTCTGCTGGCCCGCGACGCCGACACCCACCGCGAACTGTCGCGGCAGTTTCACGACCGTGAAACCGAAAAGGCCTACACCGCCCTGGCCTGGGGTCAGCCGGAACTGGACAGCGGCAGCATCGACCTGCCCCTGCGTTACGATCCACCGACCAAACCAAGACACGTGGTCGACCACGAATTCGGCAAGCATGCGCTGACCTTCTGGCGCGTACTGGAACGTTGCGGCGATTGGTGCCGCGTCGAGCTGACGCCGATCACCGGGCGCTCGCACCAGTTGCGAGTGCACATGCTGTCCATCGGTCACCCGCTGCTGGGCGACGGGCTCTACGCCCACGAACAGGCCCTGGCCGCGTGGCCGCGTCTGTGCCTGCACGCCAGCATGCTGAGCTTCACCCACCCGCAAACCGGCGAGCGTCTGCGCTTCGAATGCCCGGCACCGTTTTAAGCGTTGCCTGAGCGGCAGCGCGTTTTTTTGTACAAGGATTTTGTTTTCGGATGAGTTGTATTGATTCCCTGGTAACCCCCCTCACGAAAGTTCGTCATCAACTGCTTTACCTGATTTACGGCAATCAGGATGTGTACCGGCGCGAAGCCAAGTTCAGCATCCTGACCGCGCTGTCCCAAGCCAAAAACGGCGAGCGACCGGCCATCCGCATTCTCACCGATCGCCCCGACGACTATGCGGGCTGGCCGGTCGACACGGTGCTGCTGGACGACGCGACCCTGACCCGCTGGCAAGGCACCCACGGCTATCATCACCGCCGCAAGGCCTGCGCCATTGCCGCAGGCATGCAGTGGGCGGAAAAGACCTTGTTCGTCGACACCGACACCCTGTTCACCCGCCACCCCAGTCAACTGTTCAAATTCATCGAGCCGAACCGCTCGGTGATGGATCGCTTCGAGTACGACTGGAAAGATGTGCACCAGCGTCCCGACTATCAAAAACTCGGTCGCGACCTGCGCCGCCACGGCGTGACACCGGATAACGGTTTCAAGCTCTACAACAGCGGTTTGTGCGGTGTGACCGACAGCGACTCGGCGCTATTCGAAAGGTCGATCCGCCTGATTGATGAATGGACACTCGGCGGCTTCGAAATCCACACCATCGAACAGATCGCCCTGTCGTACGCCATGCGCGAACGCCAGGTGGTGGAGGCGCGCAAACACGTCTACCACTACTTCGCAGAAAAACGTTTCTTTCACGCGATGCAGACATACTTCTTCTCCCAGCACGGCGAGCAGTTCAGCCAGCGCCTGGTGGATCTGTGCAGCGATGTGCCACGGGTCAAACCGTTCCCGTCGGCCTGGCGCCGATTGAAAATCAAATGGAAGCTGCGCCACCAGAGCGGCACGCTGCGCAAGGTCGGTCGCGACCTGCTGTACGGCAGCGCGGCGCCGGAAGATCCGTACTACAGCGCCTGCCGCCACGAATGGTGGGAATGCGCCTCGCGAGAAATACTCCGTTGGGACGAAAGCCGGCAGAAAAAACTGCTGAGCCAGAAGCCCTGGCCGCAACAGCTGCCGCGTCCGGATAAACCGGAGGATGAAAAAGTCATCATGAACTACCTGAAAAAACGCGTAGCCTCCGCCCGCTGAACACCACCATCCTGTAGGAGCTGCGGCACGCTGCGATCTTTTGATTCTGTTCGTTGAAATCAAAATCAAAAGATCGCAGCGTGCCGCAGCGCCTACAGGAATCCGCTCCGGATTCAATTCGCTGGCCGATGCGTTAAACTCCCGCCCATTGCTGTCTGGAGCTTCTTATGCGCGAAGAGTTGAACCAAGGCCTGATCGACTTCCTCAAGGCCTCCCCTACCCCGTTCCACGCCACCGCCAGCCTTGTTCAGCGTCTGGAGGCCGCCGGTTACGTGCGCCTCGACGAGCGCGAGCCGTGGACCACCGAGGCCAACGGCCGTTACTACGTCACCCGTAACGACTCCTCGATCGTCGCGATCAAAATGGGCCGCAACTCGCCGCTGCACGACGGCATCCGTCTGGTCGGCGCCCATACCGACAGCCCGTGCCTGCGGGTCAAGCCGCAACCGGAACTGCAACGTCAGGGCTTCTGGCAACTGGGCGTTGAAGTCTACGGCGGCGCGCTGCTGGCACCGTGGTTCGACCGCGACCTGTCGCTGGCCGGGCGCGTCACCTTCCGCCGCGACGGCAAGGTCGAAAGCCAGCTGATCGACTTCAAGGCACCGATTGCAATCATTCCCAATCTGGCCATTCACCTCAATCGTGAAGCCAATCAGGGCTGGGCGATCAACGCGCAGACCGAGCTGCCGCCGATCCTCGCGCAGTTCGCCGGTGACGAGCGCGTCGACTTCCGCGCGGTACTGACTGATCAGCTGGCTCGCGAACATGGTCTGAACGCCGACGTGGTGCTGGATTACGAGCTGAGTTTCTACGACACCCAAAGCGCGGCAATCATCGGCCTGCATGGCGACTTCATTGCCGGCGCGCGCCTCGACAACCTGTTGTCCTGCTACGCCGGCCTGCAAGCTCTGCTCACTGCCGACAGCGAAGAAACCTGCGTGCTGGTGTGCAACGATCACGAAGAAGTCGGCTCCTGCTCGGCCTGCGGTGCCGATGGCCCGATGCTCGAACAGACCCTGCGCCGTCTGCTGCCGGAAGGTGACGAGTTCGTCCGCACCATCCAGAAATCGCTGCTGGTCTCGGCTGACAACGCCCATGGCGTGCACCCGAACTACGCCGAGAAGCACGACGCCAACCACGGCCCGAAACTCAATGCCGGCCCGGTGATCAAGGTCAACAGCAACCAGCGCTACGCCACCAACAGCGAAACCGCCGGGTTCTTCCGCCACCTGTGCATGGCCGAAGAAGTACCGGTGCAGAGCTTCGTGGTGCGCAGCGACATGGGCTGCGGCTCGACCATCGGCCCGATCACCGCCAGCCACCTGGGCGTGCGCACCGTCGACATCGGCCTGCCGACCTTCGCCATGCACTCGATCCGCGAACTGTGCGGCAGCCACGACCTGGCGCACCTGGTCAAAGTGCTGAGCGCGTTCTACGCCAGCCGCGAACTACCGTAAGCTGATCGCCCCCCTGTAGGAGCTGCCGCAGGCTGCGATCTTTTGATCTTGTGTTTTGGTAGATCAAAAGCAAAGATCGCAGCCTTCGGCAGCTCCTACAGGTCGAAAGCGACCTAGACTTAAATCATCCCCTATGACAAGGCAGTCTCCATGATTTCGATGTCCTCCTTCCACGCCATGCTCGTCCCGATCCTGTCCGGGATGATCCTGCTCGCCATCGGCTTCAACTTCCGCGACAAGAACGCCGGTGTCTTCGCCATGTGGATCGGCATGCTGATGATCCTGGCGACCGTGGTCTACAAGATCCTCGCCAAACTCAACGAATAAATCGGCGCCCGGCTCGCATTGATTCCGGCTGCCTCGTACACTCGCTCAATTCGCCCCTTTGCGAGGTTGACCGCCTAGTGTTCGCTCGTCTGTTTGCACTGCCCTGCCTGTTCCTTGTCTGCCTGATGACGCTGCTGCCGCTGGCCCCTGCCCATGCGGTCGGCTTGCCGGGGCTGCTCAACTCCACCAAGACGCAGCCGGAGGCGCAGGAGCCGCTGGGCCAGTCGCTGGATGAAGTCATCAAGTCGCTGGAAAACGACAAGCAACGCGCACAGTTGCTGAGCGACCTGAAAAAGCTGCGCGACGCCACCAAGAAAGCCCAGGCCTCACCGGAAGAAGGCGTGCTGGGCCTGATCGGCGGCACCCTGGCCAGTTTCGAGAAGCAGTTCTCCGGTGACGACAGCCCGCTGACCCGCTGGTCCGACGAGTTCGATCTGGCCAGGGACGAACTCGATAACCTGATGTTGCCGGCCAGCGAATGGCTGCCGATCATCTTCGGCTTCGCGGTGATCCTGATGGTCTGGAGCCTGCTCGCCGCCGCGCTGATCTGGCTCGGCCACCGAGTGCGCATGCGTTTCGGCCTGACCGAAGAACTGCCGCAACACCCCAAGGCCCTCGACATGCTGCGCTTCGCCCTGCGCAAGCTCGGGCCGTGGCTGATTGCGTTGGTCATCACCGTGTACATGAGCTACGCGCTGCCATCGTCGCTGGGTAAAAGCCTGGCGATGGTGCTGGCTTATGCGCTGGTGGTCGGCACCTGTTTCTCGGCGATCTGCGTGATCGCCTTCTCGCTGCTCGACGGTCCGCACCGGCATCGGGCGCTGTACATCCTGCGGCATCAGGCGTTCCGTCCGTTGTGGCTGATCGGCAGCTTCGCCGCGTTCGGTGAAGCGCTGAGTGACCCGCGCCTGGTCGAAGGCCTCGGCGTGCACCTGGCGCACACCACCGCGACCATCACCAACGTGCTCGCGGCGCTGTTCACCGGGCTGTTCATCCTGCGTTTCCGCCGGCCGATCGCGCACCTGATCCGCAACCAGCCATTGTCCCGCCGCCTGACCCGCCGCGCCCTCAGCGACACCATCGATATCCTCGGCACCTTCTGGTACGTGCCGGCGCTGGTGCTGGTCGGCATCTCGCTGTTCGCCACCTTCGTCTCCGCCGGCGACACCAGCACCGCCCTGCGTCAGTCGCTGATCTGCACGGTGCTGCTGGTGATGTGCATGGTGATCAACGGCCTCGTGCGCCGTCACTCGCTCAAACCGCAGCGCGGGCCGAAGCGTCATGCGCTGTATTCGGAACGCCTGAAAAGCTTCTTCTACACCCTCGCCCACCTGCTGGTGTGGCTGACCTTCATCGAGCTCGGCCTGCGCGTATGGGGCAAGTCGCTGATCGGGTTTGCCGAGGGCGAAGGGCACGATGTCAGCGTCAAACTGTTCAGCCTGATCGGTACGCTGATTTTCTCCTGGCTGATCTGGATCCTCGCCGACACCGCCGTGCACCACGCCCTCACCCGCTCGCGCAAAGGCCTGGCGAATGCCCGCGCGCAGACGATGATGCCGCTGATCCGCAACGTGCTGTTCGTGGCGATCTTCATCATCGCGCTGATCGTCGCCCTGGCGAACATGGGCATGAACGTCACGCCACTGCTGGCCGGTGCCGGTGTCATCGGTCTGGCCATCGGTTTCGGTGCGCAGTCGCTGGTGGCGGACCTGATCACCGGTCTGTTCATCATCATCGAAGACTCGCTGGCGATCGACGATTACGTGGATGTCGGCGGCCACCTCGGCACCGTCGAAGGCCTGACCATCCGCACCGTGCGCCTGCGCGACATCGACGGCATCGTCCACACCATCCCGTTCAGCGAAATCAAAAGCATCAAGAACTACTCCCGCGAGTTCGGCTACGCGATCTTCCGGGTGGCGGTGCCGTACAACATGGAAATCGACGACGCGATCAAACTGATGCGCGAAGTCGGCCAGAAAATGCGCACCGACCCGCTGCAGCGGCGCAACATCTGGTCGCCGCTGGAGATTCAGGGCGTGGAAAGTTTCGAATCCGGCAGCGCGATCCTGCGCGCCCGCTTCAAGACTGCACCGATCAAACAATGGGAAGTTTCCCGAGCGTTCAACCTGTCGCTCAAGCGCCATCTGGACGAAGCCGGACTCGATCTGGCGACGCCGCGCATGAGCGTGCAGGTCATCACTGCCGGCGGTGGCCAGCCGAAGGAATAGCACTTCGCGCAGACACTCGGGTCACAGGCAGGGAAGCCAGAAAAACAATAACCATGGAGAAACCCGATGCAGCTGACACGTATCGCCCAGACCGTTCTGCTCACCCTGCTGGCCGGCACCGCCAGCGCCGCCACCCTGGACAGCACCCGCGAACAGATCGCCACGCAGGCCAAGGCACTTGAACCGCAACTGCTGGAAACCCGCCGCGACATCCACGCGCATCCGGAACTGGGCAACACCGAGACACGCACCGCGGAACTGGTCGCCAGACAACTGAAGGCGATGGGCCTGGAAGTCAAAACCAACGTCGCCCGCACCGGCGTGGTCGCCATCCTCAAGGGCGCCCTGCCCGGCCCGACCGTGGCTCTGCGCGCCGACATGGACGCATTGCCGGTCAAGGAAGTCGCCGACCTGCCCTTCGCCTCGAAAGCCAAAGGCACCTATCTGGGCAAAGAAGTCGACGTGATGCACGCCTGCGGCCACGACGCCCACACCGCGATCCTGCTGAGTACGGCGAAAATTCTCACAGGCTTGCGCGACACTCTGCCGGGCACCGTGGTGTTCTACTTCCAGCCCGCCGAAGAAGGCCCGAGCGACTTCATCCCCGACGGCAAAAACACCTGGGGCGCGAAAATGATGGTCGAAGAAGGCGTGATGAAATCACCCAAACCCGACGCCGTCTTCGGCCTCCACGTCTGGGCCGGCGTCCCCGCCGGCCAGATCGCCTACCGTCCAGGCGCCACCCTGGCCAGCTCCGACGACCTGCGCATCAAAATCCTCGGCAAACAAACCCACGCCGGCCGCCCCTGGGACGGCATCGACCCGATCACCGTCGGCGCACAAACCATCGTCGGCCTGCAAACCGTGGTCAGCCGCCGCACCGACATCTCATCCTATCCGTCGGTGGTCAGCATCGGCACCATCAACGGCGGCACTCGCTACAACATCATTCCCGAATCCGTGGACATGAGCGGCACCATCCGCTCCTACGACTACGGCATCCGTCAGAAACTCCACGCCGACGTGCGCCAGACCATCGAAAAAATCGCCGAAAGCGGCGGCGCGAAAGCCGACGTGACCATCATCGAAAAATACGACCCTACGATCAACAACCCGACACTGACGGAAAAAATGCTGCCGACGTTGAAGTGGGCAGCCAAGGATGACGTGGTCAATGCACCGCTGGTGGGCGGCGCGGAAGACTTCTCGTTCTTTGCCAAGGAAGTGCCGGGGCTGTTTGTGTTCCTCGGGGTGACGCCACGGGATCAGGACATGAGCAAGGCGGCGCCGAATCACAATCCGGGGTTCTTTGTGGACGAGTCGGCGCTGGTGGTTGGGGTGAGGACGATGGCGTCGCTGGCGACGGATTATTTGTATGCCAATGCCGGGGCGGGCAAGTAGAGATGAAGTGACAGTGTGGGCGCCTTCGCGAGCAGGCTCGCTCCCACATTTGACCGTGTGCAGCCTGTTAGAGATTGGTCGGCTGTCAGGGCGCCATCGCTGGCAAGCCAGCTCCCACAGTTGGATTGAGTGCAGGCAGTTGGAGATTGGTCGGCTGGGAGGTCACCATCACTGGCAGGCCAGCTCCCACAGAGAGATTGGGTGCAGGCAGTGAGAGATTGGTCGGCTGTCAGGCCACCATCGCTGGCAAGCCAGCTTGTATGCTGAGACTTGAAGGGAGGAGGAGGGACAAAGCCAGATTCTGACTGTTGACGCAGTACAGATCCGTGGGAGATTTCGCCCCTCCTCCTTTCACCCAAGCGCCGATAAAGAATGCATCTGGCTAGACCGACGATAGGAACAAGCCTGCGCCCCTGGGTGATCCCTTCAAGTGTTCAAAACCATATCTCGGGGGGTGTTCAATGGCAATGTCGGTTTCTGTTTCCAAGCCAATCGTGGGCGTGGATGTCGCCAAGAATGAGCTGGTCATCTATCAGGCCGAGCTGGATCTGCTCGAGACTATTTCCAATGACAAGGCAGCGATCGAGAAATGGCTGAAAGCCTTGCCTGCACCGGTTGATCTGGCCATTGAATCGACCAATATCTATCACTTGGCGTTCGCCGATCTGGCCCATGAAGCCGGGTGCACGATTTACATGGTCGGTGGCTACGAGCTGAGTCATTACCGCAAAGGAGTGAATGTTCGCGCTAAAACCGACGCGCTGGACGCCAAACTGCTTGCCCGTTATCTGAAAAATGAATACGAAGAACTGCATCCCTGGATTCCGCCATCGCCGCTGTATCGCCGACTCTTGAGCCTTTTTCGTCGTCGCGCAGCGCTGGTTCAGGCGCGCGTTGGCTTGGTGCAAAGTTGGAAAAATGAGCCGCTGCTTAAAAGCGCGTTTGCCGAGCAAGTGGCTTCAATGCAGAGGCTTGAGACATTGGTCGAGAAGATGATCAACGAGCAGTTGAAAGAAGCCGGTTTGCTTGCCCAACTGAAGCGATGCACGAAAGTCGAAGGCGTTGGTTTTTTGACTGGAGCCCGTTTGATTGTTGCGTTTCAACGGGGTGATTTCAGGAATGCAGATGCATTCATCGCGTTTTTGGGGATGGATTTACGAGTGTCACAGTCGGGGCAGAAGGATGGTCGCCGAAGCCTGACCAAGCGTGGAGATCCGGAAGCTCGTCGACTGCTGCATAACGCAGCCATGTCGGCCAGTCGTACGCCAGCCTGGAAAGGCTTCTACGAGGAGCAAAGAGCCCGAGGCTTCAGCACGACACAGGCACTGGTGATACTGGCTCGAAAGCTTGCGCGGGTGGTATTCGCTCTGCTCAAGGGGCAAAGCGAATATCAACCGAAGGCCGGTTGAGGGCTTTCCCTCAACCATAGAATCTCCCACAGTGGGATTGGGTGCAGGCAGTTGGAGATTGGTCGGCTGTCAGGCCGCCTTCGCGAGCAAGCTCGCTCCCACAGTGGATTGGGTGTGGGCTGTTGGAGATTGGTCGGCTGAGAGGTCACCACCACTGGCAGGCCAGCTCCCACAGTTGGATTGAGTGCAGGAAGTTGGTGATTGGTCGGCTTTCAGGCCGCCATCGCGAGCAGGCTCACTCCTACAGAAAAGCAAAAGCCGACCGCAGGCTCTTCACCACTCAAATGGCCGAGTGTCAGCTCGCCGAAAGCTCTTGATCTTGACTCACCGGCCCGTCGGCAGGCTGAGCGGAGGGATTGATCCGGGGGTGGGAGCGAAGCGACCGTTCGACGAAGTCGAACACATCGAGAGGAGGTGCAGCGAAGCAAACCGGAGGCGATGCGCCCGGATCGATCCCGGAGCGAAGGAACCCCGAGCTTTAGCGAGCGGGCCGAACGTCAGGGCACAGACCTTTGGTTCCTTTGGGGCGTTTGCCAAAGGGACTCGCTGTAAGAGCGAAACCGTCAGCGGCAGCACCCGAAGAAACGGATATTCACGCAGAACCCAACAGCCTGGTCGGCCCAGAGGCCGCCAAGGCCAAACGCTCAAACAACATCTACACCAACGTGAATCGCATCATGCCGCCAAAACTCCAGATCACAATCAATCAACCGCTCATGCTGATCATAATTGACCCGAGCAATCCGTAACCCCGGACTCCCGACAGACACCCGCAAAGCTGCCGCCGCATCCACCGACAATGACGTCGGCACAATCTCGAACCGCACCCGCCCATAGCGCAAATCGTAATGCCGCGCATACAACTCGGTCATCGACTGATTCAAATCAAACCCCAGAATCCCCGGAAAATACTGCGGATTCAGATAATGCTCGACATACAACACCAGCCGCCCATCAATCCGCCGCGACCGACAAATCTGAATCACGCTCGACAAAGCAGGCAACTGCAACAATGCACACACCGCCACCGACGCCGGCTGCAACCGCGCCGAAATCACCTCGGTCGACGGCACCCGCCCCTGCGCACTGACCATCGCGTGAAAGTGACTGCGCTGCATCAGGTTGTATGCCAGACGTGGCGGCGAAACGAACCAGCCACGGCGCTCCTCGCGATAAATCTGCCCCTGCGCCTCCAGTTGCAACAACGCCTCGCGCACCGTAATCCGTGTAGTGCCGAACAACTCACTGAGCTTGCGCTCGGCCGGCAACTTGCTCCCGGGCGCGAGCAGACCGTGATCAAGTTGCTCCTGCAGCACCTGACCAATCGCTGTCACCGCTTTTGTTGCCTCATCGCGCATTAACGTTACCTATCTGGACTAGACCAGCACTGTTTCGGGGCAAAAACCGTACGGCCTGCAAGCCGTTTCCATGGGTTGCAAGCCTAGGCAGTGCAGATGACCGAGAGATGACAAACCCGCCCGACGGTCGCTCTCATGACTTGCAATACATCGGCCAAGTCCCTTGTCCGCCGGGGCTTTGACCTTGGTCTACGCTTACCGGGCAAGCGCCGAAATCGGGCCAATAAAAGGCCTGCCGGGCGACCGCCGACATCAAAGTGTCATCCAGCCCCCTTAAATTGGCTCAGGTATTGCTGACCTAGACCAACACAAACCGCAATCGCAGCGTTGAACACGACCAAGGAGCTTCGGAATGAAACAGCTTTTCCTGGCAACACTGTTAGGCTCGACCATTGCAATGTGCACCTCGGCCATGGCCGCCGGCACCGACTTGAAAACCCTCGAAGCCGCTGCGAAAGCGGAAGGCGCCGTCAACAGCGTCGGCATGCCCGATGACTGGGCCAACTGGAAAGGCACCTGGGAAGACCTGGCCAAGACCTACGGCCTGAAACACATCGACACTGACATGAGCTCGGCCCAGGAAATCGCCAAGTTCGCCGCTGAAAAAGACAACGCCACCGCCGACATCGGCGACGTCGGCGCGGCGTTCGGCCCGATCGCAGTCAAGCAAGGCGTGGTGCAACCGTACAAGCCAAGTACCTGGGATCAGGTCCCGGACTGGGCCAAGGACAAGGACGGCAACTGGGCACTGGCCTACACCGGCACCATCGCCTTCATCGTCAACAAGAAGCTGCTGCACGGCTCCGAAGTCCCGACCAAATGGGCTGACCTCAAAGGCGGCAAGTACAAGGTTTCCATCGGTGACGTGAGCACCGCCGCGCAAGCCGCCAACGGTGTACTGGCCGCAGCCCTGGCCAACGGTGGCGACGAGAAGAACATCCAGCCGGCGCTGCTGCTGTTTGCAGACATCGCCAAGCAGGGTCGCCTGTCGATGGCCAACCCGACCATCGCCACGATGGAAAAAGGCGAGATCGAAGTCGGCGTGGTCTGGGACTTCAACGGCCTGAGCTACAAGGCCAAGATGGCCAACCCGGATGACTACGTGGTGCTGATCCCGTCCGACGGCTCGGTGATTTCCGGCTACACCACCATCATCAACAAGTACGCGAAAAACCCGAACGCCGCCAAGCTGACCCGCGAATACATCTTCAGCGACGCCGGCCAGACCAACCTCGCTCGCGGCAACGCCCGTCCGATCCGTGCCGAACATCTGCAACTGCCGGAAGACGTGAAAGCCAAGCTGCTGCCAAACGAGCAGTACAAGAAAGTCACGCCGATCAAGGACGCCGACGCCTGGGAAAAAACCTCCAAGGCCCTGCCGCAGAAGTGGAACGAAGAAGTCATCGTAGAGATGAAGTAAGACGACGAATCACCATCGTGTGATTGGTCGAAGATCCAAATGTGGGAGCGAGCCTGCTCGCGAAGACGGTATCGCGGTCAACATCATTGTTGAATGAACCACCGCTTTCGCGAGCAGGCTCGCTCCCACGGGGATCCAGGTTGAATCTGAAATTTCCTGTTTTCGCGGAGTTTTTGCCCCTATGAAGCACAACGTCATCCTTGTCGTGCTCGACGGTCTCAATTACGAGGTCGCGCGTCACGCCATGGGGCATCTGCAGGCTTACGTTGGCGCAGGACGCGCCGCGCTCTATCAGTTGGAGTGCGAGTTGCCGGCCCTGTCCCGACCGCTTTACGAATGCATTCTCACCGGCGTACCGCCGATCGACAGCGGTATCGTCCACAACAACGTTGCGCGCCTGTCCAACCAGCGCAGCATCTATCACTACGCCCGCGACGCCGGCCTGAAAACCGCTGCTGCGGCCTATCACTGGGTCAGCGAGCTGTACAACCGCTCACCGTTCGTAGCGGCCCGCGACCGTCATACCGACGATCCAGCGCTACCGATCCAGCACGGCCACTTCTACTGGAGTGACCACTACCCGGATTCGCACCTGTTCGCCGACGCGGAAAGCCTGCGCCTGCGCCATGCGCCGAATTTTTTGCTGATCCACCCGATGAACATCGACGACGCCGGCCACAAGCACGGCCTCGACTCCGCGCAATACCGCAACAGCGCGCGCTCGGCCGACATCATCCTCGCCGATTACCTGCAAGGCTGGCTCGACGCCGGTTATCAAGTGCTGGTGACTGCCGATCACGGCATGAACAACGACCGCTCGCACAACGGCCTGCTGCCGGAAGAACGCCAGGTGCCGCTGTTCGTCCTCGGCAACGCCTTCAGCCTCAACGCTGACGCCACACCGAAGCAGACCGAGATCTGCGGCACCGTCTGCGAACTGCTCGGCGTGCCCCACGACAAACCTGTGTGCCGGGAGCTGCTCAAGTGAATGCCATGACTCGCGGCAAATGGCTGGCGGCCCTGTGTCTGGTGCCGTTTGCGCTGTTCTTTATCGTGTTCGAAATCGCCCCGCTGGTCTGGGTGATGATCAACAGCCTGCAGTCGGAAGAGTTCGGCTGGGGCTTTGCCAACTTCAGCAAGATCTTCAGTTCGAAGTTCTATCTGCAGGCGATCCAGTACAGCCTGGAGATCAGTTTCTGGTCCAGTGTGTTCGGCATCATCATCGCCGTGCTCGGGGCGTATTCATTGCGCCGGGTCGACTCGAAACTGCGCAACTTCGTGAATGCCTTCGCCAACATGACCAGCAACTTCGCCGGTGTGCCGCTGGCCTTCGCATTCATCATCCTGCTCGGGTTCAACGGCAGCATCACCATCATGCTCAAGCAGGCGGGGATCATTCAGGACTTCAACCTGTATTCGAAAACCGGTCTGATCATCCTCTACACCTATTTCCAGATTCCCCTCGGCGTGCTGCTGCTCTACCCGGCCTTCGACGCCTTGCGTGAAGACTGGCGCGAATCCGCCGCGCTGCTCGGCGCCAACGGCTGGCAATTCTGGCGCCACATTGGCCTGCCGGTACTGACCCCGGCGCTGCTCGGCACCTTCGTGATCCTGCTGGCCAACGCCCTCGGTGCCTACGCGACGGTGTACGCCTTGACCACCGGTAACTTCAACGTGCTGCCGATCCGCATCGCGGCGATGGTTTCCGGGGATATTTCGCTGGATCCGAATCTGGCCAGCGCCCTGGCTGTGGTGCTGGTGGCGTTGATGACCATTGTCACCGTCGTGCATCAACTGCTGTTGAAGAGGAGCTACCATGTCTCGCGCTGAATCCGGCCCGGCCGGTGTCTATCACCGCGTCGTGGTTTATCTGTTGTTCGCGATCCTGCTGCTGCCGCTGGTGGGCACGCTGATCTACTCGATCGCCAGCAGCTGGTCGGCGACCATCCTGCCCAGCGGTTTCACCTTCAAGTGGTACCTCCAGCTGTGGAGCGACCCGCGCTTTCTGCATGCCTTCGGCCAGTCGCTGCTGGTGTGCGTCGGCGCGCTGGTGCTGTCGGTGGTGCTGATCCTGCCGCTGCTGTTCGTGGTGCATTACCACTTCCCGAAACTCGATGCGCTGATGAACATCCTGATCCTGCTGCCCTTCGCGGTGCCGCCAGTGGTGTCGTCGGTCGGGCTGTTGCAACTCTATGGTTCCGGGCCGCTGGCGATGGTCGGCACGCCGTGGATTCTGATCGGTTGCTACTTCACCGTGGCGCTGCCGTTCATGTACCGGGCGATCACCAACAACCTGCAGGCGATCAACCTGCGCGACCTGATGGACGCCGCGCAACTGCTCGGCGCCAGCACCTTTCAGGCGGCGTTTCTGGTGGTGCTGCCAAACCTGCGCAAAGGCCTGATGGTCGCGTTGCTGCTGTCGTTCTCGTTCCTGTTCGGTGAGTTCGTGTTCGCCAACATCCTGGTCGGCACGCGCTACGAAACCCTGCAGGTGTACCTGAACAACATGCGCAACAGCAGCGGCCACTTCACCAGTGCGCTGGTGATCTCGTACTTCTTTTTCGTGCTGGTCCTGACCTGGATCGCCAACATCTTGAACAAGGACAAAAGCGAATGAGCTATGTCAGCGTCCAGAACCTGAAGAAAAACTACGCGGGCACCACGGTGTTCAGCGACATCAACTGCGAGATCAACAAGGGCGAGTTCGTCACCCTGCTCGGCCCGTCCGGTTGCGGCAAGTCCACGCTGCTGCGCTGCATTGCCGGGCTGACGCCGGTGGATGGCGGCAAGATCCTGCTCGATGGCGTCGACATCGTGCCGCTGAGCCCGCAGAAACGCGGGATCGGCATGGTGTTCCAGAGCTACGCGCTGTTCCCCAACATGACCGTCGAACAGAACGTCGCCTTCGGCCTGCGCATGCAAAAGGTCAATGCCGACGACAGCCACAAGCGCGTCGCCGAAGTACTGAAACTGGTCGAGCTCAACGATTTCGCCAGCCGTTATCCGCACCAGCTCTCCGGCGGTCAGTGCCAGCGCGTGGCCCTCGCCCGCTCGCTGGTGACTCGCCCACGCTTACTGCTGCTGGATGAACCGCTGTCGGCGCTGGATGCGCGGATTCGCAAACACCTGCGCGAGCAGATCCGGCAGATCCAGCGCGAACTCGGTCTGACCACGATTTTCGTCACCCACGATCAGGAGGAAGCGCTGACCATGTCCGACCGGATTTTCCTGATGAACCAGGGGAAGATCGTGCAGAGCGGCGATGCCGAAACCCTCTACACCGCGCCGGTGGATCTGTTCGCTGCGGGCTTCATCGGCAACTACAACCTGCTCGACGCCGACAGCGCCTCGAAGCTGCTGCAACGGCCGATCAACCACCGCATCGCGATTCGCCCGGAAGCCATCGAGCTGAGCCTCAATGGCGAACTCGACGCGCAGATCCGCAGTCACAGCCTGCTCGGTAACGTGATCCGCTATCGAGTCGAGGCGCGTGGCGTGGAACTGGTGGTGGACGTGCTCAACCGCTCGGCGGCGGATCTGCATCCCGACGGTCAGCGTCTGGCGCTTTCCATCGATCCGACGGCCCTGTGTGAGGTAGCCTGATGACTTTGCTGACGTTGAAGAGAGAACTGCACTGATGGCCCTGGCAATTTTTGATCTGGACGAAACCCTGATCCACGGCGACTGCGCCACCCTCTGGAGCGAGCAGATGGGGCGCCTGGGCTGGGTCGATCCCGAGTCGTTCATGCGCAAGAACAACGAGCTGATGGACGCCTACAGCCATGGCAAATTGCGCATGGAAGAATTCATGGCGTTCAGCCTGGAGCCGATGATCGGCCGTACCCCGGAAGAGGTGGAGCATCTGGTCGGCCCGTGGGTGGAAGACTTCATCGAACCGATCATCTTCAGCGACGCGACCAAAACCATCGCCGCCCACCGCAAGGCCGGTGACCGGATTCTGGTGATCTCGGCTTCCGGCACGCACCTGGTCAAACCGATTGCCGAGCGCTTGGGCATCGACGAAATTCTCGGCATCGAACTGGAAGTCGCGCACGGCGTTTACACGGGCCAGACCGTCGGCACGCTGACCTACCGCGAAGGCAAGATCACCCGCCTGCTGGAATGGCTGGACGCCGAGGAAGAGAATCTGGAAGGCGCGAGTTTCTACTCCGACTCACGCAATGACTTGCCGTTGCTGCTGAAGGTGGATTTCCCGCATGTAGTAAATCCGGATCCGGCGCTGCTGGAGCATGCCGAAAAATCCGGCTGGCCGATCCATCTCTGGAAGTAAAAACAAAGATCGCAGCCTGCGGCAGCTCCTACAAGGTGTACACCCTCCCACTGTAGGAGCTGCCGCAGGCTGCGATCTTTTGATCTTGCCCTTCCAATCAGCTCAGGCTGTCGTCAATCACCAGCACCACCTTCCCCGAAACCGTATTGCTCGCCAATTCGGCAAACGCCGCTTCGGCGTCTTTCACCGCGAAGGTTTTTGCCAGTTGCGGGCTCAACCGTCCTTCGGCAAACAGCGGCCACACATGCTGTCCCAGGTCACTGAGCAGGTCGGCCTTGAACTGATCGTCGCGACTGCGCAACGTCGAACCGAGCAACTGCACGCGCTTGCCCAGCACCTGCGCCAGGTCCAGTTTCGCCTCACGCCCGCCCATCAAACCGATCAGCACCCAGCGTCCGTCCAGTGCCGTCAGTTTGAGGTTCAGCGCGGCGTAGTTGCCGCCCACCGGATCAAGAATCACGTCAAACGGCCCGAAGTCGCGCAGGCTCTCCAGATCATCGCTGCGTATCACGCCGCCCTGGGCGCCCAGTGCCTCACAGTAGGCCAAGCGCTCGGCAGACCCGACGCTGACCCAAGAGGGATTGCCGAACGCCTTGCACAGCTGAATGGCGGCTGAACCAATTCCACTGGCACCGGCGTGCAGGAGAACCTTTTCGCCGGGTTTCAGCGCCGCCAGTTGAAACACGTTCAGCCAGACCGTTGCATAAACCTCGGGTAATGCAGCGGCCTCGATCAACGAAACGCCCTCGGGCACCGGCAGCACGTGCCGTCCGTCGACGACCACTTCTTCAGCCATCCCGCCCCCGGCCAACAAGGCGCAGACGCGGTCGCCGACCTGCCAGGACGAACCGGCGCCGACCTCGCTGATCACCCCGGAGCACTCAAGACCGAGCACCTGACTGGCACCGGGCGGTGGTGGATAAAGCCCGGCTTTCTGTAATAAATCGGCGCGATTAAGGCCCGCCGCCGCCACGCGAATGCGCACTTGCCCTGCATCACATACCGGACTCGGCTCTTCAAGCCATGCCACTTGACCTTCAACGCCTTGCAATGCCTTCACAGTGCCTCCATAGTGAGTCTGGACTGAGCCCGAAGCTGTAGCGCCGGGCTTTTTGCATTATGCGACCGGCTCTCGTAGAACCGGCGACTTCAAAGACGGCCTAATATGCGTTATCAATTGTCCCCGCGTCGAATCAGCATGAAGCATTTGCTCCCCAGCACCGCCCTCGCTCTTTTCATCGGTATCGGCCTGTTGCCGATGTCGGGCAAAACATTCGCAGCCAACAGCTGGGACAACTTGCAGCCTGACCGCGACGAAGTGATCGCCAGTCTCAACGTCGTCGAGTTGCTCAAGCGTCACCACTACAGCAAGCCGCCGCTCGATGATGCGCGCTCGGTGATCATCTACGACAGCTACATCAAGCTGCTGGACCCGTCGCGCAGCTACTTCATGGCCAGCGACATCGCCGAATTCGACAAGTGGAAGACCCAGTTCGACGACTTCCTCAAGAGCGGCGACCTCAACGCCGGGTTCACCATCTACAAGCGCTATCTGGACCGCGTCAAGGCGCGTCTGGACTTCGCCATTGCGGAGCTGAACAAGGGCGTCGACAAGATGGACTTCACCACCAAGGAGACCTTGCTGATCGATCGCAAGGACGCCCCTTGGCTCAAATCCACCGCTGAACTCGACGACCTGTGGCGCAAACGCGTCAAGGACGAAGTGCTGCGGCAGAAGATTGCCGGCAAGGATTCCAAGCAGATCCAGGAAACCCTGACCAAGCGCTACAAGAACCAACTGGCGCGTCTGGACCAGACCCGCGCGGAAGACATCTTCCAGGCGTACATCAACACCTTCGCCATGTCCTACGACCCGCACACCAACTATCTGTCGCCGGATAACGCGGAGAACTTCGACATCAACATGAGCCTGTCCCTCGAGGGCATCGGCGCTGTGTTGCAGAGCGACAATGATCAAGTGAAAGTCGTGCGTCTGGTGCCGGCAGGTCCGGCCGACAAGACCAAGCAGGTCGCACCGGCCGACAAGATCATCGGCGTTGCCCAAGGCAACAAAGAGATGGTCGATGTGGTGGGCTGGCGCCTCGACGAAGTGGTCAAGCTGATCCGCGGCCCGAAAGGCACCGTGGTGCGCCTGGAAGTGATTCCGGCCAGCAATGCGCCGAACGACCAGACCAGCAAGATCGTGCCGATCACCCGTGAAGCGGTGAAGCTTGAAGACCAGGCGGTGAAAAAATCCGTGCTGAACCTGAAACAGGACGGCAAGGACTACAAGCTCGGCATCATCGAGATTCCGGCCTTCTACCTCGACTTCAAGGCGTTCCGTGCCGGTGATCCGGACTACAAGAGCACCACCCGTGACGTCAAGAAACTGCTGACCGAACTGCAGAAAGAGAAAGTCGACGGCGTGGTCATCGACCTGCGCAACAACGGCGGCGGGTCCCTGCAGGAAGCCACCGAGCTGACCAGCCTGTTCATCGACAAAGGCCCGACCGTCCTCGTGCGTAACGCCGATGGCCGCGTCGATGTGCTGGAAGATGAAAACCCGGGTGCGTTCTACAAAGGCCCGATGGCACTGCTGGTCAACCGCCTGTCCGCCTCGGCTTCGGAGATTTTCGCCGGCGCCATGCAGGACTACCATCGCGCATTGATCATCGGTGGCCAGACCTTTGGCAAAGGCACCGTGCAGACCATTCAGCCGCTGAACCATGGCGAGCTGAAACTGACCCTGGCCAAGTTCTACCGGGTTTCCGGGCAGAGCACCCAGCATCAGGGCGTACTGCCGGACATCGACTACCCGTCGATCATCGACACCAAGGAAATCGGCGAGAGCGCCCTGCCGGAAGCCATGCCGTGGGACACCATCAAGGCGGCGATCAAACCTGCGGTCGATCCGTTCAAGCCGTACCTGGCGCAGCTCAAATCCGAGCATGACGCACGCAGCTCCAAGGATGCCGAGTTCGTGTTCATCCGTGACAAGCTGGCCTTGGCGCAGAAGCTGATGGAAGAAAAAACCGTCAGCCTCAACGAAGCCGACCGTCGTGCCCAGCATGCGGACATCGATGCCAAGCAACTGGCGATGGAGAACATCCGTCGCAAGGCAAAAGGCGAAGAGCCGCTCAAAGAGCTGAAGAAAGAAGACGACGACGCACTTGCGGCGGCCGAGCCGGACAAGGTCAAACCCGAGGACGACGCCTACCTGAGCGAGACCGGGCGCGTTCTGCTGGATTACCTGAAGCTGAGCAATCAGGTGGCCAAGAAGTAAGATGATGGCAATTTAGTGCTGACGCTCCCTGGATCGTCATCAAACAGTCATCATTCTGTCGTGCAATAAAGGACTGGGAGCGGCTCTCTTCATCGAGAACGCTCCCAGTCCTTTTTTTATCGCCAGAGATTGCCATGACCACGACCGAACAGCTGAGTGCCTTGAGCTCGATCCTGACTCAAAGCGGTTTGCACAGTCTGTTCCAGCCGATCATCTGTCTCTCCGAGCGCCGCATCCTCGGCTACGAAGCCCTCACCCGCGGCCCGTCCAACAGTCCCCTGCACTCGCCTATCGCCCTGTTCGCGGTGGCCCGCCAGGCCGGTCGCCTGAGCGAACTGGAGATTGCCTGCCGCCAGTCTGCCTGCCGTCGTTTCAACGAGCAGCAACTGCCGGGCAAGCTGTTCCTCAACGTATCCCCGGAGTCCCTGCTCGAAGCCGCGCACCAACCGGGACGGACTCTGCAACTGCTGCAGGATTTCGGCATTCCACCCAGCCAAGTAGTGATCGAACTTACCGAACAGACGCCGATCGACGATTTCCAGTTGCTGCAAACCGCCCTGCATCACTATCGGGCGATGGGCTTTTCGATTGCATTGGATGACTTGGGTGCCGGCTATTCGAGCTTGCGTCTATGGTCGGAGCTGCGTCCGGACTATGTGAAAATCGACCGCCACTTCATCGACGGCATTCATCAGGATGCGCTGAAGCGCGAGTTCGTCGGCTCGATCCTGCAAATCGCCAAGGCTTCGCGGGCGCAGGTGATTGCCGAGGGCATAGAGTTGCCGGAAGAACTGGCGGTGCTGACCGAGATGGGCGTCGATCTGGTGCAGGGTTACCTGCTCGGCCGCCCTCAGGAACATCCACCCCGCGATGCGCGGGCCCTGATGCCGAAACACGACAGCAGCACCGTGGCGTTGAACGACGAAGGCAGCGACCTCAGCGCCCTGCTCAACGAGCAACCCGCGGTGCATCGCGACACACCGACCGCCACGGTGCTGGAGGCCTTCCGCCGCCAGGCCAATCTGAACTCACTGGCGGTGCTCGACGAACAGGGTCAGCCGTGCGGCATCGTCCACCGGCATTCGTTGTCCGACGCACTGCTCAAACCGTTCGCCACCGACCTGTTCGCGCGCAAACCGATCAGCCGCCTGATGAACGACGACTTCCTCGCCGTGGAGATGAGCCAGTCGCTGCAACAGGTCAGCCGCCTGATCACCAGCCGCGCCCGGCAACGCATCGAAGAAGATTTCATCATCACCCTCAACGGCGGTTATCTCGGCCTCGGTCGGGTGATCGACGTGCTCAAACTGATCACCGAACTGAAAATCCAGCAGGCGCGCTACGCCAACCCGTTGACCCTGCTGCCCGGCAACGTGCCGATCCAGCAATGCCTGACCCGCCTGCTGCAACAGGGCCGCGAATCGATCATCTGCTACGTCGACATCGACAGCTTCAAACCCTTCAACGACATCTACGGCTACGGCCGTGGCGACGAAGTCCTGCTGTGCCTGGCGCAATGCCTGAACGAACGCGTCGACCCGTCCCGCGACTTCGTCGGCCACATCGGCGGCGACGACTTCCTGCTGGTGCTCGGCCCGGAAGACTGGCGCAAACGCCTCAACCAACTGCTCGACGACTTCCAAAGCCAATGCCGGCGCTTCTATCGCCCGGAACACCTGGAGGCCGGCTGCTTCATCGCGCCGAATCGTCAGGGTGTGCGGCAGGAATTCCCGTTGCTGTCACTGTCCATCGGCGTCGTCCACCTGCACCCCGCAGCCTGCGCCGAACTGGATGCGAGTCAGCTGGCGGAGATGGCTTCGCAGGCGAAGCACCATGCGAAGAATGTTCCGGGGTATAGCGTGCATGTGATTGATAGTCTCAGTGCTGCCGATCTTCAACTGCCGCAACTGATTGGCCAGCGTTGACTTTCCACACAAAACAACCTTTGGATTGATATTCAGCTAGAGCTAGCTCATACAGATTTTTTTGACATTTCTCTAATTCTTAAGCCCTTAACTTTCTTGAAAAGACAACACAACCATTTTCCAAACCTGCAAAAATTGTCTAGATACAACTTCAGAAATTATTACAAGAGCACTTCACTCTAATTTTTTTCCATTTTGCAGCACAGCTAGCACGTAATTTAACCATTCTTGGCCGGAAGCCCACTCATTCCAATAGCAGTAGTAGCAACTGAGTTTTCTTAACAAGTAGTCCCTTAACGCCAACTCATCTTTATTTTGACTCAGCAAGAATTGCAGCTCTTTACAGACAGAAAGTATTATTTCCGGATCGGAAGTTTGTAAGAAGTCAGCAATAATTTCATCGGGGGTGTCGTACTCTATTAGCCAGTCTTGATGAAAGTAGGCCCCAAAAAAGTCGTGAAGCTCTGGGAGTTCGTGATTCATAGCTCTGGAAATCCGGTCAGCAAAAAATATCCCAAAGGAAGTGTAGGGGCTTTTTTCAGAACTAGCAGGAGCTTTAGTGCCGACTGAGGATGTGTGGCACCATTGAGTAAACTCACTCCTACTGGCTGGTTGAGATGATGGGTGATAGTAGTCTTTCCTTTTTTGCTATTTAAAAAATCCTGCACCTTTTGCGTATTCACCCTCAAAGCCTCTGAAACAGCGGCCTCTGCTCCGGCGCGATCGGAAAATGTAGAAGCTGCTGGAATATGTGGCTCCGCCATTAATCTTTGGGCTAACTGCGCATCCGTTCTACCAATATGTTTGATTATTAGGTGTCCGCCCTGAGCCTCATGCGTAGCCAAGCCGCCACCTGGCACAATCTCGCTGTAAGGCCCATCAGCTTGTATTGCCCCCGGACACGGATTGCAAGCCAACCCCAACGGATCCACCCACCCCGTCGGATTCGGCGTGTACTGGTACTGGTTGAGTCCACCCGCCAACTTGATCGGATCCGGCGTCAGATACCGCCCCAATCGCGGGTCGTAATACCGATGCCGGTTGTAATGCAGCCCACTTTCCGCATCGAAATACTGCCCCTGAAAGCGCAGCGGCTGGTCCAGGTAGTCCTCGCCGGCGAGGGTGATGGCGGCGACTTTTCCGTAGGCGTCGTATTGCGCCGACCAGACGATTTCGCCGCTGTAGTCGGTCAGTTCCTGCGGGGTGCCGAGGTGGTCGAGTTGGTAGTAGAACGGGCAGGCCTTTTTCGGGCCTTTGCCGTCGAGCAGCGCCAGGGGGCGGAAGGTGCCGGGTTCGTAGACGTAGCTGCGGTGGTGCGTCGGGCTGCTTTCGGCGACGAGGTGGTCGCCTTGCCAGAAGAACTCGGTGCTGATGCCGTCGACGGTTTTGCGGATGCGGCGGCCGAAGGCGTCGTATTGGTAGGTCGCGGTCTGGCCGTCGGCGCGGGTCAGGCCGATCAGGCGGTGCTGGCAGTCGTAGCGGTATTCGGTGACGAGTTGCTGATCGCGGCCACGACGTTCGCGGATCAGGTTGCCGAAGGCGTCGTAGTCGTAGTGCCGATCGCCTTGCATCAGCAGGCGGTTGCCCTTGATCCGCGTGGGGCCGGGGCGGTCCTGCATCAGCAGGTTGCCGGCCGGATCGTGGGCGAAGGATTCCGGCAGTTCGTCGCGCGAGTGACGCACGCGGATCAAGCGGTCGAGGGCGTCATAGCCATAGGTGCGCTGGCCGTGGCGGCTGTCGGCAATATGCTCGAGGTTGCCGTTGGCGCTGTAGGCATAATCGCGGCGATACAGCGAGTCGTGCTGATGGCCTACAGCGTGGGCCAGCAAACGGCCCTGCTCGTCGTAGGCATAGTCGCTGCGCAGCAGGCCTTGTTGCCGTTGTTGTTCGCGACCGGATTGGTAGACGTGGCTGCTCAGCCGCGCGCCATTGAGGTCGATCGCGGTCAGCGCGCCGCCCTTGGCGTAGTGGTAATCGAGCTTGCTGTTGTCCGGCAGACGCTGGCGTTTGAGCTGGCCGCAGGCGTCATAGGCATAACGCAAGGTGCCCCAGCCCTGATGCTCGGTGATCAGCCGGTCTTGTCGGTCGTATTCAAAGGCCAGCGGATGCTTTTGACCGTCATCGACCCCGGTCAAACGGCCCAGTCGGTCGTAGGTGTAAGCCACCTCCACCCCGTCCGGCAGGGTCTTGAGCAGCAGACGCCCGGCCGCATCACGCGCGTAGGCCGTGACCAGCGTCGAGCCGTCATCGCCGAACTCGGTCTTCTCCAGCAGGTGCCCGTTGCGGTCGTAGGCGTACGCGGTGCGCCGGCCGTCGAAGCCGGTTTCCTGTCGGATCAATCCGGTGGGCGTGTAGTCCAGGCAGTACTTTTCCCCGGACTCGTTCTCGATTTCCGTGAGCAACAACTGCGCATGGTCGTAGCGGTACTGCACCCGGGTGCCGTCGGGATTGATCTTGCGCGAGACGAGGTGCAGGTCGTCGTCATACTCGTAGCGGGTGATGTGCCCGAGCTCGTCGCGCTCGGCAGTGACCTGGCCGTAGGCGCCGTAGCTGTAGGCGCGAGTGGCGCCTGTAGGCAAAGTCGTTTGGACCAGTCGGCCAACAGCGTCCCACTGCTGGTGGGTGATCGCGCCGTGTTCGTCGCAAGTGGTGGTCCGTCGCCCCAGCGCGTCGTAGGAAAAGCGCCGCACACCACCGTCGGGCAGGGTCTCTTCAGTCAGTTGGCCGAGGTCGTTCCACGACAACTTGTGCCGGCTGCTGTCCGGATAGCGGATCGACAGCAACTGCCCACGCGTGTCGTAGTAGTAATGAGTGACCTGACCGTCAGGATCGACCGCCTCGGTGACATCGCCCTCGGCGTTGCGCCGAAATGTCCACACTGCCTCGCCGCGAGACCGGCTGTGCAGGAAACCGTTGCGGTACTCGTAGGACGTTGGCTCGTCGTCCGGCGGAATCAGCGCCACCAAACGTCCGACGTCGTCGTAGCGGTATTCGGTGACCGCGCCCAGCGGATCCTGCTCGGCGATCAGCCGCCCCGCGTCGTCATAAGCCTTGAGGTGCTCACCACCATCGGCCTCGACCTTGCGCACCAGCCGTGCGCTGTCATCGTGGACGTAGGTTTCTTCGGTGCCATCGACGTAATGCACCGTGACACGACCGTCGTCGTCCCAGACATACCGCGTGTTCATCTGCGCGAACGAGGCCCAATGGCGCACGCAACGCGCCGCCTTGCCCGAGCGCTGCCACTCCCAGAAAAAGCTCGCGCCGCCGGTCAGTTGCCGCTGCAGGATGACGTGCTGGTCGTCGTAGTCGTAACGTTCGCTGTCACCGACGGCGTTGGTCGCGGCCAACAACCGCTGACGGGCGTCGTAGCAATAACTGACCAGCGTTTGCTCGGTGCGCCAGCCATCAGCCTCGAACACCTGGTAATCAACCGCCACCAGATGCGCCCGGTCGTAGCGCAACAGCAGCGACCGGCCTGCGCCGTTATCCAGACGCTGCACACGCTCGGAAAAATCGCGATGCACCGTCAGACGATTGCCATACGCATCACTGACCGCCACCAACCGCCCGGCGCGAAAGTGATAAAACCGCGCCGCATCCCCCGCCAACGCGAGGATCAGTTCCTCCGGCTCATCGCCGAGAAAAATCGCCGCCCGCGACAGGCTGTTGTGAATCGCCGGCCGTTCAACGCTGGGCAACGGAAACCGCGTGCGGCGGTTTTCGTGATCGACCCAGATCACCACCTCGCCATCGAACTCCAGCCGATGCGCCAGCGAATGACTCCAGCCAAACCCCAGCCCGACATCGATCTCCACCGCGCTGGTGCGGTACAGCCGGGTGAATTCGAACGGCAACACCCCATCGAGCGTGCCGTCGGTCAGGGTCAGCAATTCTTCACCGGTGACCATCGACACCGGACAGCCGTTGGTGCAGGTCAGCGGTGCGCAATCGGCGCTGTCGCCGTTGGGGTTTTTCGCTTGATCGGGAGCGTTATCGTGAGGCTCGTTTTTCTTCAGGGCGGCATTGCGTTTCGCATCCCAGCGCAGTTGCATGCGGCCCTTTTTCACCCCGGCGGCAATGCCCCGCGCGGCGACAGTTTTGTACTGGTCGACGTAATGGATGAACGTGTTGACGATGCCGAACATCGCCCTGACCAGGCGTTTCACAACCGCGAGCAACTGGGCGGCGCGATCCGCCAGACGCAGGGTGAGATAAGCGATCCCGGCGCCGGCCCCGACGAATGTCAACACAACGCCAATCAGCACATCGATCAGCACCTGCACGATCATCATCGACGCCGTTTCAGCGGTTTTGCCGGCGATCTGGCTGGGTGGCAGCATCTCCAGCCAGAGACTCGCACTGCGCAGCAGCAAACACAGCGCCGCCTCATCGCTGACCAGCAACTGCAGCTTCTGCATGACATCCGGAGCGGTTTTCGCCAGCTCGATCAGATCCTCCGCACCACGCCCCAATCGCTCAGCAAACTTGCCGGGGTCCCGCAGAATCTCCGACAGCATGCCGATGCTGTCCCACACCCCCTCGATCGCCGCCCAACTCCCGGCGAGCATGCCGTTACCCGCCGCCGTCGCCACCGACTGCGACCACTGCGGCTTGAACTCCTGCCACTCGCTGCGCAGCCAGCCATCCAGCTCGCCAGTCAAGCCGTCGTAGGACTGGAACAGCGCCTCGATCTGCTCCGGGGTAACGTCGCTGTGCACCTGCACGCGATAGAACTTGCCTGGCGTACCGGTGAATGTTCCCCGGCCTTGCGCATCAAGTGCGACGGGGGAGGTTTGGCCATCATCCACCGCCACCACATCCACCACGATGTCGCCCAGTGGAATGTCGTACACCGACTCGAATTTGCTCTCGATCGCCAGTACCCCGCTTTTCGGGCACTGCACGACGCTGGAGGAAAACTCACTGTCGCCCGTGCTGACCGCGGTGAGGCGATCGCCGAAGCGGATGACCCGCTCCATGCCCATCAGCGACGGCAGATCCGCCGCGTGGCTGACTTGGTCGGCCGCCTTGCTGAACCAATGTTCAAGCTGCTGGCGATAGAGGTTGAGGGTGTCAGGGAAGCTGTCGAGTTCCTGCTCGATACGGCTGACGGCTTCCATCAGCGCACGCGACGATGCGGGGTGGAATGAAAAACCGGGTCAAACATGAGCGTTCCCTCGCGCAAAAATTAGGCGCGGGGACTTTGCGGGGGATCAATCAGGAAAGAAGTCAGGCGAGTAGGCGTTTACTGTAGGACTAATCTGCAAAAGACCAATTACTACAAAACGTATGGCGATAAACGCAAACGTGGCGTGAGGTTTCCCTCACGCCACGTTTATCGAGCGATACAAAATGATTACCGGGTTTAATCCCGAGCGCTCAACTCTTTGAGTTTGAGCTCGGCCAACGGGTGACCGGCCTTGGCGGCCAGCGTCCACCAGCGCGCCGCTTCGGTCGGATCCGGCGCCTTGCTCGGAGTACCGGCCAAGCTGATCACGCCGACCTGATAAGCCGCTTTGCCATCACCGGCGAGCGCCGCCAGACGCAACAGCCGCACACCCTCTTCGCGGGCACCCAGGCCAACCCCGCGAAACGTCAGAATGTGCCCATAAAAGCTTTGCGCGCCGACATCGCCGAGATTGGCCATGCGCGCAAACTGCCCTTCGAGCCAGCGCCAGCCTCTGGGCTGGCGGACAAACCACGACCAGTGAAACAGCCTA
The DNA here is from genome assembly GCF_040729435.1 of Pseudomonas sp. HOU2. NCBI lineage: Bacteria > Pseudomonadati > Pseudomonadota > Gammaproteobacteria > Pseudomonadales > Pseudomonadaceae > Pseudomonas > Pseudomonas sp. HOU2. The sequence goes on along the minus strand of NZ_CP160398.1, from coordinate 5,204,167 downwards.
CGGGCCAACCAGTAACTGGCCGACGCCTTGAGTCGCAAGAACACTCAGGCCTCCGCCGATTCCGGGTACTCGTATTCGAACACCCTGACCACTTCCGACGCATGCCAGGAGGCAGCCGCGACACCATCGGATGGCCCGGAAAAGCGCCCCAGACGTTCGACACACTCAAAAAAACCGGTACGTGGCAAACGGCTGGCACCCTGGCTGATCACCAGCGAACTGCGCAATGGCTGCTCGGCCTTGGCATCCAGTGCGGCCAGATGCTCAAGTGCCGCGGTCAGCGTCTGCATCGCCGGCGTCGGCAGTTGCAAACGTTCGAGCAAGGCTCGATAGGTCAACAGATGGCGCTGCCTGCGCGCCTGATCCAGCTCCCCCAGCAATCCGTCCCAATGTTGACGACTGATGCGTACGCTCACGATTCATCCCTCCAACCGGGCACCGTCAGTTCCCAGGCCAGGCTGCGGCGAATCGCGGCGTCAGGCTGACGCTCGCCACTTTCAATCATGGCCAGATAAGACGGGCTGATGCCTACCGTGCGGGCCAGCGCCTCAATGGCGATGCCCTTCCCTTCGCGCAAACTGCGTAGTTGATCCAGACCTGGAAGAATCGGGTCCGGCGTTGCGACAGCGGGCGTTGGCGCCTGCTGTTGCGGTGTTTCGTTGATGCCTGCTGCTTTCAGTAGAGCCTGATACTGGACCCATGGCAGAACCGCATACTCGGGTTCGCCATCGCGTGCAATTATCTGAATATCCATGACTACCCCGTAGGACAACAACACTTAGCGAGTCGGCACTTTTCCCTAGAAGTGTAATCCTAACAGCGGCCAAGGTCGCGGGGGGTATCTATCTGTATCCAGGCAGGAATGAATCAAGGCTTTTTCGGGCCCTGAAGCTGAAGTTGCTCGGGGGTGTCGGGCAGGCGCTCGACCACCGCGAGTTTTTCCGGCTGCTGCCGGTTGCGCCAGAGCCGAAAAGCATTGAGCTCATCATCGAGGGTTTTCATCAGCCAGGCCAGAACGGCGATGTCATCGAGCATACCGAACACAGGGATGAAATCCGGAATCGCATCCACCGGGCTGAGGAAGTACATCAGACCCGCCACCACCGAGACGATGGCTTTCGGGCTGATCGTCCGGTATTCGCCACGCCAGTAAGCCAGACACAACGCCTGGAGCAAACGCAGATCATCCTTGAGTTTGCCAAGCCGATTGCCTTGCGCCGCTCCTTTGCTCGCCACGGCGAACAACAGGGTCGGCAGACGCCCACGCGCCAGCAATCGACCGGCGAGGGGCAGAAATCGGGCGAAATTCCACGGCGCTTTCATCTATTTCTCCCGTTGAAATGTTATCCACACAAATTGTGGATAACCTTGTGAACAGAGCTGCATTTCAGCGCTGAAAGCCCCGTTTTATAAGGGCCGCGCTCAGATCGGGCGTTTTTTACTCACATAAAAAACCCCAATATTTCATTGACTTGGCGGCTCAGGACGTCTAGCGCTGGCGGCCTCAATCTCTAGGACTGCTGTAAGCGCCATCCGTTCGCTCTGTTTACCGCCAGCATTGTCCAGATGCAACAACGCCCCGCATAAGCGAGGCGTCGTCTTCGAAGCTACAGCCGATTACTTGGCGGCAGCGTCTTCTTTGGCTGGATCCTTGATGGCCAGCAGTTCCAGGTCGAAAACCAGAACCGAGTTGGCCGGGATTGCCGGGCTTGGCGATTGCGCGCCGTAAGCCAGATCGCTAGGGATGTACAGTTTGTACTTCTCGCCAACGTGCATCAGTTGCAGACCTTCAACCCAACCCGGGATCACGCCGCTGACCGGCAGATCGATCGGGCTGCCACGTTCAACCGAACTGTCGAACACGGTGCCGTTGGTCAGCTTGCCAGTGTAGTGAACAGTCACTACGTCGGTAGGCTTGGGCTGTGGGCCGTCGGCTTTCTTGACCACTTCGTACTGCAGACCGGAAGCAGTGGTGGTGACACCAGGCTTCTTGCCGTTTTCTTCGAGGAATTTCTTGCCAGCGGCTGCCGACTCTTCGCTCATCTTGGCCATACGCTCTTCAGCACGCTTTTGCAGTGCGGCGAAGGCTTCAACCAGTTCTTCATCTTTCAGCTTCTGTTCTTTCTTGCCGACGGCATCTTCGATGCCCTGGGCTACCGCTTTGGAGTCCAGATCATCCATGCCTTCCTGAGCAAGGCTCTTGCCCATATTCAGGCCGATACCGTAGGAAGCTTTTTGCGCCGGGGTTTTCAGCTCTACGCTGGTCTGCGAATCACAACCCGCGAGGACCAGGCTAACCAGGGCTACCGCCGCCGCCAACCGATGCTGTTTCATGCTATTTCCTTGTTCATGCGCCGAAAGGGCAATCGAGTAAAGCCGCGAGCTTATCAGGCCGCCACGACCAATGGCTACCGGCATGAGAGCAGGAAATGTCTGATAAGTTCAGGGATTAAAACGCATTCGGGCCAAGGGACGATGAAGCTTCTGTCATCTGGAGCTGACAAGGACTGGTGGGACTTCCTATGACAGTTGACGTAATGGCCACTTGCCGCACCTGCAACAGCTGAGGCATAACAGCGCAACAACTCGACAAGGATGTTTATCTTGCGCCTCTTATTCCGTGTGCTGACTTTGATCGTGGTACTGCTGGGCTTGGTCCTGGCCGTGATTCTGTACTACGTCGCCAACCCGAAACTGCCCTTCTATACCCCGGCCCGACAGGTGCATTACCTGCAGCAGTGGAGTGAGGAGGAACGCCAGACTTACTACTTCACGCCGCAGGGCACACAGGTCAAAGGCCTGCGCTATGAGTGGTTCGAGGCGCTGGAACTGCCCTTCTCGCAGCAGCGTTTCGCGTCCCCGGAATACCTCGCACGCTTCGGTTTTCTGGTCGATCCACAGCAGAAAGCCACGTCGAGCAACCCCGGCAATCTGCCGGTCGGCTTTGCCCGTCATCAGAACCCCGGCGGCACCGAGCAATTTCTCGATATCACCTGCGCCGCCTGCCACACCGGCGAATTGCGCTTCAACGGCCAGGCCGTGCGGATTGACGGCGGTTCGGCGCAACATGTCTTGCCTTCCAGCGTTCCTACCTTGCGCGGTGGCAGTTTCGGACAGGCATTGGTCGCCAGTCTGACCTCGACCTACTACAACCCGTGGAAGTTCGAACGTTTCGCTCGCACTGTGCTGGGCAACGACTACGACCTGCGCCACGAGCAACTGCGCAAGGACTTCAAGGAGTCGCTGAACACCTTCCTCAAAGTCGCCTGGAACGACACTCATCGCGGCCTCTACCCGACCGAGGAAGGCCCGGGACGCACCGATGCCTTCGGCCGCATCGCCAACGCCACCTTCGGCGACGCGATCTCCCCCAGCAACTACCGCGTGGCCGACGCCCCGGTGGACTACCCGCAACTGTGGGACATGTGGACCTTCGATTGGGTGCAATGGAACGGCTCGGCGCAGCAACCGATGGCGCGCAACATCGGTGAAGCGCTGGGCGTCGGCGCCACGTTGAATTTCTTCGACAGCAACGGCCAGCCACTGCAGGGCGATGCACGTTACGCGTCGAGTGTGCGCGTGCGTGATCTGCACAAGATCGAAGAAACCCTGCAACGCCTGCAACCACCCGCCTGGCCGGAGGATGTGCTGGGTGCTATCGATAAACCGCTGGCCGCCAAGGGGCGAGCGCTGTTTGCCGAAAACTGCGCCGGTTGCCACGTGCCACGCCAGACTCAGGAGGGCGAGCGCTGGGTGCAGCACTTGCACATGCTGCCGGTGGACGTGATCGGCACCGATCCGAATGCCGCAACCAACATTGCCAACCACCGTTTCGACCTGACGCCGCTGCAATGGGATCTGAAGGAGCTGGAGCAGATGGATGTGAAACTGCATCCGAAGCCCACCGAACCACTGGATCTGAATCAGCTATCGGTGGCCAAGGGCCTGGCCTATGTCACCGCGTTCGTCGAAAACCGTGCCTATCGCGAGGCTGGCGTCACCGCGCAGGAGAAACCGCAACTCGATGGTTTCGGCCTGCCGATCGGCGTACGCGAAAAACTTGCCTACAAGGCCAGGCCATTGGCCGGTGTCTGGGCCACCGCGCCGTTCCTTCACAACGGTTCGGTGCCGAGCCTTTATCAATTGCTGTCGCCGGAGGATGAGCGCGCCACGACTTTCTATAAAGGATCGTTCGAATACGACCCCCGCCATCTGGGCTATCGCACCGAAGCCTTTACCAATGGTTTCCTGTTCGACACGCGAATCTCCGGCAACCACAACAGCGGTCACGAATTCCGCGCCGGCGAGCGCGGCAATGGGGTTATCGGCCGACTGCTGCAACCCGAAGAACGCTGGGCCTTGCTGGAATACTTGAAAGTACTGGGCGGACCACTGGAGGCGCAATTGCCATGATGATCACCCCGTACAAAAGACCGTCGATGCTCGCCCGCGTCTGGTTGTGGCTGGGGCGCCTGCTAGGCAACGCCCTGCTGGCATTGCTGATTATCGGCCTGTTGGGCTGGGCCATCGCGACCGCGTGGTTCGCCTGGCAACACCGCGGCCCGGTGTCGGCGCAGGAACAGATTCCCGCCGGTGAAGCGGCGATGACCCAGGAGGTGATCCAGACCGCCGTACGCATTGTCGATCAACACCGCGAAGGCACGCGCTATCTGCGCGACGCGCATGCCAAGGCCCATGGTTGCGTGAAAGCCGAAGTTACGGTGCTGCCGGAACTGACGCCAGCGCTGCGCCAAGGGATTTTCAGCGAACCGGGCAAAACCTGGCAGGCGATGATTCGCCTGTCCAATGGCAACGCCTATCCGCAGTTCGACAGCATCCGCGACGCCCGGGGCATGGCCATCAAACTGCTCGATGTGCCTGGCAGACCATTGCTCGGCGACCGTCAAGAGCGCCATGAGCAAGATTTTGTGATGTTCAGCCACCCGAATTTCTTTGTCAGCGATGTCGCCGAGTATCGTCAGAATGTGGCGGCTCAGGCTGACGGCAAAAAGATCATGGCGTTTTTCCCCGGTTGGGATCCTCGCAGCTGGCAGATCCGCCATTTGTTCATCGCCCTGGCAACCCTGTCGCCACCCCCGAACAGCCCGACCGCGACCACCTACTTTTCGGTATCGCCTTACAAATTTGGCGAGGCCAATGCCAAGTTTCGCGTTGCGCCGGATCCGGACAATTGCCCGGCCTATACCCTGCCCCCGCAAAACCACGACCTGCCGAATTTCCTGCGCAGCGCCTTGAACCAGCAACTGTCGACGGATCGGGTGCCGGCGTGTTTTGTGCTGCAGATTCAGCGTCAGGATGCGAACAAGTACATGCCGATCGAGGACACCAGCATCGAATGGCGCGAGCAGGATTCAGCGTTCGAAACCGTCGCGCGGATCACCCTGCCTGCGCAGGACTTCGACACGCCGGCTTTGAATCTGGCGTGTGACAACCTGTCGTTCAATCCGTGGTTTGGCATCGAAGCGCACCGACCGATTGGCGGGATCAACCGCTTGCGTAAAGCGGTGTATGAGGCGGTGAGCGACTATCGGCACAGCCGCAATGCCGAACAGTGAGGAGACGAGGAGATGATTTGTGGTGAGGGGATTTATCCCCGATGGGATGCGAAGCAGCCCCAGCTTGAAGACTTTGGGCCTGCTGCGCAGGATATCGGGGATAAATCCCCTCACCACAGAGGCATTGCAGAAATTATCAAATCGCAGACAGCAAAAAACCCGCACTAGGCGGGCTTTCTGTGGTGACCTGGCGTTCAGTGGGTCCAGGTGACCGAATATGGCGCAGCGGACGGGACTCGAACCCGCGACCCCCGGCGTGACAGGCCGGTATTCTAACCGACTGAACTACCGCTGCGCGAAACGCTTGAAACGAATGGTGGGTGATGACGGGATCGAACCGCCGACATTCTGCTTGTAAGGCAGACGCTCTCCCAGCTGAGCTAATCACCCTTCGCTTCGTTACGGGGCGCATTATGCCACAAGTTTTCGTAATGTGTTGATTTAATTGAAGTTTTTTTCAAAAAAATCCGAAAACCGGTGAAACGACACAAACCCGATGGAACAAGGTACAAACTTGAGACAGAAAAAAACCCGCTTCAGCGAGTTTTTCCGTGGTGACCTGGCGTTCAGTGGTCCAGGTTACCGAATATGGCGCAGCGGACGGGACTCGAACCCGCGACCCCCGGCGTGACAGGCCGGTATTCTAACCGACTGAACTACCGCTGCGCTAAACACTTGAAACGAATGGTGGGTGATGACGGGATCGAACCGCCGACATTCTGCTTGTAAGGCAGACGCTCTCCCAGCTGAGCTAATCACCCTTCGCTTCGGTGTGGCGCGCATTCTACGGAGCGACCCAACCTCTGGCAAGCACTTTTTTAATTAATTTTCTCAGGCCTTCCAAAGGCTTAGAGAAGGGTTGGCCTATGACCCGGCGAAGACAATAATGCCCCCCTTTGTATAAAGGAGAGACTCACCCCATGTGGTTCAAAAACCTGCTGATCTATCGCCTGACCCAAGACCTGCCTGTCGATGCCGAGGCGCTGGAAACTGCACTGGCCACCAAACTGGCGCGTCCATGTGCAAGCCAGGAGTTGACCACCTACGGTTTCGTCGCGCCATTCGGCAAGGGCGAAGATGCGCCACTGGTGCACGTCAGCGGTGACTTCCTGCTGATCGCTGCGCGCAAGGAAGAACGCATTCTGCCGGGCAGCGTCGTGCGCGACGCGGTCAAGGAGAAAGTCGAAGAGATCGAAGCCGAGCAGATGCGCAAGGTCTATAAGAAGGAACGCGATCAGATCAAGGATGAAATCATCCAGGCCTTCCTGCCGCGCGCCTTTATCCGTCGTTCGTCGACCTTCGCCGCCATCGCGCCGAAACAGGGCTTGATTCTGGTGAACTCGGCCAGCCCGAAACGCGCCGAAGACCTGCTCTCCACAATGCGTGAAGTGCTAGGCACCCTGCCCGTGCGTTCGCTGACCGTGAAAACCGCGCCGACCGCGGTGATGACCGAGTGGGTCACCACCCAGCAAGCGGCCCCGGACTTCTTCGTTCTGGACGAATGCGAGCTGCGCGACACCCACGAAGACGGCGGCATCGTGCGTTGCAAGCGTCAGGACCTGACCAGCGAAGAAATCCAGTTGCACCTGAGCACTGGCAAAGTGGTCACCCAGTTGTCGCTGGCCTGGCAGGACAAACTGTCGTTCATGCTCGACGACAAGATGACCGTCAAACGCCTGAAGTTCGAAGACCTGCTGCAGGATCAGGCGGAACAGGACGGTGGTGACGAGGCGCTGGGCCAACTGGACGCCAGCTTCACCCTGATGATGCTGACCTTTGGCGACTTCCTGCCGGCGCTGGTGGAAGCGTTGGGCGGTGAAGAGACTCCGCAGGGGATCTAAACCCCTGTAACGTCCAAAATGTAGGAGTGAGCCTGCTCGCGATGAGGAACTGACATTCAACGCAATGTTGACTGAACAACCGCTATCGCGAGCAGGCTCACTCCTACAGTTGTTTTGTGGTGCTCATTAATAATAAGGAACACGCCATGCGCGCACTGGCTGCACTCAGCCGCTTTGTCGGCAACACCTTCGCTTACTGGGTTCTGATTTTCGCCGTAATCGCGTTCCTGCAACCGGCGTGGTTCCTCGGCCTCAAGGGCGCGATCGTGCCGCTGCTGGGGCTGGTGATGTTCGGCATGGGCCTGACCCTCAAACTCGACGACTTCGCCGCCGTTGCCCGCCATCCGTGGCGCGTGGCTTTGGGCGTGGTTGCGCATTTCGTGATCATGCCCGGTGTGGCGTGGTTGCTCTGCCAGATCTTCCACCTGCCGCCGGAAATCGCGGTCGGGGTGATTCTGGTCGGCTGCTGCCCGAGCGGCACCTCTTCCAACGTGATGACCTGGTTGGCCCGCGGCGATCTGGCGCTGTCGGTGGCGATTGCCGCCGTCACCACCCTCCTCGCCCCGCTGCTGACCCCGGCGCTGATCTGGCTGCTGGCGTCGGCGTGGTTGCCGGTATCGTTCATGGAATTGTTCTGGTCGATCCTGCAAGTGGTGCTGCTGCCAATCGTGCTCGGCGTGGTCGCGCAACGCCTGCTCGGCGACAAGGTGCGCCACGCGGTGGATGTGTTGCCGCTGGTGTCGGTGGTCAGCATCGTGATCATCGTCACCGCCGTGGTGGCCGCCAGTCAGGCGAAGATTGCCGAATCCGGACTGCTGATCATGGTCGTGGTGATGCTGCACAACAGCTTCGGCTACTTGCTGGGTTACTTCACCGGACGCCTGTTCAAGTTGCCGCTGGCGCAACGCAAGTCACTGGCGCTGGAAGTCGGCATGCAGAACTCGGGGTTGGGCGCGGCGCTGGCGAGTGCGCACTTCTCGCCGCTGGCGGCGGTGCCGAGTGCGTTGTTCAGTGTCTGGCACAACATTTCCGGGGCGCTGCTCTCGACGTACTTCCGGCGCATGAGCGAGAAACAAGACCGTGAGGCGCTGGCGCAGCAGCCGGCCAACTGACCGGGAAGCTTGATCCCCGGATTAATGCTCGGCAGACTATTGCGCAACGCGGGGACGACCCTGCGGCTCGATCGAGTTATCAATCTGGGGACGGCCCCGTCAATTGATGGAGGTCTCTCATGTCTTGGATCATTCTGTTTTTCGCCGGCCTGTTTGAAGTCGGCTGGGCCGTCGGCCTGAAATACACCGACGGCTTCACCCGCCCGCTCCCCACCGTACTGACCGTTGCGGCCATGGCCATCAGCCTTGGCCTGCTGGGACTGGCGATGAAGGAATTGCCGCTGGGTACGGCTTATGCGATCTGGACCGGCGTCGGTGCCGTGGGCACGGTGATTGCCGGGATCATTCTGTTTGGCGAGTCGATGGCGCTGATTCGGCTGGCCAGTGTCGCGTTGATCATTACCGGGTTGATTGGCCTCAAGGTCAGCGCTTAAGCCACTGGCCCCATCGCTGGCAAGCCAGCTCCCACAGTGATCTCCGGTGAACACAAATCTTGTGTAAATCCAGAAAACCTGTGGGAGCTGGCTTGCCAGCGATGAGGCCAGCACTATCACCGATTATCTGACGGCCCCGCGCAACGCCCCCACCATCCCCTGCAATTTGGCCGGTTCCGCCGCGTCAACCTCAACCGCCGAACCCGCCACCAACGTCACCCGCGACCACAATCGCTTGAACAGCCCCTTGTTCGGATCGCGGCTGAAGAAACTCCCCCACAACCCCTGCAACGCCAGCGGAATCACCGGCACCGGGGTTTCTTCGAGAATCCGCGTCAGGCCGCCCTTGAACTCGTTGATCTCGCCATCGGTGGTCAACTTGCCTTCGGGGAAGATGCACACCAGCTCACCGTCCTTCAGATACTGGGCAATCCGGGTGAAGGCTTTTTCGTAGATCTGGATGTCTTCGTTGCGTCCGGCAATCGGAATCGTCCCCGCCGTGCGAAAGATAAAGTTCAGCACTGGCAGGTTGTAGATTTTGTAGTACATGACAAAGCGAATCGGCCGACGCACCGCGCCGCCAATCAGCAGTGCATCGACGAACGACACGTGGTTGCACACCAGCAACGCCGCGCCCTCGTCCGGGATCGCTTCGAGATTACGGTGCTCGACACGGTACATGGAATGGCTGAGCAGCCAGATCATGAAACGCATGCTGAACTCGGGGACGATCTTGAAGATGTAGGCGTTGACGCCGATGTTCAGCAGCGACACCACCAGGAACAGCTGCGGAATCGACAGTTTGACCACACTCAGCAACACGATCGAAACGATCGCCGAGACCACCATGAACAGCGCGTTGAGAATGTTGTTCGCGGCAATCACCCGCGCCCGCTCGTTCTCGGCGGTGCGCGACTGGATCAAGGCGTACAGCGGCACAATATAGAAGCCGCCAAAAATGCCGAGGCCGAGAATGTCCACCAGCACCGCCCAGGTGTGCACAAAGCCCAGCACTTCAATCCAGCTGTGGCCGCTGACACTTTCCGGGATACCGCCGGAATGCCACCACAGCAGCAGGCCAAATACGGTCAGACCGAACGAACCGAATGGCACCAGGCCGATCTCGACCTTGCGCCCCGAGAGCTTCTCGCAAAGCATCGAACCCAGCGCAATGCCCACCGAAAACACGGTGAGAATCAGCGTCACCACGGTTTCGTCGCCGTGCATCCACTCCTTGGCGTAGGCCGGGATCTGCGTCAGGTAAATCGCCCCGACAAACCAGAACCACGAGTTGCCGACAATCGAGCGCGACACCGCCGGCGTCTGGCCCAGACCGAGTTTCAGCGTGGCCCAGGACTGGCTGAAGATGTTCCAGTTCAGGCGCATTTCCGGCGAGGCCGCCGCCGCGCGCGGAATGCTGCGACTGGCGAGATATCCCAGCACCGCAATCCCGACAATCGCGGTCGAAACCAGCGGCGCGTAGTGCGTCGAGGACATGATGATCCCGGCGCCGATGGTCCCGGCGAGAATCGCCAGGAACGTGCCCATTTCCACCAGCCCGTTGCCGCCGACCAGTTCATCCTCACGCAGCGCTTGCGGCAGGATCGAATACTTCACCGGCCCGAACAACGCCGAATGGGTGCCCATGGCGAACAGCGCCACCAGCATCAGCGACAGGTGATCGAAAAGAAAACCGATCGATCCTACGGCCATGATCGCGATTTCCGCGAGTTTGATCAGACGAATCAGCGCGTCCTTGGCGAATTTTTCCCCGAACTGCCCGGCGAGCGCCGAGAACAGGAAGAACGGCAGGATAAACAGCAGCGCACACAGGTTGACCCAGATCGAACGGTCACCTTCGATGGTCAGCCGATACAGAATGGCGAGGATCAGCGACTGCTTGAACACGTTATCGTTGAACGCGCCCAGCGACTGCGTGATGAAAAACGGCAGAAAGCGCCGAGTGCGAAGCAGGTTGAACTGTGAGGGGTGACTCATCTTCCGTGTTTCCCTGAGGTCGGTAGAGAATGGCCTGGATCTGCTTATTGGAATCTCGATCGGCGATCCAGGCCACACCTTACCTAAACTTTTCAGGTTATTTCTTCAACCCTGCAATACATGGCGAGACAAACAACTCACCGCGCCACGCGCCTTGCACGGTGCGTTTACCGACGATCAGCCACATCACCGCCAGCAGGCTCACCAGCACACAGCCGACCACGCTGAAAAAACCGAGGTGCAGCGTGCTGGCGAGCTTGAGAGTCGCCAGCGAATACACGCCCAGCGGGAAGGTGAAGCCCCACCAGCCAAGGTTGAACGGGATGCCGTCACGCAGGTAACGCGCGGTGATCAGCAGCGCCATCAACATCCACCACAAGCCGAAGCCCCACAAGGTGATGCCGGCGACCAGCCCCAGGCCCGCAGCGATTTCACCGATGCCCGGCAGGCCGTTGGCGGCGAAGATCGCCGGTGCATCAGCACCCAGCAGCAGCATGCCCAACGCGCCGGTGCCAATCGGACCGAGGGCCAACCAGCTCGAGGCGGCCATGTTTTCGTGGGGCAGTTTGTGCAGCGCCATGCGCAGCAACAGGATGGTCAGAATGCTGAACGCCACCGGCAGGGAAAATGCCCAGAGCACGTAGCTGGTGGTCAGCACCACCAGTTGCGCGTGGGCATCGGCCAGATGCGGCGCGAGCAAGCCGCCGCTGGCCGCTGCCACTTCTGCGGCCACCACTGGCAACAGCCAGACCGCCGTCATCTGGTCGATGCTGTGTTCCTGGCGGGTAAACATCATGTAGGGGATCAACACTCCACAGGCCAGCGACATCGCCACGTCGAGCCACCACAGTACTTCGGCAAGATGAATCACACCCTCGCCCCAGCGTGGCAGGCCGAACAGCAGAAAACCGTTGATGATGGTCGCCAAACCCATGGGAATGGTGCCAAAGAACATCGATACCGTGGAGTGACCGAAGATCCGCCGCGCTTCATCGAAGAATAAAATCCAGCGCGCGGCATAGGCGAAGGTAAACAAGGTGAACAACAGAATGTTGAACAGCCACAAACCCTCGGCCACCGCGTGCAGCCCTGGGATCGCCACCGGCAGTTGCGCCAGCGCCAGGGCCAGCACGCCGGTGCCCATGGTGGCGGCGAACCAGTTCGGGGTGAATTGACGGATCACTTCACGCGGATGCTGAAGTTGGCGGAACGGCTTGATGCCGGGTTTGGCAATGTTGGGGCAAGTCATCATGAACTCCTGTCCTCAGGTGAGGTTGAGTCCATGGTAGAACCGAATCGAATATCTATATAACGGGTAATTTCTCTATCTGTTATCTACTTTACAGATAAGAGTCTAGACACTGCCTTCGCTTTCAATCACCAGAATCCGCGCCGCGCCCTGCGGGTGGGCTACGTGCTCGGTGCCGACGGAGGCGTAAAAGATGTCACCGACCGCAAGCAGCACCTGCTTTTCTTCACCCTGTTCGCGATAGTGCATCTGCACTTGACCATCGAGCACCACGAACACTTCCTCGCCATCGTTGACGTGCCATTTGTACGGCTGATCGGTCCAGTGCAGACGCGTGGTAATGCCGTTCATGTTGGCGATGTCCAGCGCGCCCCAGGCACGCTCGGCGGTGAACGACTTGCTGCGGATAATCTTCATCTGTCGATCCATGAAAAGAAGGCCGGCCAAAGGTAACTGAAAGCCCGACGTTTATGGAGCGCTGCAAGCCTTGACCGTTTGCGGGCGCAGGCTGAGCAACAGCGCGGCGACGGCCAGGAAGATCAATCCGGCACCGTAGCCGTCAGTGGTCACCAGCAAACCGTAAGTGCGGGTCAAATGCCCAGCCAGCAACGCCGGCAAGCAGAACGCCAAATAACTGAGCGCGTAATACGCCGACATCAAACCGGCCCGTTCATGCGGCAGGGCCAACGGCACCAGGCTGCGCACCGCGCCGAGGAAACCCGAGCCAAAGCCGCAACCGGCGACCAGCGTACCGAGGAAAAACAGCGCCAGACTGGCACTGTGCACGCCAAGCAAAATCAGCAGCACGCCGACAAGCAGCAGACTGGCGCCGATTTGCAGGGCTTTGCCGGCGGGACGGTTGCGCAAAGTGAAGATCATCAGCGCCCCGGTCACGGTCAGCGCCGAAACGGTAGCACCGCCGATCAAGTTCGAAGTCGAACCGGTAGCAGTGCGCACCAGCGACGGCGCCAGCGAGGCAAAAAAGCCGCCGAGGGCCCAGGTTGCGGTGTTCAGCGGCAGCACACGCCACAAGGTCGAACGCGCCTGAACCGGCACATGCAAGGTCGGCCGCAGCGAAGCCCAGGCCCCGGATTGTGGAGTGACGCTTTCCGGCAGACGCCAGACATACACCGCCTGCAACACAAACAGCGCCAGCAGCAGCCAGTACGTCAACTGCAACGGTGCCGGAGCGAATTCGGCCAGCAATCCACAGCCCATGCTGCCCAGCGCCATGCCGAGCAACGGAGCGACGCTGTTGATCAACGGCCCTTGCTGGCGATCGGTGTCGAGCAGTGTCGCGCTCAGAACAGCGGTGGCCATGCCGGTGGCAAAACCTTGCAGCACGCGGGCGCTGATCAGCCAGGCAACACTGTCGGCGCTGATAAACAGCAGCATTGCCAGCGCATTGAGCAGCACGGCAGTGAAAATCACCGGTTTGCGTCCCAGGTGATCGGACAGCGATCCGACCGTCAACAGCGCCGCCAGCAGACTCAGCGCATACACGCCGAAAATCAGGGTCAGCACCGCTGCCGAGAAGTGCAGTTGATCTTGATACAGGTGATACAACGGTGTCGGCGCTGTGGAAGCGGCGAGAAAACTCAATAAGGTGATCGCCAGAAAAATCAGGCTGCCACGGTTGGAAGCAAGGCTGGTCATGGGCACACTCCGCAAAAGCTAATTTTTTGCTTTTGCGGAGTGTGCTCTCGGCTTTGGCTTAAAGCAAATTCTTTGTGTTAAGGTCTGGCGCATGGCTATTAAAGAAGGTTTACGCCCGGGCGGTCGCAGTGCCCGGGTGCAAGAGTCGATTCATTCGGCAGTCCGCGCACTTCTGCAAGAACAGGAGCGCAGCACGGTGACCGTCCCGCAAATTGCGGCGCGGGCCGGGGTCACGCCGTCGACCATCTATCGGCGCTGGGGAGATCTGGCGGCGCTGCTGGCCGACGTCGCCCTCGCCCGCATGCGCCCCGACAGCGAACCGGCGGTGACCGGTGATCTGCGCGGTGACATCCGCGCCTGGGCCGAGCAATATCTGGACGAAATGAGTTCAGAACCGGGGCGCAACATGATGCGCGACGTGCAGGCCAGCGCCACGCCGGGGTATTGCGTGACGATTCTTGGTGGGCAGTTGCAGACGATCATTGAGCGCCACCCTGACGAGTCGGCACCGAGCATTGATCGGTTGATCAATCTGGTGGTGGCGCCGGTGGTGTTCCGGATTCTGTTTTCGGCGGCGGCGCTGGAGGTGGATGAATTGCATCGACTAATCGATATTGCTTTGAAACAGGACTGACGCTATCGCTGGCAAGCCAGCTCCCACAGGGTCTGTGGTGTTCACAAAATCTGTGCCCACTGGAGATCCTTGTGGGAGCTGGCTTGCCAGCGATGGGGCCTGACCAGTCACCCCAAAAACCACCCGGTTTCAAACCTGCGACACCCCGCCACGCCACGACCTTGGTCGACACTGACTAACCGCCATACTCATGCGAGACTGTCCGCCCGGGCAGGACTGCCGGGGAGTCTTTTGTCGGGAGTGTTGCATGTCGTTGTCCACCGGGCTGATCGCCGCCGTCGCCCTCGCCTATATGGCCATCATGTTCGCCATCGCCTTCTACGGCGACCGTCGCAGCACGCCGTTGCCGCCGCGGATGCGCGCGTGGGTGTACAGCCTGTCGCTGGCGGTTTACTGCACTAGCTGGACGTTCTTCGGCGCGGTCGGTCAGGCGGCCGAACAGCTCTGGTCATTCCTGCCGATCTACCTCGGGCCGATCCTGTTGTTGCTGGGCGCGCCGTGGGTCCTGCAGAAAATGGTGATGATCAGCAAGCAGGAGAACATCACCTCGATTGCCGACTTCATCGCCGCGCGCTACGGCAAATCGCAGTCGCTGGCGGTGGTGGTGGCGTTGATCTGTCTGGTTGGTGTCCTGCCCTACATCGCCCTGCAACTCAAAGGCATCGTGCTCGGCGTGAACCTGCTGATCGGCGCGGGCGCCGACGCCATGGGCACCCGCGCCCAGGACACCGCGCTGATCGTCTCGCTGGTGCTAGCGCTGTTCACCATCGTCTTCGGTACGCGCAACCTCGACGCCACCGAACACCACCGCGGCATGGTGCTGGCGATTGCGTTTGAATCGCTGGTCAAGCTGTTCGCCTTTCTTGCCGTTGGCGCGTTCGTGACCTACGGGCTGTACGACGGTTTCGACGACCTGTTCAATCAGGCGATGCTCGCACCACGGCTTGAGCAATACTGGAAAGAAACCATCAACTGGCCGTCGATGGTGGTGCAAACCGGGGTGGCGATGATGGCGATCATCTGCCTGCCGCGACAGTTTCACGTCACCGTGGTGGAGAACATCGACCCGCAGGATCTGCGTCTGGCCAAGTGGGTGTTCCCGGCGTATCTGGCGCTGGCCGCGCTGTTCGTGGTGCCGATCGCCCTCGCCGGGCAAATGATGTTGCCGAGCCACGTGTTGCCCGACTCGTTCGTGATCAGCCTGCCGCTGGCCCAGGCCCATCCGGCCCTGGCGTTGCTGGCATTCATCGGCGGCGCGTCGGCGGCCACCGGCATGGTGATCGTCGCCAGTGTGGCGCTGTCGACCATGGTTTCCAACGACATGCTGTTGCCGTGGCTGTTGCGCCGCAACAATGCCGAGCGCCCGTTCGAGGTGTTCCGCCAGTGGATGCTCTCGGTGCGCCGGGTGAGCATCGTGCTGATTTTGTTGCTGGCCTACGTCAGCTACCGCTTGCTCGGCTCCACCGCGAGCCTGGCGACCATCGGCCAGATCGCCTTCGCCGCCGTCACCCAACTGGCCCCGGCGATGCTCGGCGCGCTGTACTGGAAGCAGGCCAACCGCCGTGGGGTGTTCGCCGGCCTGGCGGCCGGTACGTTCCTTTGGTTCTACACGCTGATCCTGCCGATTGCCGCCCACAGCCTCGGCTGGTCGCTGAGCACATTCCCGGGCCTGGCGTGGCTGCACAGCAATCCGCTGAACCTGCCGATCACGCCACTGACCCAAGGTGTGGTGCTGTCGCTGGCGGGCAACTTCACGTTGTTCGCCTGGGTCTCGGTGCTGTCGCGCACGCGGGTTTCGGAACACTGGCAGGCCGGGCGTTTCATCGGTCAGGAAATCAGTGCCCGGCCGAGTGCGCGTTCGATGCTCGCAGTGCAGATTGATGACTTGCTGCAACTGGCGGCGCGCTTTGTCGGCGAAGAACGCGCGCGGCAGAGCTTCATTCGTTTCGCCTACCGCCAGGGCAAGGCCTTCAACCCGAACCAGAATGCCGATGGCGAATGGATCGCCCACACCGAACGCCTGCTGGCCGGTGTGCTCGGCGCTTCGTCGACGCGGGCGGTAGTGAAAGCTGCGATTGAAGGTCGGGAAATGCAGCTGGAGGACGTCGTCCGTATCGCTGACGAAGCCTCGGAAGTCCTGCAGTTCAACCGTGCCCTGCTGCAAGGCGCGATCGAGAACATCACCCAGGGCATCAGCGTGGTCGACCAGTCGCTGAAACTGGTGGCCTGGAACCGCCGCTATCTGGAGCTGTTCAACTACCCGGACGGTTTGATCAGCGTCGGCCGACCGATTGCCGACATCATTCGCTACAACGCCGAACGTGGCCTGTGCGGCCCCGGTGAGGCAGAAGTCCACGTCGCCCGGCGTCTGCATTGGATGCGTCAGGGCCGCGCGCACACGTCCGAACGCCTGTTCCCCAATGGCCGGGTGATCGAGCTGATCGGCAACCCGATGCCCGGTGGCGGTTTCGTCATGAGTTTCACCGACATCACCGCGTTCCGCGAAGCCGAGCAGGCGCTGACCGAGGCCAACGAGGGGCTGGAGCAACGGGTCAGCGAGCGTACGCAGGAGTTGTCACAGCTCAACGTCGCGCTGACCGAAGCCAAGGGCCATGCCGAGGCCGCCAACCAGTCGAAAACCCGCTTCCTCGCCGCCGTCAGTCATGACCTGATGCAGCCGTTGAACGCCGCTCGCTTGTTCTCTGCCGCCCTCTCCCATCAGGAAGACGGCTTGAGCAGCGAGGCGCAAAAACTGGTGCAACACCTCGACAGCTCGCTGCGTTCGGCGGAAGACCTGATCAGCGATTTGCTGGACATTTCCCGCCTGGAAAACGGCAAGATCAACCCCGATCGCAAGCCGTTCGCGCTCAATGAGCTGTTCGACACGCTCGGTGCCGAATTCAAGGCGCTGGCCCAGGAACAGGGTCTGACCTTCCGCGTGCGCGGCAGCCAGTTGCGTATCGACAGTGACATCAAATTGCTGCGGCGGATTCTGCAGAACTTCCTCACCAACGCTTTCCGTTACGCCAAAGGGCCAGTGTTGCTGGGCGTGCGCCGACGTGGCGGCGAACTGTGTCTGGAAGTGTGGGATCGCGGGCCGGGGATTCCGGAAGACAAACAACAAGTGATTTTCGAGGAATTCAAACGCCTCGACAGCCATCAGACCCGCGCCGAAAAAGGCCTCGGGCTGGGCCTGGCGATTGCCGACGGTTTATGTCGCGTGCTCGGCCATACCCTGCGCGTACGTTCGTGGCCGGGGCGCGGCAGCGTGTTCAGTGTCAGTGTGCCGCTGGCCCGGGCGCAGTCGGTGCCGACGAATGCTGCGGTGGAGTTGAACGGCAAGCTGCTCAGCGGTGCGCAGGTGCTGTGCATCGACAACGAAGACAGCATTCTGATTGGCATGAACAGCCTGCTGACCCGCTGGGGCTGCCAGGTGTGGACGGCGCGCAATCGTGAGGAATGTGCGGCGTTGCTGAACGAGGGCGTGCGGCCGCAACTGGCATTGGTCGACTATCACCTCGACCATGGCGACACGGGAACCGAGCTGATGGCGTGGTTGCGCACCACACTGGGTGAGCCAGTGCCGGGGGTGGTGATCAGTGCCGATGGCCGCCCAGAGACGGTGGCGCAGGTGCATGCGGCGGGGCTGGATTATCTGGCCAAACCGGTGAAACCGGCGGCGTTGCGGGCGTTGTTGAGTCGGTATGTGCCGCTGTAACAATCCCCCGTGTGGCGAGGGAGCTTGCTCCCGCTCGACTGCGCAGCAGTCGCGAAACGGTGAATCAGGCCAATCGGGGATTCAGACTCAAGGGGTGCTTCGCCCCCCCAGCGGGAGCAAGCTCCCTCGCCACAGAATCGAGTTTATTCCGGCAGTTCGACCAGCCCATCGACATCGGTCATCGCCCGCTCCAGCAGATCCGCCGGCAGACTCTTGCTGGCCCGCGCGCCGAGCAGTTTGAGCTGCTCGCTGCGGCTGACCAGGTTGCCGCGGCCTTCCGTGAGCTTGTTGCGCGCCGAGCTGTAGGCCTTGTCCAGCTGCTGCAGGCGATTGCCGACTTCGTCCAGATCCTGAATGAACAGCACGAACTTGTCGTACAGCCACCCGGCCCGCTCGGCGATTTCCCGGGCGTTCTGGCTTTGTCGCTCCTGCTTCCACAGGCTGTCGATCACCCGCAGAGTCGCCAACAGCGTGGTCGGGCTGACGATCACGATGTTGCGGTCGAACGCCTCCTGGAACAGCGCCGGCTCGGCCTGCAATGCGGCCGAAAACGCCGCTTCGATCGGCACGAACAGCAAGACGAAATCGAGGCTGTGCAGGCCTTCCAGACGCTTGTAATCCTTGCCGGCGAGGCCTTTGACGTGGCTGCGCAGGGACAGCACGTGCTGCTTGATCGCGATCTGGCCGAGGGTGTCGTCTTCAGCGGCGACGTACTGCTGGTACGCCGTGAGGCTGACCTTGGAGTCGACCACCACCTGCTTGTCGCCCGGCAGGTAAATGATCACATCCGGCTGGAAGCGCTCGCCGTCCGGCCCCTTGAGGTTGACCTGAGTCTGGTACTCGCGGCCCTTCTCCAGACCGGCGTGTTCCAACACCCGCTCAAGAATCAGCTCACCCCAGTTGCCCTGGGTCTTCTGGCCTTTGAGGGCGCGGGTCAGGTTGGTCGCCTCATCACTCAGGCGCAAGTTAAGCGCTTGCAGGCGCTCCAGCTCCTTGGCCAGCGAGAAGCGCTCGCGGGCTTCGGCCTGATAGCTTTCTTCCACACGTTTTTCGAAGGACTGGATGCGTTCCTTCAGCGGATCGAGCAACTGCCCGAGGCGCTGTTGACTGGTTTCGGCAAAGCGCTGTTCACGCTCATCGAAGATCTTCCCCGCCAGCTCGGCGAACTGCGCGCGCAGCTCATCGCGCGAACCTTGCAGGTCATTGAGACGTTGTTGATGGCTTTCCTGTTGCTCGCGCAGTTCGGCATTGAGTGACGCAGCCTGCGCGTCGAGGCGACGCAATTCGGCTTCCTTGTTGGCGCGCTCGATGTTCCACGCGTGGGAGGCGTCGCGGGCGTCATCGCGCTCGATCTGCAGCAGCTCGACTTCGCGGCGCAGGGCGGCAAGCTCAGCCTGCTTGGCGGCGTTGGCCTGGCCGAGGTCAACGATTTCATCGCGGCTGGCCTCCAGCTGCGCGTTGAGCCCGTCCTGCGCCAGTTGTGCCATGGCCAGGCGCTCTTCGAGCAAGGCGACCTCGGCTTGCCGGTCGCTGGCCCGCCGCTGCAGTTGCCAGGCCAGCGCCAGCAGCGGCAATCCCGCGCCCGCCAGACCCAGCAACACGCTGGTCAAGTCCATAGCCATAGCCACTCCTGCCGATCCGATAAAGCCTGAAGGTTAACCAAGGCGCGGGACGTTGGACAGCTCAGTCTTCGAGCAGACCGAGTTCCCGTTGTGCACGCCGGTCGCCCGCGCGGGCGGCCTGGCGCAGCAGATCCTGCCCGATGCGCCGATCCCGGGCATTGCCGCACTCGCGGCACATCAATTGGCCGAGACGACTTTGCGCGGCGACCACGCCTTCGCGCGCCGGTTGCTTGAGCAGACGCCCCGCCAGATGTTTGGCATTACGGCTTTCGCCCAAGCGCGGGCTGTCGAGCAGCCATTCGGCTACACGCACGGAAAATCGCTTGGGAGGGGTAACACGAGGGTGTTCGGAGGTAACAGAGTCTGATACTGAGCGAAACTTCATAAAACACTGTGGGACAGATCGGAAGGCGCGCCACTCTACTCTCTTTTTCGTACAGGTAAAGTCGAAAAAACCCGGCACGCCCGTCCTAGAGCAAGCGCTAGGGACAATCCACAGAAGCTGTGGATAACTCAGTGGACAACCGCTCCCGAACCTCCGCAAAGCCTTGTGGAATGGGGCTCGCAGTCAAACTGACGATTTTTTCACCAACAAAAAAAGACGATATTTTTCATTGACTTAAACTTTTGATGCAGGCAGCCATCGAGGTCAGGATTGATATGACAGTGAGGTTACGTCCTGCGCAACTAATGTGCACAAGTACCTGTTACCCGGTTATATCGATGCGCTTTTTTGGCTCGTTTTGCGCCTCGAGCTGGGGATAAGCGGATTGGCGATGGGCATGGCTGCACGCTTTTGTGGCGATCGGCGGTTGATCAGGGTGATCCCTTCGCGAGCAGGCTCGCTCCCGCACTGGATGGTGTTTCCCATGTGGGAGCGAGCCTGCTCGTGAAGAAGCGGGACACCACCTCAATGCCTGGCGACTCACGGAATCTTTTTTACGACGGCGTTTGCAATGCCCAGGACGTTCCGTTACTATCCGCGGCGTTAGTACCAAGCTGAAAGTCAATTCCGGTCGAACACATCCCCACGGTCAACCTTCTTTCCAGAAGCCCTTCACCGAAAAAAGCGGGAACGACCCCTCGATGGTTTCCAGGTAAATCTTGCGCCGACACTGCCTTTGAATGAATGCAAAGGGTGTTGCGAAGAGCACTTACTCTGACCGAACCAACCTGC
This sequence comes from Pseudomonas sp. HOU2, assembly GCF_040729435.1. Classification (NCBI taxonomy): domain Bacteria; kingdom Pseudomonadati; phylum Pseudomonadota; class Gammaproteobacteria; order Pseudomonadales; family Pseudomonadaceae; genus Pseudomonas; species Pseudomonas sp. HOU2. Next base: position 5,183,150 of record NZ_CP160398.1, on the reverse strand, counting down.
AAATTGATCAGGATCTTCACCCCGGGCCCAGAACCTTTGCCCTCGATGTGTTGCCTGTCCTCCTAAGTACCTACCTGCCAGCCCAAGCGCGCCAACTTATCAGCGCTTCAAACTGGCTGCTTTGTTCCAGTCGGGTTCTTTGTTCGACCAATGGTGGTCGACATTACTGGAACGTTTTAACGTTGCACGGTTCTTATCCGTGTCATTTGTAGGAACACCTAATAACTATGTCTACTCAAATCCAGACTCAGGATGCCATTCGCACCCTAACCAACGCTTTTGCCCCAATGAACTGCCTGATCATGGCCGCTCGCAAAGGCTGCTTCAGCTTCACCGTGGTCAATGAACACGGGATCGCTCGCCACAGCGAGCGTCTGTACCCTGATCAGTACTCCAGCGCCGAACCGCTGCAGGCCATTATTGATCGTACGCGTCAGGCCTTGATTGCCTGAGAGCCGAAAAGGCTGCAAAAGCAAAAGCCCCGCACACAATGCGGGGTTTTTTATTGCCCGATATTTCGCTTTTAGCCCTTCACGCCTAAGCACCTTCGGATATAACGCCTGTGGCTCGCTGGCGGAAATATTTTAAAAACAGGCCTTTACGTCGCGAATATGACACTACACTTCAACTCAAGCGGCTTGATCCGCTTCCGGCGAGCCTGAGTCGAATCACCGCTGCCAAGGCCCCTTCAGGTTTCGCCGCCCCATTACAAGAATCGAGGGCATTATGGGTATCGCTGCCAGCGAACTGTGTCGCTACGTGATCCGTCCCACACTGATTTATCTGGGACGTCACTGCGCAACCGCCGAATCCCTGCTGCTGGGGATAGCGGCCAGCCAGTCCGCCCTCGGTTCCGCCTTGCATGACCGCCGTGGCCACGGCCTCTACCGGATTGCCGAGCACCGTCACCAGGCCCTTTGGGATCATTATCTGGCGCTCGATCCGGAGCGTGCCAGCCTGGTTCGCGGCCTCGCCAGCCAACATGCCTTTCTCAGTGGCCCGCACCTGGAATTGACCGTCAACCTGCGTTACGCCACCGCCATTGCCTGGCTGCTGGTAGAAGAACAACACCCCACCCTCCCCGACCCCGACGATCTGCTGGGCATGGCGCGAATCTGGCGTCAGACCTTCCAGCCGCAAGGTCGTCTGCGCGACTTCACCTACGCCTGGCAAACCTGTGTTTCACCGGTGAATCAGGTCGCGTGTTAACTGGCGAGTTTTGGAAGATCGCTCAACAGGTCGCCAATCTGGTCGGATTGTCCTACAAAACCGCTCTAACTCAAGCCATAGGGACTATAGCGCTGGAACGAAAATGTTGGTAATTTTCGCCCCGGTGATCACCAGGAGTTCTAATAATGAAAAAAGTCATGCTCAAAACCACCCTTAGCCTCGCCGTTACCATGGCATCCACCCAGATCTTCGCAGCTGGCTTTGCCATCAACGAACACAGTATCAGCGGGATGGGCACTGGTTACGCTGGGCGATCCTCTTCTGCCGACGATGCAAGCACTGTTTATGGCAACCCTGCCGGCATGTCGCGCCTCACGCGCGAACAGGTCACCGGTGGTGTTGCATTCCTCGATGCCAAGACCGATATCAGCGACGCCAGCTCCAGCCCTAACGGCGGCAGCAACAAAGGCGACATGGTGCCCTTCACCTCCGTACCTATGGGCTTCTACGTCAAACCGATCGACGAGCATTGGGCATTCGGCCTCGGCGTGTACGTGCCGTTCGGTCTGATTACCGACTACGAAAAAGGCTTTGCCGGCCGTTACTTCGGCAGCAAATCCGAAGTACAAGTCATCACCTTCCAGCCGACTGTCAGCTACAAGTTCAACGACGTGGTGTCGATCGGTTTCGGTCCGACCATCAACCGCATCGACGGTACGCTGGAATCCAACCTGTCGATCACTCAGGCTGCGCCGGACGGCAAGGTCAAGATCAAGGGTGACGACACCGCACTGGGCTACAACATCGGCGTGCTGGTACAAGCCACTGACACCACTCGTCTGGGTCTGACCTATCACTCGAAAGTCGATTACAAGCTCGAAGGCAACACCAAGGTCAACTACGGCGTATTGGGCGCCGTCGGCCTGGGCGCCCAGCAGAAGTACGACGCTTCGCTGAAAATCACCACCCCTGAATCCGTGGACTTCTCGGTCACTCAGGCGATCAACGACCGCTGGAACGTTTACGCCGGTAGCACCTGGACCCGCTGGAGCCAGCTGGAAAAGATCACCGTCAAGAACTCTGGCGTGCAGCCGCTGCTGGCCGGTCAGTTCGGCGAGATCACCGAAGACCAGAACTGGCACGACTCCTGGGCTTACGCGGTGGGTACTTCGTACCAGTTGAACAAGGAATGGGTACTGCGTACCGGTCTGACCTTCGACCAGTCGCCGACCAACAACGTCGACCGTTCGCCACGCATCCCGACTGGCGACCGCACGATCTTCAGCATCGGTGCCGGCTGGAGCCCGACCGACGACCTGACCATCGACGTCGCTTACTCGTACCTGAAGGAAGAGTCGGTCAAGGTCCACAACCAGAACGATCGTGGCCAGACCTACGACGCCAAGTATGAAAACTCGGCGAACGGCTTCGGTGTTGGCGCGACCTATCGCTTCTGATGTTGCATGGCGAGGCTGAACCCTCGCCCACAGAAAAGCCCCGCTCTCTTTGCAGAAAGCGGGGCTTTTCTGTTCTCGCATGACCGTTCCTGTAGGAGCTGCGGCACGCTGCGATCTTTTGATCCTGATCTTTAAAATCAAAAGATCGCAGCGTTCCGCAGCGCCTGCAGGAACGGGGCAAAGGCATGCCTCTTCATGGCAGTGGTTTTGAGGCGATGGCCTTCTCGACTGCCGCAATGAACTCCGGGTCATCCGGCTTGGTCAGGCTGGAGAAATTGGCAATCACCTTGCCTTGCCGGTCGATCACATACTTGTAGAAATTCCACTTCGGCGCACTGCTCTGTTCGGCCAGCACCTTGAACAGATGAGTAGCGTCGTCGCCACGAACTTTCTGCGGCTCGGTCATGGTGAACGTCACGCCGTAGTTGGCGTAGCAGACCTTGGCGGTTTCGGCGCTGTCCTTGGACTCCTGCTTGAAGTCATTGGACGGCACGCCGAGCATTTCCAGGCCTTGCGCCTTGTAATGCTGATTGAGCGCTTCGAGGCCCTCGAACTGTGGGGCGAAGCCACAGAAACTGGCGGTATTGACCACCACCAGCGGTTTGCCGGCGTAGCGCTGGCACAGATCGACGGATTCCTTGGCGCGCAACTTCGGCAGCGAGCCTTGCAGCGCCTCCGGACAGTCAGCCGCCTGGGCCAGTCCGGTCAACGCCATCAGCAACGCGGGTACAGCACACCAGCGCATGAGCATGTCGGGGCATCCTTGAGCAGTCATCAGACCCCGACGTTACTCGCCATCCAAGCCTACAGGCAAGCGCCCAGTCCCAACTGCATCAATGCCAGGCCGCCCTGATGCCAGCCCCACCACACCAGCGCCAGCAACAGCGCGCCGAGTGCGGTGAAGGCGATTCGCGGCCAGGAGCGCTTCATACGGCGCCAACAGCCGGCTGCAGACGCGCCACCGGACGCTCGCGCACCGGCCAGTTCAGCGCGGCCGCCAGCAGACTCAGGAGAATCGCCACTTGCCAGATCAAGTCATAACTCCCGGTACGGTCATACACCACCCCACCCAGCCAGCCGCCGAGGAACGAACCGAGCTGATGAAAGAGGAACACGATACCGCCAAGCATGGACAGGTTACGCACGCCAAACAAGGTCGCCACCGTGCCGTTGGTCAACGGCACCGTCGACAGCCAGAGGAAACCCATGGCCATGCCGAACAAGTACGCCGAGGTCGTCGTCACCGGCAGCCACAGGAACAGCACGATCACCACCGCGCGCAGCAGGTACAAAGCGGCCAGCAGACGCGGCTTGGACATGCGCCCGCCGAGCCAGCCAGCAGTGTAAGTACCGAAGATATTGAACAGCCCGATCAGCGCCAGCACCGTGGTCCCGACCGTGGCCGGCAGATGCTGATCAACCAGATAGGCTGGCAGATGCACACCGATGAACACCACCTGAAAGCCGCAGACAAAGAAGCCGAACGCCAGCAGCCAGAACCCCGAGTGCGAACAGGCTTCGCGCAGGGCTTCGGACAGGGTCTGCTCGTGGCCCAGCACCGGCAGCGGCTTGTCCTTGAGCATGCTCACCAACGGCACAATCATCGCCACCAGCAGCCCCAGTACCAGCAGCGCCGCCGACCAGCCGAGCCAGCCGATCAGGCCTAGAGTGCCGGGCAGCATGGCGAACTGACCGAACGAGCCGGCAGCACTGGCGATCCCCATGCCCATGCTGCGTTTTTCCGGTGGCACGGCGCGTCCGACAACCCCGAGAATCACCGAGAACGAGGTGCCGGAGAGGCCGATGCCGATCAACAGACCGGCACTCAGCGAAAGGCTCAATGCCGAATCGGACAAGCCCATGAACACCAGACCCAAGGCATACAGCACGCCGCCGACCAGCACCACTTTCGCCGCACCGAAGCGGTCAGCCAGGGCGCCAGTGAACGGCTGCGCCAGACCCCAGATCAGGTTCTGCAAGGCGATGGCGAAGGCAAACACTTCGCGCCCCCAGCCGAACTGCGCACTCATCGGCGACAGGAACAGACCGAAGCCGTGTCGCACGCCCAATGACAACGCCAGAATCAGCGCACTTCCCAGCAACACCCAACCGCACGTACGCCACATCGATGTCATTGTTATTCTCCGTTCGCGGGTATATACCCGCTTAAATCCGGAAAAACCGGCCCTCAGGCCAGTTCGTCCAACAGTCGCAGCAAGGTTTCACGCTTCTCGGCGCCCAGGCGATCGATCAATCGCTGTTGCGCCGCTTCCCAGGCCGGCAGGGCCGCCGCAAGACGCTGCGCACCGGTTTCGGTGAGCCGGACGATGCGGTTGCGCATGTCCTCGCCCTCGGCCAGCGTCACCAGGCCCTCGCCTTCGAGCACCCGCAGGTTGCGCCCCAAAGTGCTACGATCCAGGCCCATGGCTTCGGCCAATTCCGAGATGCTCGGTTGATCCAGACGCTGCAGGTTGCACAGCAAAGAATACTGGGCAACGTTGATCCCGAAGCCGTCGAGAGCGCCGTCGTAATGCCTGCTGACGCCACGAGCGGCGCGACGCAGGTTGGTGCACAAACACTGAGAAGGAAGCATGATGCGTGTATATACCCGCGACTGTGTTAAATCAAGTTACACATGAGTTTATCAATAAGGTTTGTGGCGTCTGACACACCGCCTTCGCTGGCAAGCCAGCTCCCACAGTTTTTGCAAGTGATCAAAAAATCTGCAAACGCCCCCAATACCTGTGGGAGCTGGCTTGCCAGCGATGAGGCCAGACCAGGCAACATAAGTATTCAGACCAACACCACCCCAACCAGCACTGCCATCTCCAGCAATTCCAGCAACGCCCCCGCCGTATCACCCGTGGTCCCGCCCAACCGCCGCATCATCACGTGCCGTAGCCAGACAAACCCGACGAACGCGACAACCAGCGCAACAATCGCTTTCACCCCGCCGACCAACAAACAACCCAGCGCACTCGCCACAAGCACCCACCAACCCGCCCGACGCGGCAGATGATCAGCCAACGCCTGCCCCAACCCACCCGCCCGCACATACGGCGTGGTCAGAAACAGCCCCAGCAACGCCGCGCGCCCCAGCAGTGGCAAGATGATCAACATCACTGCATGCCCCTGCTCGATCAGCGCCAGCAACGCGCAGAACTTCAGCAGCAACACCAACACCAGCGTCACCACCGCAATCGGCCCGCTGCGCGGATCCTTCATGATGGTCAGCGTGCGCTCGCGATCACCGAAACCACCGAGCCAGGCGTCGGCGCTGTCGGCCAGTCCATCGAGGTGCAGCGCGCCGCTGAGCAGCACCCACCCCGTCAGCAACAGCGCCGCATGCAGCAACAACGGCGCACCCGCCAATGCCAGATTGATTGCCCAGAGGATCAGCCCGAACAGCAGCCCCACCAGCGGATAAAACAGCAGCGAACGGCCGAGCTGATCAGGTTCGGGCATCCCCGGCAGGCGAATCGGCAAGCTGCTGAGAAATTGCAGGGCGATCCACAGTGGCAGCATCTCAGTGACCTTCCTTGAGCACGCCATCGGCTTCGATGCTGAGCGCAAACAGCGAAGCATGCGCGACTTCGACAGTGAGCAACTGCTCACGCGGCAGGCCACGCGCCTGCGCCAGCAACAGGCGCATCACGCCGCCATGACTGATCAACAAAACACGTTCACCGGCATAGGCCTGATGCAACCGCGCAACCGCGCCCAGCACACGTTCAGCAAAATCGCTGACCGGCTCACCCTGTGGTGGCGTGAAGGCATATGGATCGGCCCAGAACAGCCCCAGCGCCTCGGCATCGGTCTCCATCAGTGCCGCCGCGCTCTGCCCTTCCCAGGCGCCGAAATGCAGTTCTTGCAGATCCTTGTCCAAATGAACCGGCAGATTCAGTTGCTCACCCAGCTCGGCGGCAAACCGCGCACAACGCTGCAGCGGCGAGCTGATCAATCGATCCCATGGCCCGCCCGCCACCACGGCGGCACGCATCTGTGCCCAGCCTTTTTCGGTGAGCGCATCATCGAGGCTGCCGCGCAAACCGCCGCCCAGCTCAGTCTCACCGTGGCGCAGCAGGTCCAGACGCAAGGTCATGCCGGACGATCCGCCACCGCGGCTTCGGCGAACGTCGCCATCTGCCCGTGAAGGTCACAGGCCAGACGCAACAGCGGCACGGCCAACGCCGCCCCGCTGCCCTCGCCCAAACGCAGGCCGAGCTCCAGCAACGGTTCGGCGTTAAGGGTTTCCAGCACATGACGATGGCCCGGCTCGGCGCCACGATGACCGAACAGCAGCCACTCGCGGCAGGCCGGGTTCAGCCGCACCGCGACCAACGCGGCGACCGTGCAGATAAAGCCGTCGACCAGCACCGCGACGCCTTCCTGGGCACAGGCCAGGTACGCGCCGACCAGTGCAGCGATTTCAAAACCGCCGAGGTTGAACAGGGTTTGCAACGCATCGCCGCGCTGTGCCGCGTGCAGCGCCAGTGCGCGCTCGATCACTTGTGCTTTATGGCTGACGCCTTCGGCGTTCAACCCGGTGCCGGGACCGGTCAGATGCGCCACCGGGCAGTCGAGCAAGGCACACGCCAGCGCACTGGCGGCAGTGGTGTTGCCGATGCCCATTTCGCCGCCGATGAACAACTGCGCGCCAGCCGCTTTGGCGCGTAGCACGCTGTCGCGACCGGCCTGCAACGCGAGTTCGCCCTGTGCCTGGGTCATCGCCGCGCCCTTGGCGAAATTCGCCGTGCCCGGGCCGATGTTCAGATGACGCACACCCGGCAGATTCAACGTCGGAGTCACGGTGCCCAGATCGACCACTTCCAGCTGCGCATCGAGCTGCCGCGCCAACACGCTGATCGCCGCACCGCCGCTGACAAAGTTCAGCAACATCTGCCCGGTGACTTCCTGCGGGAACGCCGAAACGCCTTCCGCGACCACGCCATGATCACCGGCAAAAATCGCGATCCAGACCTGCTCCAGCGTCGGCTTGATCTGCCCCTGCAACCCGGCGAGTTGCACCGCCACGCTTTCGAGGCGACCGAGGGAGCCGGCTGGTTTGGTCAGTTGTTGCTGGCGCGCCGCCGCTTGCTCAACGATCTCGGCACTCACGGATTGGCACGGGTTCAACCACCACGCTTGGGTCATAACGCAGGTCCTTTCAGGGTCAGGGGCAGGCCGGCGACGGTCAGAACGACTCGCTGACAACGCTCGGCCAGAGCTTGATGCAGCCAACCGGCTTCATCGACGTAGCGGCGAGTCAATTCGCCCAGCGGCACGACACCCATTCCGGTCTCGTTGCTGACAAAAATGATTTCTCCCGGCAATGACGCCAGGCAGTCCAGCAGGGCTTCGCGCTCGGCGGCGAGACGCGCGGCGTCATCGAGCATCAGCAGATTGGTCAGCCACAGGGTCAGGCAATCCACCAGCAGGCAACGCTCGGCACTGGCGTTTTCACGCAGGACGCGGGCCAGTTCCAGCGGCTCTTCGATCAGCGCCCATTCGGCCGGACGCCGGGCGCGGTGATGGGCGACGCGCGCGTTCATTTCGCCGTCCAGCGGTTGGCTGGTGGCGATGTAAGTGACCGCCAGATGGCTGTCGCTGGCGAGTTTTTCCGCCAGGCGACTTTTGCCGGAGCGGGCGCCGCCGAGGATCAGTTGGAGCATTTTTTTATCCAGAAAAAGTTTAGTGAGATCACCGGCCCCTTCGCGGGCAAGCCCGCTCCCACAGGGTTCAGCTGTGTTCACAAAATATGTATCCGACATCGAACCCTGTGGGAGCTGGCTTGCCAGCGATGGGGCCTGGACAGGCCGCTCAAATCCCGCAGAGCTGACGCAGCAGCCCGGTATCCAGATGCTGCTCCACCAGATCCGCCAGCCGCTCGATATCGCGCTCGCGCAAGCCGTGGTAATCCACCTCCTGCACATCGCTCAACCCGGCCCAGCGCAGCAACGCGGCACTGGCTTGCGGCGACTCGAACAAGCCGTGCAGATAAGTGCCGAACACCTGCCCGTCCAGACTCATCGCGCCGTCGCAACGACCGTCATCCAGATGCACCGCAGCGTTCTCCAGCGCCAGCCCCACCGTCACGCCCGCATGGATTTCATAGCCACTGACCTCAGCGTTTTCCAGCGCCAGATGCCCACGGACATTGCGCAATTGCTTCTCGGCTTCCAGCGTGGTTTCGAACGCCAGCAAACCCAGACCGACACTCGAACCCGGCGCGCCTTCCAGACCCAGCGGATCGTGCACCTGCTCGCCGAGCATCTGCAGACCGCCGCAGATCCCCAGCAACTTGCCGCCGTAACGCAAGTGCCGATTGATCGCTGCGTCCCAGCCGTTGGCGCGCAGATACGCGAGGTCGCTGCGCACGCTTTTCGAGCCCGGCAGGATGATCAGGTCGGCGGCAGGAATCGCCTGCCCCGGGCCGATGAATTGCAGATCGACCTGCGGATGCAGACGCAGCGGATCGAAGTCGGTGTGGTTGCTGATGCGCGGCAGCACCGGCACCACCACTTTCAGCACTTGCTCGGCCTTGTCGGTCTGGCGCTGATCGATGCCGTCCTCGGCTTCCAGGTGCAGATCCATCACGTACGGCAGCACACCGACCACCGGTTTGCCGGTGCGCTGTTGCAGCCAGTCGAGGCCCGGTTGCAGCAAAGCAATGTCGCCGCGAAAGCGGTTGATGATGAAGCCTTTGACCCGCGCCTGTTCGCTCGGCGACAGCAACTCAAGGGTGCCGACCAGATGCGCAAACACCCCGCCGCGATTAATGTCGGCAATCAGCAGCACCGGGCAATCCACCGCCTCGGCAAAGCCCATGTTGGCGATGTCCCCGGCACGCAGATTGATCTCGGCCGGCGAGCCAGCGCCTTCGACCATCACCAGCGGATACGCCGCGCTGAGCCGCTCGTGCGACGCGAGCACCGCTTGCATGGCGATGGCTTTGTAGTCGTGATACGCCACCGCGTTCATGCTGGTGACCGCGCGGCCATGGATGATTACCTGCGCGCCGGTGTCGCTGTTGGGCTTGAGCAACACCGGGTTCATGTCGGTGTGCGGTTCGAGATGCGCGGCTTGCGCCTGCACCGCTTGCGCCCGGCCGATCTCGCCGCCGTCGGCGGTCACCGCGCTGTTGAGCGCCATGTTCTGCGGTTTGAACGGCACCACTGCCACGCCCTGACGGGTGGCCCAGCGGCACAGCGCCGTCACCAGCGTGCTTTTACCGGCATCGGAGGTGGTGCCCTGAACCATCAAGGTTGTCATTGGATTTCCTTGGCGAAAGCTTGCAGCGCCTGTTCGAGGCGCGCCTCTTCAGCGGCGTTGGCAGGCAGGCCAAAACGCAGGCTGCTGTTGTGGGTGAAGATGCGCAGAAGGATGCCGCGTCGGGCCATGAATTCGTGCAGCGCCGCCGCGTGTTCGGTGATCAGCCACTGAAACAGCGCGCAACCACCGTGGGGTTTGAAGCCGTAGCGCTCCAGCAACAGCGCCAGACGTTCGCTGGCCTCGTCGCTGCGAATACGTTGCCGGGTATGCGCTTCGGTGTCTTGCAGGCAGGCCTGACCGAGCACCCGCGTCGGCCCGCTGACCGCCCAGGGTCCGACCTGTTCCGCGAGCAATCTGAGCAACTTGCGCTCGGCCAGCACAAAGCCCAGACGCACCCCGGCCAGACCGAAAAACTTGCCGAACGAACGCAGCACAATCAATCCGATCTGGTGGGCATGCGGCGCCAGACTCAGCTGCGGCGTGTTGTCCATGAACGCTTCATCGACCACCAGCCAGCCGCCACGCTGAGCCAGCCGCGCGTGCCAGTCGAGCAGCCGCGCCGGGGTCAGGCTCAGGCCGGTGGGGTTGTTCGGATTGACCACCACCAGCACGTCGAGGCTGTCGAGAAAGAATTCGACTTCCTGCTCCAGCACTTCGCGCACGATGTAACCACTGCGCCGCCAGGCCTCGGCGTGCTCGGCATAACATGGCGACAACACTCCGACCTTGCCGGCGCGGCGCAAACGCGGCAGCAACTGGATCGCCATCTGCGAACCGGCCACCGGCAGCACCTGCGAGGCGCCGTAGTAATCGCACGCAGCCTGTTCCAGGCCGTCGTCGGTTTCCGGCAAACGTGCCCAGGCGCGCAACGGAATAGGCGGCACCTCAAACGGCCAAGGGGCGAGGCCGCTGGACAGATCGAGCCAGTCGGCTTCGGCAATCCCGTAATCGAGTGCAGCCTTGCGCAGCCGGCCACCGTGCTCAAGCATAGAATTCAGCCCCCACGCAGAGAATCAGCAGCCATAACCATACCCCGCGCTGGACCAATTGCCAGCCGCGATCAATCGAATCGGCATCCGCCGGCGGACCTTCGCCCAGTTGCGGACGCTCGTGCAGTTCGCCGTGATAGATCGCCGGGCCGCCCAGTTCGACATTCAACGCGCCGGCACCGGCCGCCATCACTGGACCGGCATTCGGGCTGTCCCATTGCGGGCCCTGGCTGCGCCAGCATTTCCATGCAAGCCGGGTGTTGCCCAGCAGCGCGTAGGTCAGCGCCACCAGCCGGGCCGGAATGTAGTTGAGCACGTCGTCGATCTTTGCCGCGCACCAGCCGAAGCGCTCGAAGCGCTCGTTGCGATAGCCCCACATCGCGTCGAGCGTGTTGCTCAGGCGATAAAGCACCACCCCCGGCGCACCGGCCACGACAAACCAGAACAGCGCGGCGAACACCGCGTCACTGCCGTTCTCCAGTACCGACTCGGTGGCCGCGCGCGCAACAGCGGTGCTGTCCAGTTCGCTGGTCTGGCGGCTGACCAGATAGCCAACACGCTTGCGTGCTTCTTCCAGATCATCACTGCGCAGGGCTTTGGCCACGGGCTCGACGTGTTCGCCGAGGCTGCGCATGCCGAGGGCGCAATACAGCGCCAGAATCTCGACGATCCAGCCCATATACGGCGCCCAGGAAAACGCCGTGGCGAGCAGCGTCAGCGGCAGCACCGCGATCACCCACGCGGTGACCCCGTGACTGCGCCAGCCGCGCCCGCCCGCGTTGAAACGGCGCTCGATGCGCCCGGCAAAATTGCCGAACGCCACCAGCGGATGCCAGCGTTTCGGTTCACCCAGCAGCGCATCCAGCGCAACCGCGGCGACACTCAACAACGCCACACTCATTGATTCACTCCCCAATAATTTTCGTACAGCAACTCATTGAGCGGCCGCGCCTGCGCCCACCCTTCGAGTACCAGCATCGGCGCCGGATAGAATGCCTCGACCGGCCCCAGACACAACACCGCCAGCGGTTTGGCCCCGACCGGCAGCTGCAGCAGATCGGCCAGTGCCTGCGGTTCGAACAGCGAGACCCAACCCATGCCCAGTCCTTCGGCACGGGCCGCCAGCCACAGATTCTGGATCGCACAGGACAGCGAGGCCATGTCCATTTCCGGCAACGTGCGGCGGCCGAAAATGTGTTTTTCACGATCGTCCATCAGCGCCGCGACCAGCACTTCGGCGCAGTCGTTGATGCCTTCGACCTTGAGCTTCATGAACTCGTCACTGCGCTCGCCGAGGGCCTCGGCGGTGCGGATGCGCTCTTCTTCGACGAGGTTCTGGATCTGCCCGCGCAAGGCGCGATCGCTGATGCGGATGAAGCGCCACGGCTGCATCAGGCCGACGCTGGGCGCCTGATGCGCGGCTTCGAGCAGGCGGCGCAGCAGCTCCGGTTCGACCGTGCCGCCGGTGAAGTGGCGCATGTCGCGGCGTTCGGCGATGGCTCGGTAGACGGCTGCGCGTTCGGCCTCGGAATAGGCGTTGTCGGTCATGGCCTCTTCGCGAGCAGGCTCGCTCCCACAGGGGTTAGGTGATCCAATGTGGGAGCGAGCTTGCTCGCGAAGGCGGCCTCGAGATCTGGCGCTAACAATGCAGCAATCGCCGTCGGATTCGACGGAAAGTAGAAATGCACGTAAGACGCGGTCATCCGCCCTTCCCGATAAACCGCTTCGGCCCCGCGCCCGCCATTGGGGCTGATGCCCCGGGCAATCGGGGTCAGTTCGGTGCTGGTCAGGGAATGATGATAGGTGTGACCGCGCAACGAACCTTCCGGCAAATCCACCGCTTGCAGCGCCAGTGCCGCCAGACGTTTTTGCATCACCGCCTCACCGCGCAGCAGGCCGACCAGTTCGGCGCGGGTGCCGTCGACATCGGTCAACGCGTCGAGCAGATAGAGCATGCCGCCGCACTCGGCGAGCAGCGGTTTACCGGCGGCGTGGTGCGTACGGATCGCATCGAGCATCGCGGTGTTTTGCGATAACGCGACGTGGTGCAATTCCGGGTAGCCACCGGGCAGATACAGACTGTCGGCTTCGGGCAACTGCGTATCGCGGATCGGCGAGAAGAAGCTCAACTCGGCGCCCATCGCCCGCAGCAGGTCGAGGCTGGCGCCGTAGGTGAAGGCAAAGGCTTCGTCGCGAGCGACGGCAATGCGCACACCGTCGAGCAGCGGTTCGGCAGGAATCATTTCAGGCGCGGCGAATTCCACGGCAGGTGGCAGCGCTACCTCGCAACTGCTGGCCAAGGCTTCGGCGGCGGCATCGAGACGCAGGTCGAGGTCATTCAGTTCGCTGGCCTGCACCAGACCTAGGTGCCGGCTCGGCAACTCGATCCCGGTTTCCCGGGACAGCGCGCCGTACCAGCGCAAGCCTTCGGTGAGGCTGCCTTCGAGCAATTGCGCATGACGCAAGGTGCCGACGCGGTTGGCCAGCACGCCGGCAAACGGCAGGTCCGGCTGATAACGCGCCAGCCCCAAAGCCAGGGCGCCAAAGGTCTGGGCCATGGCGGTGCCGTCGATCACGCCGAGCACCGGCACACCGAAATGCCGCGCCAGATCAGCGCTGGACGGCGTGCCGTCGAACAGGCCCATCACACCTTCGATCAGGATCAGATCGGCTTCGGCGGCGGCTTCCCACAACAGGCGGCGGCTTTCTTGCTCGCCGACCATCCACATGTCCAGTTGATACACCGGCGCACCGCTGGCGCGCTCGAGAATCATCGGGTCGAGGAAGTCCGGGCCGCACTTGAACACGCGCACCTTGCGCCCCTGATTGCGATGCAAGCGCGCGAGTGCGGCGGTGACGGTGGTCTTGCCCTGACCGGAGGCCGGCGCGGCGATCAGTACCGCCGGGCAGTGACGTGGTTGATTCAAAGTTCGACGCCTTTCTGCGCTTTGATGCCGGCCTGGAAGGCGTGTTTGAGCATGCCCATTTCGGTGACGGTATCGCCCATTTCGATCATTTCCGGCTTGGCCGCGCGACCGGTGACGATCACGTGTTGCATCGGCGGACGTGCCTGCAGATCGCTGAGCACCTGATCCAGATCGAGGTAGCCGTGCTTGAGCGCGATGTTCAGCTCATCCAGCACCACCAGGCCGATCGACGGATCACGCAGCAGCTCGCGGGACACGGCCCACGCGGCTTCGGCGGCGGCGATGTCACGCTGGCGATCCTGGGTTTCCCAGGTGAAGCCCTCGCCCATCACGTGAAAACGCACTTGTTCAGGGAAGCGGCGGAAGAACAGCTCCTCGCCAGTGCTGTTGCGGCCCTTGATGAACTGCACCACGCCGCACTGCATGCCATGGCCCATGGCGCGGGCAAGCATGCCGAACGCCGAGCTGCTTTTGCCTTTGCCATTGCCGGTCAACACCAGCACCAGGCCGCACTCGTCAGGCGAATTGGCGATGCGTTCGTCGATCACGGCTTTTTTACGCTGCATACGCGCCAGGTGGCGTTCGTCGCGCTCGGGGGAATCGGTCATGAGGGGAGCTCTCCGTTGAGGCTGGATAACGGCGGGCAGGCACAAGAATAGACGGCAAAAAGCCTGGCATCGCCCACCGTGATGCCGCTGGATGGATCAGGCCGGTCTCCGGGCTCATGAGCGGCGAATCGCCAGACTGCGCGCCTTCCCGCGTCGGTCGACACAGTGGCTCAATGCGCAGTTTTCACTCATTTACCGTTGCGGGGGCAGCGCCGGGATCGTGATCGTTCTTCACCTGAAGACAACCCTCACCGGCTTCCCTGTTTCACTCTGTCGACACGCGTCACAGAGCACCTGAAACAAGCCGCGAAGGTTAGAGGGTTGGGGGTGGAGCGTCAATTAAAGAGGGGGCCGTCGGGCGAATAACTGCCGTCGATCAATTATCTGGCGCCATTCTTGTGCCACACTGATACAAATGATATCAAAGAGCCATGCTTTTCTCGAAAAAGCCCATCACAACAATAAGGATGATGACGATGCAAGGCATGATCATCAGCAACCCGCGCCTGGAATTCCTGCGCCCGATGCTCGAACGCTGGTTTGACTGTATCGACCGCTACAACGCCATTCGCGGCGACAACGACACCCCTTACTGGCATGACGAGAAAGCCAATCTCGGCTTGCTCTCTGCGGCGGCATGGATGGCCGAGCTGGTGACCCTTTGTGATACCTCGACCCGAAAGCAGAACGAGGACGGCGAGCGCAATGCCCGCGCCGATCTGTTCATTGCCGGGCCTGAAGACCGCGCCTACCTTCAGGCCACCCAGCGCTGGCCGCGGGTCAACAATCTCAACCTGACCCAGACCCTGCTGGACATCACCAGCGATGCCAAACGCATCAGTTTTGCCAGCGACCTCAAGCTCGGCTGCCTGTTCGTCGCCCCGCAAAAGGCCCAGCACAGCGCCAGCCCCGAAGAACTGCAGGACATGGTCGACGACCTGCAAAAGGAACATAGCTGCGCAGTGGCCTGGTATTTCCCCTACGCCTACCGCAAATTGCGCAGCGAAGCGGGCAATTATCATCCGGGCATCGCCGTGCTGTTCAAAGAGGCCCGCGGTTGAGCGGTTGAACCATCGCACGCCTGTGCTTCTCTATGATTAGGTCAATGCATTCATAGGGAAGATCAGTAATGCGCAAGTCCCAGCTCGCTCTCGTCATCGCCCTCGCCGGAGGGCTCACCGCCTGTGGTGAATCCTCCAGCCTGCAAGTCTCCGACGGCACCGGCCCGTCACCGAAACTGCCCGAACCGAACAAGACCCTGATCCCGACGGTGAACATCGCCCCGGCGATCGGCTGGCCTGCGGGTGGTAAACCGACCGCCGCGGCCGGCACGCAAGTGGCCGCATTCGCCGAAGGCCTCGATCACCCGCGCTGGCTCTACGTGCTGCCCAACGGTGATGTGCTGGTGGCGGAAACCAACGCGCCACCCAAGCCTGACGACAGCAGCGGCATTCGTGGCTGGGTGATGAAGAAAGTCATGGGCAAGGCCGGCGCTGGCGTGCCGAGCCCGAATCGCATCACCCTGTTGCGCGATGCCGACCACGACGGCGTGGCCGAGACCCGCACGGTGTTCTTGCAAAACCTCAACTCGCCGTTCGGCATGACCCTGGTCGGTAATGACCTGTATGTCGCCGACACCGATCGCCTGCTGCGCTTCCACTACGAACCCGGCGCGACCGAGATCAAAACCCAGCCGATCAAAGTCACCGACTTGCCGGGCGGCACGCTGAACCACCACTGGACGAAAAACGTCGTCGCCAGCAAGGACGGCAGCAGGCTGTACGTCACCGTCGGCTCGAACAGCAACGTTGGCGAGAATGGTCTGGATAAAGAAGAAGGTCGCGCGGCGATCTGGGAAGTCGATCGCGCCACCGGCAATCACCGGATCTTCGCCTCGGGCATCCGCAACCCCAACGGCCTGGCGTGGGAGCCCACCAGTGGCGCGTTGTGGACAGCGGTCAACGAGCGTGACGAGATCGGCAGCGACCTGGTGCCGGATTACATCACCTCGGTCAAGGACGGCGGCTTCTACGGCTGGCCATTCAGCTATTACGGACAGCACGTGGATGTGCGGGTGAAGCCGCAGAATCTGGATCTGGTGGCCAAGGCTATCGCCCCGGACTACGCCGTCGGCCCGCATACCGCTTCATTGGGCTTGACCTTCGCCGAAGGCAACAGCCTGCCGGCGCAGTTCAAGGAAGGCGCCTTCATTGGCCAGCACGGCTCATGGAACCGCAAACCGCACAGTGGCTATAAAGTGATTTTCGTCCCGTTCGCCGCCGGCAAGCCGAACGGAGCACCGGTGGATGTGCTGACCGGTTTCCTCGACAAGGACGAAAACGCCTTGGGTCGCCCGGTAGGCGTGGTGATCGACCAGCAAGGTGGTTTGCTGGTGGCCGATGATGTGGGGAACAAGGTGTGGCGGGTGTCGTCCGCCAAGTAACTTTTGCCTGACCTGAAACAACTGTAGGAGTGAGCCTGCTCGCGATGACGGTGTCACATTCAACATCAGTGTTGATTGATCAACCGCTATCGCGAGCAGGCTCACTCCTACATTGGACTGTGAGCTCTTTGAATTACGGGTTACGCGCCAGATGCTCCGGCTGCAGCACCCGCTTGGCACTCAGATACGCCTTCTGCCAGTAAGCCTTTGACAGGCTGTCCAGCTTCACCGTGCCGCCGGTGGCCGGCGCATGCACGAAGCGCCCTTCCCCGACGTAAATCCCCGCATGACTGACCTGTGAACCGCCGTTGGTGGCGAAGAAGATCAGATCGCCGGTCTGCAAACCCTCTTTGCCGACGTTCGGCGCCTGCATCACGATCATCTCGCGCGTCGAGCGCGGCAAGGAAATGCCAGCAGCATCGCGGTAGACGAAACCGATCAGGCCACTGCAATCGAACCCGGAGTCCGGTGTGTTGCCGCCCCAGCGATAAGGCGTGCCAACCAGGCCCAGCGCGCGAAACAGCACGTCTTCAGCAGCCGGCGAAAAAGCTTGGGAAGGTCCGAACACGACCGGGGCACGTACCACGGGCGCAGGCGGCGGCGTGCGGCTGGCGCAGGCGCTGAGCAGCGCTGCGAAGAAGATCAAAGCAAGGCGGGCCGACATCGTCATAAGCAGAACATCCTGATCTGGCTGCGGCTTTCTCTGCCGAATGGACAGAAACAAAACCGCCTGCGGAGCACGCAGGCGGTTTGCCATCAATATAGATACAGGATTCTAGCGGCTATACGACAAACTTCAAGTAAGACTTTAACTTCACCTTGTAAAGTTTAGGTCTACTCCGTGCCGGAGCCGTTTTTTGTCGCCACGGACGTGACGACAACGGGGGAATTACTTGCGAGCGGTGACCACGGTCGGTGCCATCGCGAGGGCGCGCTTGGCTTCGATGAAGGTCTTGCTCCAGTAGCTGTCACCCAGGCTGTCGATGCGAACACCGCCGCTGCGACGACTGCTGGAGTGGATGAACTGGTTGTCACCCAGGTAGATCCCGGCGTGGCTTACACGACCGCGACGACCATTGGTGGCGAAGAACAGCAGATCGCCCGGCTCAAGGTTGCCGCGCGAGACCAGAGGCGCATCCACGTTGATCATTTCACGGGTGGAGCGCGGCAGATTCATGCCGGCTTCTTCGCGGAACAGATAACCGATGAAACCGCTGCAGTCGAAGCCGGCTTCAGAGGTGCCGCCGAAACGGTAACGGGTACCGATCAGGGACATGCCGCGTTCAAGGATGCTGTCGGCCAGAACCGGAAGCTCGTACGGCTTCTTGTTGAAGTCCGAGAGTTCCTTTTCGGTGTCCAGCTCTTCCTGGTAAATAACGGAAGACTGGGCAGTGGCAGAATTTTTAACCTGTTGAGGCTGCTCTTGAACTGGAGAATGAGCAGCGCAACCGAACAACAGGGTGACGAGTGCGAGAGGCACGAGGGGTGCGAAGCGATTTAGCATGGGCACGACCGTGGCTGAAGTTGTAAAGAAGCCGAGACTATGCCCGCTATCGGCCTCATTTGCAAATTCAATCGATCTTTTTGTGACTTCCCGGTTTCTCGTTTACATCTAAGCGCTTAAGCCCATTTGAGTCGATACGCGGTCTGCACAGGGTGCGGAAAAGCGGATTTTCTGGCGCCTGAAATATGTCAAAACGTGGTCAAAGCCACGTATTTCAAGGGCTGGCTACCAGCCGAGGGTTTCTTTCAGGAACGGAATCGTCAACTTGCGCTGCGCCTGCAACGAGGCCTGATCCAGCTGTTCGAGCAGGTCGAACAATGCACTCATGCTGCGGGTGCCGCGGGTCAGGATAAAGTGTCCGACTTCATCGGTCAGGTGCAGGCCGCGACGCGACGCGCGCAATTGCAGGGCACGCAATTTGTCTTCATCGGAGAGCGGACGCATCTGGAAAATCAGCGCCAGGGTCAGGCGCGATTTGAGATCGGCCAGTTTCACCGGCAATTCGCGTGGCGAAGTAGAAGCGGCGATCAGCAGACGCCGACCACTGTCACGCAGACGGTTGAACAGATGAAACATCGCCTCTTCCCAGTCGGCCTTGCCGGCAATCACCTGCAAGTCATCCAGGCAGACCAGTTCGTACTGTTCAAGGTTGTCGAGGATTTCGATGCCGCGATCCATCAACTCGGCCAGCGGCAGGTACACCGCAGGCTCGCCCATCTGCTCGAAGCGCAGGCAAGCCGCCTGCAACAGATGCGTACGCCCTACCCCATGCTTGCCCCACAGGTAGATCAGGCTTTCGGTCCAGCCGGCGTCGGCTTCGCATAGGCGCTCGACATAGCCGAGTGCAGCGGCATTGGCGCCTGGGTAGTAGTTGATGAAGGTGGCGTCGTCACGCAGACGCACACCTAGGGGCAGCTGAATCGGTTTCATGCTGACTGAACAGTTCTCAATGAACCGTTAGTGGCCTCTGTGTAAAGTTTGCGAAGTTTATACCCGTGAAGCTGAGCGCACAATGCGACAGACTCCAAGCAAAATCAAAGGTTTGCGTTAACACGCTGGTTTTATGACGGTTTCTCTGACGCGACGCCGAGCAGACTCACCGCAAAACACGGGCCAACCCGGCGCAATGCCGGGTCGTCCGTAACCGGATTACAACTCGGGCTCATCTGCCCCGCTGTAAATATCCGAGTCCTTGTACAAATCGTGCACGTGACGCACCAGCACCATGATCACCGCCGCCACCGGCAATGCCAGCAGAACCCCGGTGAAACCGAACAGCTCGCCACCCGCCAGGATCGCGAAGATCACCGCCACCGGATGCAGACCGATGCGGTCACCCACCAGCAAAGGCGTCAGCACCATGCCTTCCAGCGCTTGCCCGACCATGAACACCGCGACGATGCCAATCATCGGGTACAGGTCGCCACCGAACTGGAACAGCCCGGCAATCAGCGCCGCGCCAATGCCGATGACAAACCCCATGTACGGCACGATAGCCGCCAAGCCTGCAATCAGGCCGATCAACAGCCCCAGTTCCAGACCGACGATCATCAGACCCGCCGCATAAATCACCCCCAGCGCCAGCATCACCAGCAATTGCCCGCGCACAAACGCGCCAAGCACCTCGTGGCACTCACCGGCGAGCGAGACGATGGTTTCTTCACGATCACGCGGCAACAGGCTGCGGATCTTGGCCATCATCACGTCCCAGTCGCGCAGCAGATAAAAACTCACCACCGGGATCAGCACCAGATTCGCCAGCCAGCCGATCAGCGCCAGACTCGAGGCCGTCGCCTGACTCAGCACCACACCAACGATGTCGGTGGTCTGCCCCATGTGTTCGCTGATCGCCGCCTTGACCTTGTCGAACTTCCAGAAACCGTCCGACAACCCCAGCTTCGATTGCGCCCACGGCAGCGCGGTGTGCTGCAGCCAGTCGAGCATCTGCGGTGCCAGCTCGTACAAGCGCACCAACTGCTTGGCGAGCATCGGCACCAGCACCAGCAGCAACGTGGTGACGATCAGGGTGAACAAGGCAAACACCGCAATCACGCCCCAGGTACGCGACAGACCGAGTCGCTCAAGGCGATCCACCAGCGGATCGAACAGATAAGCCAGCAGCAACGCCACCAGAAACGGCGTGAGGATCGGATGCAGCAACCAGACAAATGCGCAAAGCAGGACTACCCCACCGAGCCAGAACCAACGCCGCGAATCGGCCATGTACCACTCCTACTGCTTCTATATAAGGAAAGACTTACCAGCGAAACCGCAACGAAGGCGCTACCGGTGCAGGCGCTGGAGCCGCAACAGGCGCCGCACCTGCGACCGCTGGCTGCGGCGCTGCCACTGGCGTCGGTGCTTCGGCCGGCAACTCCTGCAACTTCGCCAGCGACAATTGCGAACGCAACTGATCGGCACTGCCGTTGACCCGATACACAATGCGATCGCCATCGACACTCTGCAGACGCACACCGAACGGTTCGAGTAACCGCAGCAGCGCGGCGTAGTGCTCAAGATTCATGCCCTGCACTTCGAGGGTCTGTTGACCGGAAGCGCCGGGCTTGGCAACAAATCGCGGGGCCAGACGCTCAGCCACTGCCAGCATCACCGCATCGGCCACGGTAGCCTGATCGGCGCCCTGCACGCTGCCGGCCTCTTTCTGATCGCCCAGCCACAGATGCCACTTGGCCTGCCACTGCCCGCCCTCTTCGTGCGTATGCACCGCCAACAAGGCATCCGCGCCGTAACGCTCCGAAGCGCCGCGCAATGGCGCGGGATCGGTGCCGTCCAGCACCGGCGCGGTGGCCACCAGTTGCTCACTGAGATCCGCCAGCGGCAGACGCAGCGGCAAGCCGCGATGCTGAGCCGCAGAACGCAGCGGTGCAGCCGCTGCCTGACCGTCGCCGACCAGGCTCGAACCTTCAGTCGAATCGTTCAGCCACCAGCTCAGAATCGACGGCCGACTCGCCCCCCACAATGACAGCCCGGCCCGGCGCAGCGCCTGCTCGGTGGTGGCCGGATCGAAATCGACCTTGAGCACCTCCGGCGGCCCGGCATCGAAACCGAACTGACTGATGATCTGCTGCGGATCCTTGCGAATCGCCGCCAGCCCCGGATTCTGCGGAGCCTTGGGGTCACCGGTCAGGCGCAACACCAGCGTATCCAGTGCCGCCTGCGTGGCGCGATCACGCTCTTCCGGCGCCTGGCTGCTGACCGGCTGGCGCACTTGATAGAGACCCTTGAGGTTTTCGGCATGACTCGCCAGGCTGACCAACGACAAACAACCCACAACCAACAATTTACAAAAACGCATGGAAAATTCCCGTCGACAGGAGCGGCTGGAACAGGCCGCGTGAACCGGTTAAGCAAGGCTGTGACAATCTGCCATCGCAAAACATTCACACGCTAGCGGTAAGTTTTTGCACAGTGATAACGATAGACGGTTAATCGGCACACCTTATACAGGCAGCCACCTGGCACAATTGCAAAAAATTTCAGTCGATTATGCCCCTGCCCGTCGGCGCGAGGATGGCCGCTGCCCCTCAAGCCTGATAAAATCGCGCGCCTTCGCAGACCGGCAACAGCCGGGCACCCCGAAATTCGCGTGAGGCCATCGCCCCCTCGATTTCGATGTTCCCGCTGAACTCGGTCGTTACCCCTGAATCCCCTCCCCTAAAGGCCTGGATCATGAGCAAGCAACCCTCCCTGAGCTACAAGGACGCCGGTGTAGACATCGACGCCGGTGAAGCATTGGTCGAACGCATCAAGAGCGTCGCCAAGCGCACTGCGCGCCCGGAAGTCATGGGCGGTCTGGGCGGTTTCGGCGCCCTCTGCGAAATCCCGGCCGGCTACAAGCAGCCAGTGCTGGTTTCCGGCACCGACGGCGTCGGCACCAAGCTGCGCCTGGCGCTGAACCTGAACAAGCACGACAGCATCGGCCAGGACCTGGTCGCCATGTGCGTCAACGATCTGGTGGTGTGCGGCGCTGAACCGCTGTTCTTCCTCGACTACTACGCCACCGGCAAGCTGAACGTTGACGTGGCCGCCACCGTCGTCACCGGTATCGGGGCAGGCTGCGAACTGGCTGGCTGCTCCCTGGTCGGCGGCGAAACCGCTGAAATGCCTGGCATGTATGAAGGCGAAGACTACGACCTGGCCGGCTTCTGCGTCGGCGTCGTGGAAAAAGCCGAAATCATCGACGGCTCGAAAGTCGCCACCGGTGACGCGCTGATCGCCCTGCCATCGTCCGGCCCGCACTCCAACGGCTACTCGCTGAT
Source organism: Pseudomonas sp. HOU2 (assembly GCF_040729435.1). NCBI lineage: Bacteria > Pseudomonadati > Pseudomonadota > Gammaproteobacteria > Pseudomonadales > Pseudomonadaceae > Pseudomonas > Pseudomonas sp. HOU2. The sequence continues at coordinate 5,160,500 of NZ_CP160398.1, read as the reverse complement.
CCGCAAGATCATCGAAGTGTCCGGTGCCGACATCGAAACCGTTCAGCTCGACGGCAAACCGCTGACCGACCTGCTGATGGCCCCGACCCGCATCTACGTGAAGCCGCTGCTCAAGCTGATCAAGGACACCGGCGCGGTCAAGGCCATGGCCCACATCACCGGTGGCGGTCTGCTGGACAACATCCCGCGCGTTCTGCCAAAAGGCGCTCAGGCCGTGGTTGACGTGGCCAGCTGGACTCGCCCAGCAGTCTTCGACTGGCTGCAAGAGAAAGGCAACGTCGACGAGACCGAAATGCACCGCGTACTGAACTGCGGCGTCGGCATGGTGATCTGCGTGGCTCAGGAGCACGTTGAAGTGGCCCTGAACACCCTGCGTGATGCCGGCGAGCAGCCTTGGGTCATCGGCAAGATCGCTGCCGCTGCTGAAGGCGCTGCCCAGGTTGACCTGCAGAACCTTAAGGCTCATTAATGTCCGCAACCTGTGATGTCGTGGTGCTGTTGTCCGGCACCGGCAGTAACTTGCAGGCTCTGATCGACAGCACGCGGACCGGCGACAGCCCGGTCCGCATCGCTGCGGTGATTTCCAACCGCGCCGACGCCTATGGCCTGCAACGCGCCAGTGACGCGGGTATCGCCACCCGCTCGCTGGATCACAAGGCTTTCGAAGGTCGCGAGGCCTTCGATGCTGCCCTGATCGAACTGATCGACGAATTCAAACCGAAACTCGTGGTACTGGCCGGCTTCATGCGCATTCTCAGCGCTGACTTCGTGCGTCATTACCAGGGTCGCCTGCTCAATATCCACCCGTCGCTGCTGCCCAAATACAAAGGGTTACACACTCATCAGCGCGCGCTGGAGGCCGGCGACGCCGAGCACGGCTGCTCCGTGCACTTCGTCACCGAGGAACTCGATGGTGGACCACTGGTCGTACAGGCAGTAATACCGGTAGAGTTGCACGACACGCCGCAGACACTTGCGCAGCGAGTGCATGTCCAGGAACACCTGATCTACCCGATGGCTATACGCTGGTTTGCCGAAGGCCGACTGGCACTCGGCGAACAAGGTGCTTTACTGGATGGCCAGTTACTCGCGGCCAGCGGCCACTTGATTCGACACTAGGAGATTTTATGCGTCGCGCCCTGCTCTTCGCTTGCGCTCTGCTCGCCCTGCCATTCGCGCAGGCGGCAGACCTTCAACCGTTCTCCGCCAGCTACACCGCCGACTGGAAACAGTTGCCCATGAGCGGCACCGCCGAACGCAGCCTGACCAAGGAAGCCAACGGCGTCTGGAAACTCAGCTTCAAGGCGTCGATGATGATCGCCAGCCTGACCGAAGAAAGCACCCTGACCCTGGACAAGGATACCCTGTTGCCACAGTCCTACCACTTCGAACGTGGCGGTCTGGGCAAAGCGAAAAAGGCTGATCTGGACTTCGACTGGAACAGCAAGATGGTCACCGGCACCGACCGTGGCGACGCGGTGAAGATCCCGCTGAACCGTGGCATGGTCGACAAGTCGACCTACCAACTGGCGTTGCAGCATGACGTCGCCGCCGGCAAGAAGACCATGAGCTATCAGGTGGTCGACGACGGTGAAGTCGATACTTACGATTTCCGCGTACTGGGTGCCGAGAAAGTCGACACCAAGGCCGGCAAGATCGATGCAATCAAGGTCGAGCGCGTGCGCGACCCGACACAAAGCAAGCGCATCACTGTGCTGTGGTTCGCCAAGGACTGGGATTACCTGCTGGTCCGCCTGCAACAGGTTGAAACCGACGGCAAGGAGTACAACATCATGCTCCAGGACGGTACGGTCAACGGCAAAACCGTTAAAGGCAGCTGATCCGCGCTACACCGAAAAGCCCCGCAGATGCGGGGCTTTTTTGTGCCTGCAATTCCTTCCCCCTGTAGGAGCTGCGGCACGCTGCGATCTGTTGATTCTGCTTCAAGATCAAAAGATCGCAGCGTGCCGCAGCTCCTACAGGGACAGGTTCAGACCGAGAATTTGGCCACCATATTGTTCAAATCCACCGCCAGCCGCGACAACTCCTGGCTGGCCGCACTGGTCTGATTCGCCCCCGCCGAGGTCTGCGTTACCAGGTCACGGATATTCATCAGATTACGATCCACCTCCCGCGCCACCGCTGCCTGCTCCTCCGAGGCACTGGCGATCACCAGGTTGCGCTCGTTGATCAAGGTGAACGCCGAAGCGATTTCCTCCAGCGCCACGCCTGCCGCCTTGGCCAGTTCCAGCGTCGAATGCGCACGGATGTTGCTCTGCTGCATTGAACTCACCGCCGAATCGGTGCCCTGCTGAATGCCACCGATCATCTGCTCGATTTCCTGGGTCGACTGCTGTGTGCGATGAGCCAGCGCCCGTACTTCATCGGCCACCACCGCAAAGCCACGACCGGCATCCCCGGCCCGCGCCGCCTCGATCGCCGCGTTCAGCGCCAGCAGATTGGTCTGCTCGGCAATCGAGCGGATCACGTCGAGCACCTTGCTGATGCCGTGAACCTTTTGCGCCAGCTCCTCCACCTGCGCTGCATTGGCGGTGACATCCTGCGCCAGCGATTCGATTGAAACCACGGTCTGCTTGACCTGCTCACGCCCATGCTGGGCAATGCGGTCAGACTCGCGGGACGCCTCGGAGGTAGCCACGGCGTTGCTCGCCACCTCTTCCACGGCAGCGGTCATCTGATTGACCGCTGTGGCGGCTTGTTCGATCTCAAGACTTTGCTGATGCAGCCCGCGCGTGGCGTCTTCGGTAACGCAACTGAGTTCTTCGGAAGCGGACGCCAACTGGCTGGATGAGTCGGATATCTGGCGGATGGTGTCGCGCAGATTGTGCTGCATGCTTTTCAGCGCCTGCAGCAGCCGCGCCGGCTCATCCTTGCCGGAAATACGGATATCGCCGGTCAGATCACCACCGGCCACCACCTCCGCCACGCCCAGCGATTGCGCCAGCGGCAGGACGATGCTGCGGGTCAACAGCAATGCCAGACCGATGGTGATCAGCGCGGTGATGCCGATCATTACCCCCACCCACACCCGCGAATTGATAAACACCAGTCGCGCGGCTTCGGTGGCGAGGTTGGCGTTGTGCTTGTTCAGTTCGACCAGTTCCTTGAGGGTGACGGCCATGTCATCGGCTAACGGGCTCATCTCACCATTGAGGATGGCGGCAGCCTCCTCCACCCGGTTCTGCGCCGACAACTGCATGACCTGCGCCTGAAACTCCAGATACTTGTGCTCGGCGACCTTGAAGCGGTCGAACAACCTGCGCTCTTCGGGCAGCACAATCAGCACGTCATAGCGTTGCTGCGCTTCACTGAGCACACCCCGCAATTCGTTGAGCTTGGCGACATTCTGCGCCAGCGCCTGTGGGTCACGATTGAGCAGCAGGCGCATGGTCAGCGCACGCAGGCGCAGCATGTCCTGACTCATCTCGCCCACCGCCATCACGCTCGGCAGCCAGTTGTTGTCGACCTCATCAGACTGGGCGCGCATGTTCGACATTTGCAGCAGGGCGAACGCCCCCAGGGCAAACACCATCAGCGCCAACACACCAAAACCCAGGCCGGCACGCGGCGCGATATTGAGACTGCGGATACTCATTACTCTGGCTCCTTCCAAAAGCGCTGCATCAACCCTGCAGCTGGTTGCTTTAGAAGGTATCGGCCCGCAGACAATTTGCGTAAGACGAAAAGGTGATATCAAAAGGCCTTGATACTTCGAACCCTTGGCATTATCGATTCAGCGCGGTTTCCCGGACTTTGCTGCTGTTCGCGGCAATATCGCCAAGAAGTTATCCCGGGCGACTTTAATCGCGACGTCTTCGGGCAAGGCATCAAGGAACGGCGTGAAACTGCGCATTTCCTCACCGAGCTTGTTGAATCGGCCTACAACATCCGAACCCACCATAAAGCGCTCAGGGTATTTCTCCACCAATGCCAGCCATTCCGCGCGCGGCTTGCCCTGCTCGTCGAGCAGATACGGTGTGAGCATGCTCCAGGACAGATCGATGAACAGATTTGGATAAGCCTCCAGCATCCGGCTGACGGTGGGCAGAAGAAATTTCAAATGCGTCTGGTGCCGATGGATCTCCGCGCTGGTGCCCGCGTGAGCCCAGATGAACCGCGTGTGCGGGTGATTACGCAGCGGTTCCTCGACTTCTTTCAGGTACAGCGGATTCTTCTCACGCTTGGAGGTGATGTTGGAATGCAGCATCACCGGCAAATCATTTTCCGCTGCAAGGTGATAGATGCGGGTCATCGCCTCATTATTGGCCCGCGGCGTGTCTCCGGCGGTCAACGCCGTCAGGTCATCATGGCGGGTAAACACTTCGCCAATGCCCTGCCACAGCCCCGGATACAGATCGAGCATGCGCTGGATGTGTGCGGCGGAGTTCTTGTCGTTGGGGTTGAAGCCCGAGAGGAATGGATGAAAGTGCAGACGCTGCTCCGGTGTCAGTTTCAGCACGGCATCAGCGACGATCACGTCAGTGGCGCTGTACCAGTAGGCATCGGCATCATCGCCGGCGTAATAGCGCGGACGTTTGGGTTCGTCCTCGTGCCATTTCTTCGCCACGGGAATCCCGGAAATCATCACATGGTCGATGGAATTGTCCTGCATGGCCGTGAGCAATTTCGCCATGCCGGCGGTTTCCTGGAAAAAATCCACGTAGTGCAGGTGCGCATCGCTGTAGGTGTAATCCCGGGCGCTGGCGCTACCGGCAAATGCCAGCAGGCAGGCAAGACTCAAACGAAACAAGGGCACAAGTAATCTCCGGCAGGTAGGCATAGCCTAGACCCTGAGCCGATCATAAGGGTTCATCTGCAGGAAAGTGGAACGCGCCTCCGTAGGAATGCTCTATAACTGCAAGGTCTTTTTTGATCGCACGACTTTTCCTACTGCCAGTGAGGTTGCCATGACTGTTACCGTCAATACCGTCTCCGCCGAAGGTTTTCGTCACACCGTAAAGATCGATGACCACGAATTGTTTGCCGACGTGCCGAAGTCTGCCGGCGGTGAGGGCTCGGCCCCAGAGCCGCACGATTACTTCGACGCGGCCCTTGGCGCCTGCAAGGCCCTGACCTTGAAGATGTACGCAAAAAAGAAAGACATCCCGCTGACCGGCGTGGGGGTCGAGGTCAAACGCGACAACAGTGAAGAGCAGAAAGGTAAATACGTGCTGCACGTCACCCTGACGCTCAAGGGCGTGCTGACCGACGCGCAACGCGAAGAACTGCTGCGCGTGGCCGATCGCTGCCCGATCCACAAACTGATGACCACCACCGACGTCAGCATCGAAACCCACGCCCCACAAGGCTTCGATAGCCAGTAGCACTCCCGTGCCAGCGGCGGGTTATGCTTCTGGCATCACCCGCTCAGCCTGGAATGCACCATGGATACGCAACCACTGATCATCCGCCCGCGCGCCGAAGACGTCGAAGGCCAGCCGATCCTGCGTCCGCTGCCGTCAGCCAAATGCCGCAGCGTCGGGCCTTTCGTGTTTTTCGACCACATGCTCGAAACGGTTTATCCGACGGGCAAAGGCATGAACATCCGACAGCATCCGCACATTGGTCTGTCGACCCTGACCTACCTGTTCGAAGGACAGATCCAGCACAAAGACAGCCTCGGCTCCGATCAGGTGGTCAGCGCCGGCGATGTCAGCTGGATGACCGCCGGCAGTGCGATTGCTCACGTCGAGCGCACGCCCGAGTCGCTATGGGAACAAAGCTTCACCATGCACGGGCTGCAGATCTGGCTGGCTTCGCCCAAGGATCACGAGCAAGGCCCGGGGCATTACAGCCATCACCCGGCGGCAACCTTGCCGGTCAGCGATAACCTTGGTGTGCAGATCCGGATGATCGCCGGGTCAGGCTTTTGCCTGGAATCGCCGGTGCCGGTGCTTTCTCCTACGTTGTACGCCGAAGTGAAGATGCAAACCGCGACCACCTTGCTGATCCCGACCGAGCACGCAGAACGTGCGGTTTATGTGTTGAGTGGCGATGCGCAGTTGAATGGCGAACCCCTCGAACCCCATGCGCTGGCGGTATTGCCGGCCGGGGAAGAGCTGAGCCTGTTTGCCGAAAGTGATGTGCACGCCGTGGTGTTTGGCGGCGCACCGCTGGACGGGCCACGGCGGATCAACTGGAATTTTGTCGCGAGCGATCCGGCAGCGATCGATGAGGCACGGCGCAAATGGGCGGCCGGGGATTGGCCGACAGTGCCGGGGGAAGTCGAGCGTATCGAATTGCCTTAGCTCTGTGTCGCCTGTTAGTCAGCCATCGCTGGCAAGCCAGCTCCCACAGGTTTAGCGCCGGACAAATATCCAGCAAACGAATCGAACACTGTGGGAGCTGGCTTGCCAGCGATGAGGCCGGATCAGGCACCGATCGAGTCAATACCTGACTGCACAATCAGCCTTTGAACACTTCTTCCAGCAAGTCATGCATCGACTTGAACGCACGCTTGGCGGTCTTCGCGTCGTACATCATCTTGCCCGGCACGTTGGCATGCGGATCGGTGAACGAATGCACGGCACCGCCGTAGCTGAGCAACTGCCAATCGACATTCGCCGCGTTCATCTCATCCTCAAACGCCGGCAATTGCTCTTTCGGCACCAACGGATCGGAAGCGCCGTGCAATACCAGCACTGAACCCTTGATGTTCTTGGCATCCGCCGGGTTCGGCGAGTCCAGTGTGCCGTGGAACGACACCGCCGCCTTCACCGGTGCACCGGTACGCGCCAGATCCAGCGCACAGCAACCACCAAAGCAGAAACCGAACACCGCAAGCTTCGATGTATCGACTGCCGCCTCACCCTGCTTCTGCAACTGCTCGAACGCGGCCTGCATGCGCTTGCGCAGCAGTGCACGGTCGTTTTTCAGTGGCATCATCGCCGCGCCGGCCTGATCGCCGTTCTGCGGACGTACCGCCTGGCCGTACACGTCAGCAATCAACACCACGTAGCCCTTGGCCGCGACCGACTTGGCGATTTCCTCGGCACCGGCGCTGACGCCCATCCAGTTCGGCGCCATCAACAGGCCCGGGCGCGCACCCTTGTGCTCGGCGTCGAACGCCACACGACCTTCATAGGGCTGGCCGTCGATCTGATAGACCACGGAACGTACAGTGACTTGGCTCATTTCTGACTCCTGAAGGTTAAACACCAGAATGAAAAAACCCGCCGAAGCGGGTTTTTCTACAACGTGATCAAGCTGACAGTTCAACCAGCAGCTTGTTCAGACGGGTCACGTAAGCGGCCGGGTCTTTCAAGCTTTCGCCAGCCGCCAGGGCGGCCTGATCGAAGAGGATGTGCGACAGGTCGCCAAAACGCCCTTCGTTCTGCTCGCCGTCGAGTTTCTCGATCAGCGGGTGGCTCGGGTTGAATTCGAAAATCGGCTTCGACTCCGGCACTTTCTGCCCGCTGGCTTCGAGGATCTGGCGCATTTGCAGGCCCAGGTCCTGTTCGCCGATGGCCAGGATGGCTGGCGAGTCGGTCAGACGGTGAGAGACGCGAACCTCGGCAACGGAATCACCCAGCGCGGTTTTCAGGCGCTCGACCAGACCTTCTTTGGACTTGGCAACTTCTTCTGCGGCTTTCTTGTCCTCTTCCGAGTCCAGATTGCCCAGATCGAGATCACCGCGCGCCACGTCGACAAAGGTCTTGCCGTCGAATTCGCTGAGGTAGCTCATCAGCCACTCGTCGATACGGTCGGTCAGCAGCAGCACTTCGATGCCTTTCTTGCGGAAGACTTCCAGGTGCGGGCTGTTCTTGACCTGCGCGTAGGTTTCGCCGGTGAGGTAGTAGATCTTGTCCTGACCTTCCTTGGCGCGCGCCAGGTAGTCAGCCAGACCAACGACCTGCTCGCCGTCGTCACCCTGGGTCGATGCGAAACGCAGCAGACCGGCAATTTTTTCCTTGTTGGCGAAATCTTCTGCCGGGCCTTCTTTCATGACCTGACCGAAGTTTTTCCAGAAACCCTTGTATTGCTCAGGTTCGTTTTTCGCCAGTTTTTCGAGCATGTCCAGCACGCGCTTGGTCAGCGCCGACTTCATCGAGTCGATGATCGGGTCTTTCTGCAGGATTTCCCGCGACACGTTCAGCGACAGGTCGTTGGAATCGACCACACCCTTGATGAAGCGCAGGTACAGCGGCAGGAACGACTCGGCCTGATCCATCACGAACACGCGCTGCACGTACAGCTTCAGGCCTTTCGGCGCTTCACGCTGGTACGGATCGAACGGCGCGCGGGCCGGCACGTACAGCAGCGAGCTGTACTCAAGCTTGCCTTCGACCTTGTTGTGGCTCCAGGCCAGCGGATTTTCGAAGTCGTGAGCGATGTGCTTGTAGAACTCCTGGTATTCCTCGTCCTTCACTTCAGTGCGCGGACGGGTCCACAGGGCGCTGGCGCGGTTGACGGTTTCCCATTCAACGGCAGGCTGCTCTTCGCCTTCAGCGGCAGTGACTTCTTTCGGCAACTCGATCGGCAGCGCGATGTGGTCGGAGTATTTCTTGATGATGTTGCGCAGACGCCAGCCGTCGGCGAACTCGTCTTCAGCGGATTTCAGGTGCAGGACGATGCGGGTGCCGCGCTCTGGCTTGTCGATGGTGGCGACTTCGAACTCGCCCTCGCCTTTCGACGACCAGTGCACGCCTTCGCTGGCAGGAGTGCCGGCGCGACGGCTGTACACGTCGACTTTGTCAGCCACGATGAAGGCCGAGTAGAAGCCGACACCGAACTGGCCGATCAGGTGCGAGTCTTTCTTCTGATCGCCCGAGAGATTCTTCATGAAATCGGCGGTGCCCGACTTGGCGATGGTCCCCAGGTGGGTGATCACATCGTCACGGTTCATGCCGATACCGTTGTCTTCGAGGGTGACGGTCTTGGCGTCCTTGTCGAAGCTCACACGGATTTTCAGTTCAGCGCCACCTTCGAGCAACTCAGGCTTGGCCAGGGCTTCGAAGCGCAGCTTGTCGACAGCGTCAGAGGCGTTCGAGATCAATTCGCGAAGGAAGATTTCCTTGTTGGAATACAGCGAATGGATCATGAGGTGCAGCAGCTGCTTTACCTCGGTCTGGAAGCCCAGGGTTTCCTTTTGAGTTTCCACACTCATGGTCATCAAACTCCAATCAGATGGCAGTGGCCACGACCCAAAGGGTCGGCGGCGGGTTGTTCACTGAGTTGGGGGCAGCGTTCAGGATTTCAAGGGCTCATCAATTTTGAAATGTGCACGGGCGGTGGCAATCGGTTCGCTCTCGGTACTTTGCCAGGCCGTGATGGCGACGTTGGCCACGCGCCGGCCCTGGCGACAGACCTGACACTTGGCCCAGGTGTCACGAAACTGCCCGGCACGCAGGTAATCCAGGGAGAAGTCGATAATCTTCGGCACCCCGGGCGAACCGGTGAAGATCAGCAAATGCAACGCGGCTGCCAGCTCCATGAACCCGGCAATCACCCCGCCATGGATCGCCGGCAATAAAGGGTTACCAATGTTGTCCTTGTTCGCCGGCAGCTTGAACAGCAATTCATCGCCGACTCGCGAGCATTCGACGCCGATCAATCCTGCATAAGGAATCAGTTGCAGCAGCGGCGCGTAATCACCCTGAGCGTGAGCCTGCAGCAGCTGTTGCTTCCAGTCATCGCTCATCGATTCTCTCCTTTGACCTTGCCGGCAAATCCCTGAGTGCCTTTCAGACCCTTGCCCATGCGCATGAAGGTGCCGACGACATGGGCGATCGGCTGCTGCGGATCGTCCTGATAGGCAAAGCCGCGGGCGAAGATCACATCGGTGGTGACTCGATAACACTGGGCAAAGCCATAGACATCCTTGTTTGGTTCGGCGGCGTGCATGTAGTCGATGCGCAGGTCCAGGGTCGGGCAGACTTCGAATTCCGGTAGCACGCACAGCGTGGACATGCCGCACGCGGTGTCCATCAGCGAGGTAATGGCTCCGCCGTGGATGACCCCGGTCTGCGGGTTGCCGACGATTTGCGCGCTGTACGGCAGCCTCACCGTCAGCCCTTCGCTGCTGGCGCTGTGAACCGTCAGACCGAGCACCTGACAATGGCGCAGGGCCGAGAGAAAGCGTGTTGCGCGCTCAAAAACGGGGTTTTCAGCCATTTGATAATTACTCGCGTTAGAGCCTTTTGCCAGTAGTAGGAAATGCCGCAAAAGTTCCACTAAAAAACAAACTTATATATCTGAACGAAATGAGGAACTTAACCTTTGGGCCAGTGCTCTTAAGGCCAGTAGTTATTTTCCATAAGGAGAAACACCCCATGCGTAAGACTTTAGCTATTGCCTTGATGTTGACCGCTTCCCTCGGTCTCGCTGCCTGCGATAAAAAATCCGAGGACAAAGCTCAAGATGCCAACCAACATGCTGAGCAAGCTCAGCAAGACATGAACAAAGCTCAGGATAAAGTGAACGACGCAGCAAAAGAAAACGCCGAAGCTGCCAAAGCTCAGGCTGAATCGAATCAAGCTGCTCAGGAAGAAGCTGCCAAGAAGCAATAATTGCGACTTGATGCAGAAAAAGAAAACCCGCCAAGTGCGGGTTTTCTTTTGCCTGTGATTTTTTGTCAGCCTTGGTTTATAGGCTGTGTTAGAGCAAAACAGTTCTAAAAGTCGGACTAATCATTAGCAACAAACTGCAGATCAGGCCGACCAGCCACACCAGGCTGCGCAGGGATGGTTTATCCGCCAGGTACAACCACACGTAAAGAATTCGCGCGATCACAAAGATGATCGCCAGGGCATCGATCAACCAGCCTTGTGTTTGTGTGGTGTGCGCCATCAGCACGCCGACGGCAAACAGAATGAACGCTTCGATGCAGTTCTGGTGCGCCGCCAGCGCCCGCGCGCCGTAGCCAGTGAGTTGCGCCTGCTGTTGGCGCGGTAGATGGTTGTTGTAACCACCCTGCTCTTTCATGGCCTTGCCCACCGGCATACGCGCGATGTAAATCAACAATGCACTGATAAACACACACCAGAACGGAATACTCATTAAACGGCCTCTTTATTGGTTTCGGGCAATGGCGCCTCTGTAGGGGTATAGACCATCACATCAAGCACGTCGGAATGAAACTCGCGGCGGTACAACACGATGACCACCCCGGCACTCATCAACATGAACAGCCATGGGCTGACAAACCATGCCAGCATGCTCATGCCGAAGTAATAAGAGCGCAGGCCGAAGTTGAACTGGTTGGCCGCCATCGAAATCACTCGCGCCGCCCGCAGGGCGAAGGCCTTGCGTTCCTGCTCGGAAACCTGTCGCTCACCAATCATCGGCGCCGAGCCGACCAGTACTGCGGCAAAGTTGTACTGACGCATGCACCAGCTGAACGTAAAAAACGCATAGACGAACACCAGCGCCAGGCACAGCAACTTGATCTCCGACATACCCTGCGATGCCTGCTGCACCATCGGGATATCCGCCAGCAACGACACGGCGCGCTCGGACGCCCCCAGTACGGTGAGAATGCCGGCGAGGATGATCAGGGTGCTGGAGGCGAAGAACGAGGCGTTGCGCTCCAGGTTGCCGATCACGCTGGCGTCGGCGATACGGTTGTCACGCAGCAGCATGCGGCGCATCCAGTCTTCGCGATACAGGTGCAGCACGCTGGCGAGGCACGCGGTGTCGCGGGCCTTCCACGACGCATAACGGGTGTAGCCGCCCCAGCAGATGACAAACCAGAGCGCGGCCAGCAGGTGGATCAGGTTGGCTTGGATGAACGACATTCGTTTTCCTGTGAAATGTGAATGCATTACCTGTAGGAGTGAGCCTGCTCGCGATCCGGTGGCACATCCGGCATTGATCTGACAGACACGACGCCATCGCGAGCAGGCTCACTCCTACATAAAATCGATGCAGTGCTTCGACGCTGGTTCAAGGAAAAAGACACTGCCTGACATCCATAAAAAATGCCCCGTATCGATTGATACGGGGCATTTCTGTTTAAGCGCTGAAGACCCGTTTGTGGCGGGTCAGACAACGTCAGGCAACGGCTTCGCTGCGCTTGCCCAGCAGGCGATCGCAGACCACGGCGACCACCAGGGTCATCACGCATGGCACCAGCCACGCCAGACCCTGCTCGCTCAGCGGCAGGTGCGACAGCTGCGACGGCATCCAGTCAGCCAGACCGGCGCCCTTGAGCGCGTCGATGGTGCCGAACAGGAACGACACCAGCATCACCGGGCCGAGGATCCGACCGTGTTCATGCCAGAAGTCCTTGCAGAAGCTCAGAGCTACCAGAACGATGCATGGCGGGTAGATCGCGGTCAGCACCGGGATCGAGAACGCGATCAGCTTGGTCAGGCCCAGGTTGGACACCAGCAGCGAAAACGCGGCCAGGATGATCACCAGGGTCTTGTACGACAATGGCAGTACGCGGCTGAAGTATTCGGCGCAGGCGCAGGTCAGACCGACCGCCGTCACCAGGCACGCCAGCGAGATCAGCACCGCGAGGAAACCGCTGCCCAGCGAACCGAAGGTGTGTTGCACGTATGCATGCAGCACCGCCGCGCCGTTGCTGGCACCGACCGCGACCTCATGGCTGCCGGAACCGAGGCGGAACAGGCTGATGTACACCAGCGCCAGACCGACACCGGCGATGAGGCCGGCAATGATCGCGTAACGGGTGATCAGCGCAGGCGACTCGACGCCACGGGAGCGGATCGCGTTGACGATAACGATGCCGAATACCAGAGCGCCCAAGGTGTCCATGGTCAGGTAACCATTGATGAAACCTTGAGAAAACGGTGCGGCAACGTATTCCGGGGTGGCGACACCGATGTCACCGGCCGGCAGCGCGAATGCGGCAATGCCGAGGACGGCCAGGGCGATGATCTTCAGCGGTGCGAGGAAACGCCCCACGGTATCGAGCAGGCGACCCGGGTACAGCGAAATGAAGAACACCAGCAGGAAGTACACCGAGCTGTAGAGGAACAGTGCCAGCGGGCTTTCGCCGGTCAGCGGCGCCAGACCCACTTCGAACGACACGGTCGCGGTTCGCGGAGTGGCGAACAGCGGGCCGACCGCCAGGTAGCAGGCCGCGGCGAGCACACCACCGGCGATCTTGCCGATCGGGCTGCTCAGCGCATCCATCGCACCACCGACCTTGGCCAGGGCGACGACGGTGATCACCGGCAGACCGACCGCCGTGATCAGGAAGCCCAGCGCCGCCATCCAGACGTTAGGTCCGGACTGCAAACCGACGATAGGCGGGAAAATGATGTTGCCGGCCCCGACAAACAGGGCAAATGTCATGAAGCCCAGTGCCAGGATGTCCTGACCTTTCAAAACTTTCATTAAGGAAATACCACACTACTGAATCGGAATTTAGAGGGGGATTTCCCTGTGGGGTTAGGGAAATGCTGTCAGTCCGTATGGGGCTGACCCGTTTAGCGCGTTGCATGCCTTGTGGGCGGCAGACGCAAAAATGGCTGCTAGCCTAACGAATTTGTCTGACAAACGCACTGTTTGAGGGCGAACTATCCGATACACGACGTGTCTGTGTCGCGTTTACGCATCTATTTTTCCTAACCACAACCCTGTGGCGAGGGAGCTTGCTCCCGCTCGACTGCGCAGCAGGCGCAAACCCAGTAAACCCTCATGAACCTGGAGATTGTATTGGGGCTGCTTCGCAGCCCAGCGGGAGCAAGCTTCCTCGCCACAAAAATCCACTCAAATACCCATATGCCAGAAACAACAAAGGCCACCCGAAGGTGGCCTTTGTCTGGTGAAGCGTCAGTCAAGCACGAGGCTTACTTGACAGCCCAACCGGTCAGCTCGGCCAGGGCCTTGCCGATGTCTGCCAGCGAACGCACGGTTTTTACGCCTGCGTCTTGCAGCGCAGCGAATTTCTCGTCTGCAGTGCCTTTGCCGCCAGAGATGATTGCGCCAGCATGGCCCATGCGCTTGCCCGGAGGAGCAGTCACACCAGCGATGTAGGAAACAACCGGCTTGGTCACGTGTGCCTTGATGTAGGCAGCCGCTTCTTCTTCAGCCGAACCGCCGATCTCGCCGATCATCACGATCGCTTCGGTCTTCGGGTCTTCCTGGAACAGCTTCAGGATGTCGATGAAGTTCGAACCCGGGATCGGGTCACCACCGATGCCGACGCAAGTCGACTGACCGAAACCGGCGTCAGTGGTCTGCTTCACAGCTTCGTAGGTCAGGGTGCCGGAACGCGAAACGATACCGACCTTGCCTGGCAAGTGAATGTGACCTGGCATGATGCCGATCTTGCATTCGCCTGGGGTGATCACGCCTGGGCAGTTAGGGCCGATCAGGGTAACACCCAGCTCGTCGCACTTAACTTTGGCGTCCAGCATGTCCAGGGTAGGAATGCCTTCGGTGATGCAGACGATCAGCTTGATGCCGCCGAAAGCAGCTTCCAGGATCGAATCCTTGCAGAAAGGAGCCGGAACGTAGATCACGCTGGCGGTAGCGCCAGTGGCAGCTACTGCGTCTTTGACGGTGTTGAACACTGGCAGACCCAGGTGCTCGGTGCCGCCTTTGCCCGGAGTTACGCCACCAACCATCTTGGTGCCGTATTCGATGGCTTGCTGGGTGTGGAAACTACCTTGCGAACCGGTAATACCCTGGCAGATAACTTTGGTGTCTTTATTGATCAGGACGCTCATTATTTGCCCTCCGCAGCTTTGACAACTTGTTGAGCAGCGTCGGTCAGGCTGGTAGCAGCGATGATGTTCAAACCGCTTTCTGCCAGTACTTTAGCGCCCAGCTCAGCGTTGTTGCCTTCAAGGCGAACAACAACCGGGATTTTCACGCCGACTTCTTTCACAGCGCCAATGATGCCTTCGGCAATCATGTCGCAGCGAACGATGCCGCCGAAGATGTTGACCAGTACTGCAGCGACGTTGGTGTCGGACAGGATGATCTTGAAGGCTTCGGTCACGCGCTCTTTGGTAGCACCACCACCTACGTCGAGGAAGTTGGCTGGCTTGCCGCCGTGCAGGTTGACGATGTCCATGGTACCCATGGCCAGGCCGGCACCGTTGACCATGCAGCCGATGTTGCCTTCCAGGGCTACGTAGTTCAGTTCGAACTTGGCAGCGTGCGCTTCGCGCGGATCGTCTTGCGACGGATCGTGGAAAGTCTTCAGCTTAGGCTGACGGTACATGGCGTTGGCGTCGATGTTGATCTTGGCGTCCAGGCAGTGCAGATCGCCGTCAGCCTTGATCACCAGCGGGTTCACTTCCAGCAGGGCCAGATCGTGATCCTGGAACAGTTTGGCCAGACCCACGAAGATCTTGGCGAACTGGGCAACTTGCTTGCCTTCCAGACCCAGTTGGAACGCCAGCTCGCGACCCTGGAATGGCTGAGCGCCAACCAGTGGATCGATAGTGGCCTTCAGAATCTTTTCTGGAGTGTCGTGAGCGATTTTCTCGATGTCCACGCCACCTTCGGTGGAAGCCATGAACACGATGCGACGGCTCGAACGGTCAACGACAGCGCCCAGGTACAGCTCTTTAGCGATATCAGTGCACGATTCAACCAGGATCTTGGTGACTGGCTGACCATTGGCGTCAGTCTGGTAAGTCACCAGACGCTTGCCCAGCCACTGCTGTGCGAAGGCCTTGGCGTCTTCTTTGTTGCGAACCAGCTTGACGCCGCCCGCTTTACCGCGACCACCGGCGTGGACCTGGGCTTTGACAACCCACTCGCTGCCGCCGATTTTGTCGCAAGCTTCTGCTGCTGCTTCCGGGGTGTCTACTGCGTAACCAGTGGAAACTGGCAGGCCGTATTCAGCGAACAGCTGCTTACCCTGATACTCGTGAAGATTCATGCTTTTTACCGTCTTCGTTAGGTACTGCGCATTCGGCGCTGCGCTCTTGATGAGTGCCGCGCCACCTGTGACTGCTGCTTGCGTAGCCTTTCCGGATACCCGGTGCAGCTACGCAAGACTGCGTCCAGCGGACATTCCGCGGTGAGACTTGCTCGCAAGGCTCACGACGGGCCGTTACCGCCGTGGTTTCTTATTGTGTGTCTTAACGCTTCTTGCGGTTGGCAATGTGGATGGCGCCGCCATTCACAGCCAGAGCAGCTTCGTGCAAGGCTTCAGACAGGGTCGGATGGGAGAAAACCATCATGCCCAGGTCTTCAGCGCTGGTGCCGAATTCCATACCGATCGCGCCCTGCTGAACCAGTTCTGCAGCGCTCGGGCCAATCACGTGCACGCCCAATACGCGGTCGGTCTTGGCATCAGCGATGACCTTGACGAAACCACCGGTATCGTTGGCGGCCATGGCACGGCCGGAAGCGGCGAACGGGAAGGTGCCGACGTTAACTTCAACGCCTTCGGCTTTCAAGGCCTGCTCGGTTTTGCCTACCCACGCGATTTCCGGGTGAGTATAAATAACCGAAGGGATCAGGTCATAGTTCATCTGAGCCTTGTGGCCCTTGATGCGCTCGACAACCATGATGCCCTCTTCCGAGGCCTTGTGCGCCAGCATCATGCCGCGCACCACGTCACCGATGGCGTAAACGCCCGGTACGGTGGTGGCGCAGTGATCGTCAACGTGCACGAAACCGCGCTCGTCCAGGGTCACGCCGCTGTCGGCAGCCAGCAGATCAGTGGTCACCGGACGGCGACCAACGGCTACGATCAGCTTGTCGAAAGTGATGGACTGTTCGCCGTTGGCATCGGTGTAGTTAACCACGACTTCGTCGCCGTTCACTTTCGAGCCGGTTACGCGAGCACCCAGCTTGATGTCCAGACCTTGCTTGGTCAGGGTTTTCAGCGCTTCCTTGGAAACAGCGGTGTCCGCTGCCATCAGGAAGGTGTCCAGTGCTTCCAGGACAACCACTTCGGAACCCAGACGCGACCACACCGAACCCAGTTCCAGACCGATCACGCCAGCGCCGATCACGCCCAGACGCTTAGGTACGGATTGGAATTCCAGAGCACCAGTCGAATCGACGATGACTTTCTGATCGACCGGAGCCGGTGGAATGTCGATCGGACGCGAACCTGGTGCCAGGATGACGTTTTCGGCTTCGATGACTTCAACCGAGCCGTCAGGCTTGGTGACTTCGACTTTCTTGCCGGCCAGCAGCTTGCCGTGGCCCTGGATCGAAGTAACGCCGTTGGCCTTGAACAGGGTGGCAACGCCGCCGGTCAGGTTCTTGACGATGCCAGCCTTGCGGCCAACCATCGCTGCGACGTCCATTTTGACTTCGCCGGTCGAGATACCGTGAACGTTGAAGCTCTCTTTGGCTTCCTTGTACTTCCAGGAGCTGTCCAGCAGCGCCTTGGACGGAATGCAGCCGACGTTCAGGCAAGTACCGCCGAGGGCCTGTTTGCCTTCAGCGTCGGTGTACTTCTCGATGCAGGCAGTGGTGAGACCCAGCTGCGCGGCCTTGATGGCAGCAACATAGCCGCCAGGGCCGGCACCGATCACTACTACGTCAAATTTCTGCGACATTCAAAAAATCCTCTTTAGCGAAAAGCTTCAAGCCGCGCGCTGCGAGCCGTACCGCCGTTGCCGACGGTACGCCACCCGCAGCGCATGGCTGCTTCTATCAGATATCCAGCAACAGACGAGCCGGATCTTCCAGCAGGTTCTTGATGGTCACCAGGAAGGTCACAGCTTCTTTGCCATCGATCAGACGGTGATCGTAGGACAGTGCCAGGTACATCATCGGACGGATCACGACCTGACCGTTGATGGCCATAGGACGCTGGATGATGTTGTGCATGCCCAGAATCGCTGCCTGCGGCGGGTTGACGATCGGGGTCGACATCATCGAACCGAAGGTACCACCGTTGGTGATGGTGAAGGTACCGCCGGTCATCTCTTCCATCGACAGTTTGCCGTCACGGGCTTTCTTGCCGAACGTGGCGATGCCGCCTTCGATTTCCGCCAGGCTCATCAGCTCGGCGTTACGCAGAACCGGCACAACCAGGCCACGGTCGCTGGAAACGGCAACACCGATGTCGGCGTAGCCGTGGTAGACGATGTCCGCGCCGTCGATCGAAGCGTTGACTGCCGGGAAGCGTTTCAGCGCTTCGGTGGCCGCCTTGACGAAGAACGACATGAAGCCCAGGCGTACGCCGTTGTGGGACTTCTCGAACAGATCCTTGTACTTCGAACGCAGGGCCATGACTTCGGTCATGTCGACTTCGTTGAAGGTGGTCAGCATCGCCATGTTCGACTGGGCTTCTACCAGACGCTCGGCAACCTTGGCACGCAGACGAGTCATCGGCACGCGTTTTTCAACGCGGTCGCCAGCGGCGAACACAGGAGCAGCAGCGGCTGGAGCAGCAGCCTTGGAAGGTGCAGCAGCTGGAGCGGCTTTCTTCGCGGCAACAGCAGCCACCACGTCTTCCTTGGTCACACGACCGCCTTTGCCGGTGCCGGCAACGGAAGCGATGTTGATGCCGTTCTCTTCAGCCAGCTTGCGCGCAGCCGGAGCAGCAACAGGATCGTCTTCGCCTTCGGCAGCAGCCGGGGCAGCGGCAGCAGCGGCCGGAGCAGCAGCGGCGGCTGGAGCAGCCGCAGCAGCACCACCTTCAGTGATGGAGCCCAGGACTTCGTCGGACAGAACGGTGTCGCCTTCGTTCTTGACGATTGCGCCCAGCACGCCGTCGGCGGTAGCCAGCACTTCCAGTACGACCTTGTCGGTTTCGATGTCGACGATCAGTTCGTCACGTTTGACGGCGTCGCCCGGTTTTTTGTGCCAGGTGGCAACGGTGCCATCGGCAACCGATTCCGGGAAAGTGGGGGCTTTGATCTCGATAGCCATTATCTGTGGTTCCTTAAATTCGGTTTCAGGTGCGCGAAGGCGTTAAACGGTAAACGCGTCTTGCAGCAGTTTTTCCTGCTGCTCGGCGTGCATCGATGCGTAACCACATGCTGGGGCAGCAGAAGCCTCACGGCCCGCGTACTCGAGTACGAGAGACTTGTTGAGGTTACCGATGCTGCGACGCAGGTGATGCTGGCTGCAGTACCAGGCACCCTGGTTCATCGGCTCTTCCTGACACCAGACGGCATGCTTGACGTTGGTATAAGGCGCCAGGACTTCTTTCAAGTCGTCCTCAGGGAATGGATACAGCTGCTCGATACGCACGATGGCGATATCGTCACGGCCTTCGGCACGACGTTTTTCCAGCAGGTCGTAGTAGACCTTGCCGCTGCACAGAACAACGCGCTCGACCTTTTTCGGGTCCAGGGCATCGATTTCCGGGATCACGGTCTGGAACGAACCTTCAGCCAGATCTTCCAGGGTCGAGACGGCCAGCTTGTGGCGCAGCAGCGACTTCGGCGTCAGCACTACCAGAGGTTTGCGCAGCGGGCGAATCACCTGACGGCGCAGCAAGTGGTAGATCTGGGCCGGGGTGGTCGGCATGCACACCTGAATGTTGTGCTCGGCGCACAGCTGCAGGTAACGCTCAAGACGTGCCGAGCTGTGCTCAGGACCCTGACCTTCGTAACCGTGCGGCAACAGCATGGTCAGACCGCAGAGACGGCCCCACTTGTGTTCGCCGCTGGTGATGAACTGGTCGATAACGACCTGTGCACCGTTGGCGAAGTCGCCGAACTGGGCTTCCCAGATCACCAGCGCGTTTGGTGTGGTGGTCGAGTAACCGTATTCGAAGGCCAGTACCGCTTCTTCCGAGAGGAACGAGTCGTACAGGTCAAAGCGTGGCTGACCGTCGTACAGGTTCTGCAGCGGAATGTAGGTGCCCGCGTCTTTCTGGTTGTGCAGCACAGCGTGACGGTGCGAGAACGTACCGCGGCCGATGTCCTGACCGGTCATGCGGATCGGGTGACCTTCGAACGCCAGGGTTGCGTACGCCATGGTTTCGGCATAACCCCAGTTGATCGGCAGGCCGCCGGCTTGCATCTTCTGACGGTCTTCGTAGATCTTCGCGACCTGACGCTGAACCACGAAGCCTTCCGGAATTTCCAGCAGCTTGGCGGACAGTTCCTGCAGGGTCTTCAGATCGAAACGGGTGTCGTGACGCGCAGTCCAGGCGTGGCCCAGATACGGACGCCAGTCCACGAACAACTCTTTGTTCGGCTCTTTGACCAGCGATTTCACTACGTGCAGACCGTTGTCCAGCGCGTTGCGGTATTCGTCGACTTTCGCCTGAACACGCTCTGCGTCGACTACACCGGCCTGGGTCAGACGATCAGCGTACAGCTCACGGGTGGTGCGCTGCTTGGTGATCTGCTGATACATCAGCGGCTGGGTGCCGCTTGGCTCGTCGGCCTCGTTGTGGCCGCGACGACGGTAGCAGACCAGGTCGATCACCACGTCACGCTTGAACTGCATGCGGTAGTCGATGGCCAGCTGGGTGACGAACAGCACGGCTTCCGGATCATCACCATTCACATGGAGGATCGGCGCCTGGATCATCTTCGCAACGTCGGTGGCGTACTCGGTGGAGCGCGAGTCCAGCGGGTTGCTGATGGTGAAACCCACCTGGTTGTTGATCACGATGTGCACGGTACCGCCGGTCTTGAAACCGCGGGTCTGCGACATCTGGAAGGTTTCCATGACCACGCCCTGACCTGCGAATGCAGCGTCACCGTGGATGGAGATCGGCAGAACCTTCTCACCGGTCGGGTCGTTGCGACGATCCTGACGGGCACGAACCGAACCTTCGACCACCGGGGAAACGATTTCCAGGTGGGACGGGTTGAACGCCATGGCCAGGTGAACTTCACCGCCGGCGGTCATCACGTTGGACGAGAAGCCCTGGTGGTATTTAACGTCACCGGAACCCAGCTCGACCTTCTTCTTGCCTTCGAACTCGTCGAACAGCTCGCGCGGGTTCTTGCCGAAGGTGTTGACCAGCACGTTCAGACGGCCACGGTGGGCCATGCCGATGACGACTTCCTTGGTACCGTAGGAACCGGAACGCTGGATCAGTTCGTCGAGCATCGGAATCAGGCTTTCGCCGCCTTCCAGACCGAAACGCTTGGTGCCCGGGTATTTGGTGCCCAGGTATTTTTCCAGGCCTTCACCGGCAGTGACGCGCTCGAGCAGGTGGCTCTTGATGTCGGCCGAGTACGTCGGACGACCGCGCACGCTTTCCAGACGCTGCTGGAACCACTGGCGCTGCTCGGAATCGGTGATGTGCGTAAATTCAGCGCCGATGGTGCGGCAATATGTCTGCTGCAACGCTTCGTGAATTTCGCGTAGGCTCGCTTCCTCTTTGCCGATGAACAGGTCGCCGGCACGGAAGGTCGTATCAAGATCGGCATTGGTCAAGCCGTAATGATTGATCGACAGGTCTGCAGGTGCAGGACGCTGCCACAGCCCCAGCGGGTCCAGCTGGGCTGCCTGGTGGCCACGCATACGGTAGGCCTGGATCAATCGCAGCACTTCAACTTGCTTCTTCTCGTGCTCACTGCTCACGCTGCCGGCGGAAACCGGTTGGGCGCGGCGCTGGTTCTTTGCCAGCAGCACGAAATGATCGCGAATTGTGGAGTGCGAAACATCAGTGGCAGAGCTGCCGTCGGCAGGCAGCTTCTGAAAGTAGGTGCGCCACTCTTCTGGCACAGCGTTAGGGTCGTGCAGGTAGAGCTCATAAAGCTCTTCCACATAGGCAGCGTTTCCACCTGAAAGGTAGGCGCTGTTCCACATGCGCTGCATCACGCTTTCTTGCATGCTTGGTCACCCTCGGTTAGGGGAACACCATCGGCGTCAATACCGAGCAAACTTGCAGAAGTCCGAATGCAGCGACCAAAACAAGCCACTTAGGATCACGCTGATAGTCCGGGTACCAGCCCGGATGCCCCTGCTTGTCTCATTTCTTCAAAATAAGAGCTGCAGCTTGTGGCTACTGCTCTGGTTATAGCCATGACGCGGGTTGAAGCCCGCGCCACAGCCTCTTCGTTACAGCGGTTCTACGGTTACAGCAGCTGAATCACACGCCGCTCGAAAGCAGCATGTTACGGATGTGACCGATGGCCTTAGTCGGGTTCAGGCCTTTCGGACATACGTTGACGCAGTTCATGATGCCCCGGCAGCGGAAGACGCTGAACGGGTCATCGAGCGAAGCCAGACGCTCGGACGTCTTGGTGTCACGGCTGTCTGCCAGGAAGCGGTACGCTTGCAGCAGGGCAGCTGGACCCAGGAACTTGTCCGGGTTCCACCAGAAGGACGGGCACGAGGTCGAGCAGCAGGCGCACAGGATGCACTCGTACAGACCGTCGAGCTTTTCACGCTCTTCAGGGGACTGCAGACGCTCGATGGCCGGAGCCGGCGTGTCGTTCTGCAGGTAAGGCTTAACCTTCTCGTATTGCTTGTAGAAGATGCTCATATCGACAACCAGGTCACGGATAACCGGCAAACCTGGCAGCGGACGAACGATCAACTTGTTGCCTTTTACGACAGCGGACAGCGGCGTGATGCACGCCAGGCCGTTCTTGCCGTTGATGTTCATGCCGTCGGAGCCGCAGACGCCTTCACGGCAAGAGCGACGATAGGAGAAACCCTCGTCCTGCTCTTTGATCAGCGCCAGCACGTCCAGCACCATCAGGTCTTTACCACCGGTATCGACCTGGAATTCCTGCATGAACGGCGCAGCGTCCTGATCAGGGTTGTAGCGATAAACACTGACTTGCAACATGGCGGTCACCCTTAATAAGTCCGGACTTTAGGTTCGAAAGTCGGAACAGTCTTCGGCGAGAAGTTCACGGCACGCTTGGCGACACGTTTCTCACCCGGGAAGTACAGGGTGTGGCACAGCCAGTTTTCGTCGTCACGGTCTTCGAAGTCTTCACGGGCGTGGGCGCCGCGGGACTCTTTACGTACTTCGGCCGCAATGGCGGTAGCTTCAGCCACTTCCAGCAGGTTTTGCAGTTCCAGAGCTTCGATACGCGCGGTGTTGAACGCCTGCGACTTATCGTTGATCTTCACATTGGCGATGCGCTTGCGCAGATCGGCCAGCTGAGCGATACCCTTCTGCATGTATTCGCCAGTACGGAATACACCGAAGTAGTTCTGCATGCAGCTTTGCAGCTCGCGACGCAGGGTCGCCACGTCTTCGCCATCGGTACGGCCGTTCAGCGCGTTCAGACGCGACAGGGCAGCTTCGATGTCGGCTTCGGTAGCGTCGTCGTATTCGATGCCGTCGGTCAGCGCCTTTTCCAGGTGCAGGCCGGCAGCGCGGCCGAATACCACCAGGTCGAGCAGCGAGTTGCCGCCCAGACGGTTGGCACCGTGTACCGATACGCAAGCCACTTCGCCTACGGCGAACAGACCAGGAATGATCTGATCCACGCCTTCGGCATTCTGGGTGATCGCCTGACCATGAATGTTGGTGGCAACGCCGCCCATCATGTAGTGGCAGGTCGGAACAACCGGAACCGGCGCAACCACCGGGTCAACGTGGGCGAAAGTCTTCGACAGTTCGCAGATGCCTGGCAGACGGCTGTGCAGCACTTCCTCGCCCAGGTGGTCGAGTTTGAGCATTACGTGGTCGCCATTCGGACCGCAACCGTTGCCGGCGATGATTTCCTTAACCATCGAGCGGGCAACCACGTCACGACCAGCGAGGTCTTTCGCGTTCGGAGCATAACGCTCCATGAAACGCTCACCGTGCTTGTTGATCAGGTAACCACCTTCACCACGGCAACCTTCGGTCACCAGTACACCGGCGCCGGCGATGCCGGTCGGGTGGAACTGCCACATTTCGATGTCTTGCACCGGCACGCCAGCACGCAGCGCCATGCCAACGCCGTCACCGGTGTTGATCAGGGCGTTGGTAGTGGAGGCGTAGATACGCCCAGCACCGCCAGTGGCCAGTACGGTGGCCTTGGCGCGGATGTACGAAGTTTCGCCGGTTTCGATGCAGATCGCGATCACACCGACAAATTCGCCTTCCTGGTTTTTCACCAGATCGACAGCGTAGTACTCGTTCAGGAACGTGGTACCGGCTTTCAGGTTGCCCTGATAAAGGGTGTGCAGCAGCGCGTGACCGGTACGGTCGGAGGCTGCGCAGGTACGGGCAGCCTGGCCGCCTTTACCGTAGTCCTTGGACTGACCACCGAACGGACGCTGGTAGATACGGCCCTGCTCGGTACGCGAGAACGGCAGGCCCATGTGGTCCAGCTCGAAAACGGCAGCCGGGCCTTCCTGACACATGTATTCGATAGCGTCCTGGTCACCGATGTAGTCGGAACCCTTGACGGTATCGTACATGTGCCAGCGCCAGTCATCGTTCGGGTCGGCGGACGCGATCGCGCAGGTGATGCCGCCCTGGGCGGATACAGTGTGCGAACGGGTCGGGAAAACCTTGGTGATCACGGCAGTCTTGTGACCGCCCTGTGCCAGCTGCAGCGCAGCGCGCATGCCGGCACCGCCACCACCAATAATGATGGCGTCGAAAGAAATCGTTGGAATGTTAGCCATGACTCAGATACCCCAGAGAATCTGCACACCCCAGACGAAGTAAGCGAACATCGCAACGCCGCATACTGCCTGGAAAAGGAAACGTATAGCCGTCGCGGACTTGCCAAACGCCATTGGCGTCAGGTAGTCAGTCGCGATGGTCCACATGCCGACCCAGGCGTGAGCGCCGAGAGCAACAAGGGCCAGGAGACTGAAAATACGCATCCCGTTGTGGGCGAACAGTTCATGCCACTGGGCGTACTCGAGGCCTGGGTGGGCCACGACGTATCCGATCAGAAAAATGAAGTAAGCCGCGAGAACGACCGCCGACACACGTTGCGCCATCCAGTCATAGAGGCCCGAACGCGAGAGGTTCGTGACGTTAGTTACCATATCCAGACTCCTGCCAGAACGATTACCACCACGGAAACGGCGATAACGATTTTCGAGCCCAGCTTGCCGCCTTCCAGCGTCTCACCGATGCCCATGTCCATGATCAAATGGCGCACACCGGCAACCAGGTGATACAGCAGAGCGGACAGGATGCCCCAAATCACTAGCTTGGCTAGCGGACTGGTCAGACACGCTTTCACCTGACCGAAGCCTTCCTCGGAGCTCAGCGACTTGTCCAATGCATAAAGCATGATGGCAAGGCACACGAAGAGGATGACACCGGAGATACGGTGAAGAATGGACGTGTAAGCAGTGACTGGGAGTTTGATGGTCCTTAGGTCTAGGTTTACAGGTCGTTGGCTTTTCACGGCTTTTTTTTCACACTGAAGAGCCCCTAACAATCAGGGCAAAGTTGTTGGGGAGTGCACTGGTCAGGTAACCACCACCCAGGGATGCGACCCCCAATGAAAGCAAGCCCAAAAGCCCTTGGCGGTCGGTGGCCGAGTATAGACAGTTAGGCTACTAATGACAACGCAATCACCTACCCCCAATAGCTGATTGCACAAGTCGCATAAAAGGCGTAAATGGCAGTCAATTTCGAGGAAAAAGTGCGCTTAAAGCCTTCTGGAGCAAGACTTTAGGCAAATTGACATTCGAATTTATCTCACTATAGTGGTGCGGGCCCTGCGTGGGGGGTCTGTCTGATGGTTCAAGCATAAATAGGAGGCCACATGGCTGACAAAAAAGCGCAGTTGATCATCGAGGGCGCAGCCCCCGTCGAGCTGCCCATTTTAACCGGCACCGTTGGTCCCGATGTAATCGATGTTCGGGGCCTGACGGCCACGGGCCGCTTCACTTTCGACCCGGGTTTCATGTCGACCGCCTCGTGCGAATCGAAGATCACCTATATCGACGGCGACAACGGCATTCTGTTGCACCGCGGCTACCCGATCGAACAGCTGGCTGAAAAATCGGACTACCTGGAAACCTGCTACCTGCTGCTCAACGGCGAATTGCCGACTGCAGAGCAGAAGGCCCAGTTCGTCAGCACCGTGAAAAACCACACCATGGTTCACGAGCAGCTGAAAACCTTCTTCAACGGCTTCCGTCGCGACGCCCACCCGATGGCCGTCATGTGCGGCGTAGTCGGCGCCCTCTCGGCCTTCTACCACGACTCCCTGGACATCAATAACCCGCAGCATCGCGAAATCTCCGCGATCCGTCTGGTCGCCAAGATGCCAACCCTGGCAGCGATGGTTTACAAGTACTCCATGGGCCAACCCATGATGTACCCGCGCAACGACCTGACGTACGCGGAAAACTTCCTGCACATGATGTTCAACACCCCGTGCGAGATCAAACCGATCAGCCCGGTACTCGCCAAGGCCATGGACCGGATCTTCATCCTCCATGCCGACCACGAGCAGAACGCATCGACCTCCACCGTGCGTCTGGCAGGTTCTTCGGGTGCCAACCCGTTCGCCTGTATCGCCGCCGGTATCGCCGCACTGTGGGGCCCTGCCCATGGCGGTGCGAACGAAGCTGTTCTGACCATGCTTGACGAAATTGGCGATGTTTCGAACATCGACAAGTTCATCGCCAAGGCCAAGGACAAGAACGACCCGTTCAAGCTGATGGGCTTCGGTCACCGCGTTTACAAGAACCGCGACCCGCGCGCGACTGTAATGAAGCAGACCTGCGACGAAGTACTGAAGGAACTGGGCATCAACAACGATCCGCAACTCGAACTGGCCATGCGCCTGGAAGAGATCGCGCTGACCGACCCGTACTTCATCGAACGCTCGCTGTACCCGAACGTCGACTTCTACTCGGGGATCATCCTCAAGGCGATCGGCATTCCGACCAGCATGTTCACCGTGATCTTCGCGCTGGCTCGTACTGTCGGCTGGATTTCGCACTGGAAAGAAATGCTCTCCAGCCCGTACAAGATCGGCCGTCCGCGCCAGTTGTACACTGGCTACGAGTCGCGTGATATCACCAAGCTGGAAGATCGCAAATAAGGCTTGTCTTGCGATAACGTCTTTGAGTTGTATCGGGAACGGCCTCTTATATAGGGGCCGTTTTTGTTTTTGGTCTCAGCGGCCTGTGGGCCGACTGGGTTTTTGGGGTTTTAGGTGTATATCCGTTGCTTCGGGTGCTGCCGCTGGCGGTTTCGCTCTTACAGCGAGTCACCTTTTCCAAACGCCGAAAAGGTAACCCAAAAGGCTTTGCCCCGGCGTACGGCACTTCGCTGAGGCTCAGTGTTCCCTCGCTACGGTGTCCATCCGGGGGCATCGCCTACGGTTTGCTTCGCTGCACCTCCTCTCGATGTATGCGGCTTCGCCGCATGGCGCTGCGCGCCCCCCCCTGATGGACACCTACGCTCGGCCTGCCGAAGGGGCAAAAGATCAAAAGCCAAAGCCAGATCAAAAACCAGATCAAGAGCCCCTCACCCTAGCCCTCTCCCGGAGGGAGAGGGGACTGATCGCGGTGTTTGGGAGAGTTACGCCGACGTGAAACACCCTGTCGAACTCAGGTTCTGAAAGGCTCAAAAATCGGCTCCCCCTCCCTCGGGAGAGGGCTGGGCGGGCGGCGTTCCGATGAGGGGTAGATCCAACACAGAACACAAGCCGACCGCATGCTTTTCCACCACTCAACAGGATGAGCGCAAGCTCGGCTGCAGCTTTTGATCTTGATCCACGGGCGACGTCGGAAGGCTGAGTGGAGGGATTGATCCGGGGGTGGGAGCGCAGCGACCGTTTGGCGCAGCCAAACACAGCGAGAGGAGGTGCAGCGAAGCAAACCGTAGACGCTGCCCCCGGATCGATCCCGCAGCGAAGGAACCCCGAGCCTTAGCGAGCGGGCCGAACGTAGGAGCAAGCGTTTTTTTGCTTACTTTTTTTAGGCGTTTGTAAAAAAAGTGAGTCGCCGTAAGGGCGAAACCCTAAGCCGCCGTTACCGCAGCAACGGATATGTACCCAATCCCAGCCCGATAACCGCCCACAAAAAAAATGCCCCGATCTCTAAACCGGGGCATTTCCCTAAAAACATCTAATCAACGCTTAGTGCGAAACCGCCCCGCTCGCCCCAAGGCCAGTCTGCGAACGCACAAACTGCGGGAAGAACAGCGCCCGCTCGTTCTCGGCCGCCGCCGACTTGTCGGTGATCGAGAAGAACCAGATCCCGATGAACGCAATGATCATCGAAAACAGCGCCGGGTACTCGTAAGGGAAGATCGCCTTCTCGTGATGCAGAATCTGCACCCAGATGGTCGGGCCAAGAATCATCAGGCCCACCGCACTCACCAGCCCCAACCAGCCACCGACCATCGCACCGCGGGTGGTCAGCTTCTTCCAGTACATCGAAAGCAACAGCACCGGGAAGTTGCAGCTCGCCGCGATGGAGAACGCCAGGCCGACCATGAACGCGATGTTCTGGCTTTCGAACAGGATACCCAGACCGATCGCCAGCACGCCCAGGGCGATGGTGGTGATCTTCGACACGCGAATTTCATCCTTGTCGTTGGCCTTGCCCTTCTTGATCACACTGGCATACAGGTCGTGCGACACCGCCGAAGCACCGGCCAGGGTCAGACCGGCCACCACCGCCAGGATGGTCGCGAACGCCACCGCCGAGATGAAGCCAAGGAACACACTGCCACCTACCGCGTCGGCCAGGTGCACCGCCGCCATGTTGTTGCCGCCAAGCAGCGCGCCCGCCGCATCCTTGAAGTCAGGATTGGTGCTGACCAGCAGGATCGCGCCAAAACCGATGATGAAGGTCAGGATGTAGAAGTAGCCAATGAAACCGGTGGCGTACAGCACGCTCTTGCGCGCTTCCTTGGCGTCGCTCACGGTGAAGAAGCGCATCAGGATGTGTGGCAGGCCGGCAGTACCGAACATCAGCGCCAGGCCCAGAGAGAACGCCGAAATCGGATCTTTCACCAGACCGCCCGGGCTCATGATCGCTTCACCTTTGGGGTGAACCTTGATCGCTTCGGAGAACAGTGTGTTGAAATCGAAGTTGACGTGTTTCATCACCATCAGCGCCATGAACGAGGCGCCCGACAGCAACAGCACCGCCTTGATGATCTGCACCCAGGTGGTCGCCAGCATGCCGCCGAACAGCACGTAGAGGCACATCAGGATGCCCACCAGAATCACCGCAACGTAGTAGTCGAGACCGAACAGCAGCTGGATCAGCTTGCCGGCGCCAACCATTTGCGCGATCAGGTAGAACGCCACCACCACCAGCGAACCGCAGGCGGACAGGGTGCGGATCTGGGTTTGCCCGAGGCGGTAGGACGCCACGTCGGCAAAGGTGTATTTGCCCAGGTTACGCAGGCGCTCGGCGATCAGGAACAGAATGATCGGCCAGCCCACCAGAAAGCCGATCGAGTAGATCAGGCCATCGTAGCCGGAGGTGAACACCAGCGCGGAAATCCCCAGGAAGGACGCCGCCGACATGTAGTCGCCGGCAATCGCCAGACCGTTCTGGAACCCGGTGATCTTGCCGCCCGCCGCATAGTAGTCGGCGGCCGATTTGTTGCGTTTGGAGGCCCAGTAGGTGATGCACAGGGTCGCGCCGACGAACACCACGAACATGGCGATCGCGGAAACGTTGAGCGGTTGTTTGTGGACTTCGCCGGTCAGGGCGTCAGCGGCCCAGACGGCTGGGGCGAACGCTGCGATGCTCAAAAGAGCCAGTAGACGCCGGATCATTGCTGAGCCTCCTTGAGAATCGCATTGTTCAGGTCGTCAAACTCGCCGTTGGCGCGTCGTACGTAGATTGCGGTCAGGATGAAGGCCGAAACAATCAGGCCGACGCCGATCGGAATGCCCCAGGTAATCGAAGACCCGGGACTGAGTTTCGCCCCGAGCACTTGCGGCCCGTAAGCGATCAACAGGATGAAAGCGGAGTAAAGCCCTAGCATGATCGCCGAGAGTATCCAGGCGAATCGTTCCCTTTTTCTCACCAGCTCCTTGAAGCGCGGGCTGTTTTGAATCGAGAGGTAAATGCTGTCGTTCATTGTTTTTATCCTCGCAGCACAGATTATTGTTGGAACATATCCACTGTATGCGGCTGCGGAACGGGTTCCAGACGACCTTAGTATTAGAACGACATGACGTTTTCGCCAATTTTCGGACGCTAATTAGCCGAAAGAATTGGAAAGAGGCTTTGAAACAGCCGTAAACCCTGCAGGTGAGGGTTGCCCAGAAACAAATGTGGGAGCGAGCCTGCTCGCGATGGCGTTGTATCAGTCGACATTTGTATCAACTGAAAGGACGCTATCGCGAGCAGGCTCACTCCTACAGGGGAGCTGCGTTGGGCGGGGTTATTTGGTCCAGTCAGCCACGCGATCCGGGTGCTTGGCGACCCAATCCTTGGCCGCCGCTTCAGGCTTGGCGCCGTCCTGGATGGCCAGCATGACTTCGCCGATCTCGTCTTTCGACGCCCACTGGAAGTTCTTCAGAAACTTGGCGACTTCCGGGGCTTTGGCGTCCAGCTCTTTGCTGCCGATGCTGTTCACGGTTTCAGCCGCGCCATACACGCCTTTCGGGTCGTCGAGGAAGCGCAGTTTCCACTTGGCGAACATCCAGTGCGGCACCCAACCGGTGACGGCAATCGATTCGTTCTTCTTCTCGGCACGGGTCAGCTCGGCAATCATGCCGGCGCCGGAACTGGCCTTGAGCGTATATTTGTCCAGGCCGTAATCCTTGATCGCCTGATCGGTTTTGAGCATTACGCCTGAACCGGCATCGATGCCGACGATGCGGTTTTTGAAGCTGTCATCGGTCTTGAGGTCTTCGATCGATTTCGCCTTGACGTACTCCGGCACGATAAGGCCGATTTTTGCATCCTTGAAGTTCGGGCCGTAATCGACGACCAGATCCTTGTTCTTCGCCCAGTATTCGCCGTGGGTGACCGGCAGCCAGGCCGAGAGCATCGCGTCGAGTTTGCCGGTGGCAACGCCCTGCCACATGATCCCGGTGGCAACGGCTTGCAACTTCACGTCGTAGCCGAGTTTCTGTTTGATCACTTCGGCGGCCACGTGGGTGGTCGCGACGCTGTCGGACCAGCCGTCAACGTAACCGATGTTCAGGGTCTGTTTTTCAGCGCTGGCGAAAGTGGAGCTCATCGCAAGCACCAGAGCGGCACCTGCGCCTAAAAGTCGTCGCATCTTCATCGTTTACTTCCCCGAAATGCTGCGCCCGACGGATGCCGGGCATCGTCAACGTATTGTTATGGTGCACAGCGCCCCCATCACGCCTGACCGCAAACTCATCCGAACATCAGTCGTCTTTTCTATAAGGGCACTGACGCTTTCGATCATCGGCCTGACGCCCGCGGCGACCTGCTCTGGCAGCGACCTCAAGACAACGAGAAACGACATCAGAAGGCCATTAATCACCTCTGAATAATTGGCGCCAGACAATCCGCCCGAACTTTGCATGTGCAAATCATGCAGGCCACCAACCCGCAGATAAATGCAGGTAACATGCGTCGCTTTGCAGCCACTCGGCCTGACCATGTCCGCGACTTCCCGCTTCCCGTTCGTTCCTTATCTCTTCGCCTGTCTGCTCGGCCTGTTTGCCCTTGGCGGCTTCTGGTATGGCCTCGGCAAACCGGTGATCCTGCCGGACGCTGCGACCCCGACGCACAAGTTGCAATGCGCCTCCTACACGCCGTTCGACAAGGATCAGTCGCCGTTCGACGTGCCGTTCAAACTGCGCCCGGAACGCATGGACGCCGACCTCGCCCTGCTGGCGACGCGTTTCGAATGCATCCGCACCTACTCGATGACCGGCCTCGAAGCCCTGCCGGATCTGGCGCGCAAGCATGGTCTGAAGTTGATGATCGGCGCCTGGGTCAACAGCAACCCGGTGGACACCGAAAAAGAAGTCGACCTGTTGATCGCCTCGGCCAACGCCAACCCGGATGTGGTCAGCGCAGTCATCGTCGGTAACGAAGCCTTGCTGCGCAAGGAAGTCACCGGCGCGCAACTGGCGAAGCTGATCAACAAAGTCAAAAGCCAGGTCAAGCAACCGGTCACCTATGCCGATGTCTGGGAATTCTGGCTCAAGCACCCGGAAGTCGCGCCGGCGGTGGATTTCCTGACCATTCATTTGCTGCCGTACTGGGAAGATGATCCGTCGAACATCGACGTCGCCCTGCAACACGTGGCGGATGTGCGTCAGGTGTTCGGCAACAAATTCGCACCCAAAGACGTGATGATCGGCGAAACCGGCTGGCCCAGCGAAGGTCGCCAGCGCGAAACCGCCCTGCCGAGTCGGGTCAACGAGGCCAAGTTCATTCGTGGTTTTGTCGCGATGGCCGAGAAGGAAGGCTGGCATTACAACCTGATCGAAGCCTTCGACCAGCCCTGGAAGCGTGGCAGCGAAGGCGCGGTCGGCGGTTACTGGGGCCTGTTCGATGCCGATCGCCAGGACAAAGGCGTACTCGCCGGGCCGGTGAGCAACGTACCGTACTGGAAGGAATGGCTCGCAGTTGGCGGGCTGATCTTCCTCGGCACGCTGCTGCTCGGCGGCCGGGTGCGTACCACCCGATCGGCGTTGGTTCTGCCCCTGCTTGCGGCAGTTGCCGCCTGCTCGATCGGCGCCTGGGGCGATCTGGCGCGGGTGACTACACGGTTTGCCAGCGAATGGTTGTGGGTCGGCTTGCTGACGGCGTTGAATCTGTTGGTGCTGGCGCATGCCGCGCTGACCATGAGCAACCGTCAGGGATGGCGTGAAAGGGCGTTCAATCTGCTGGAGCGCCGTGCCGGCTGGCTGGTTGCGCTGGCAGGGTTTGCGGCGGCGGTGATGATGCTGGAGATGGTCTTCGATGCGCGTTATCGCAGTTTTGCCAGCATGGCGTTCATTCTGCCGGGGCTGGTGTACGTGTGCCGTCCGGTCAACGTGCCGCGCCGGGAAATCGCCCTGCTGACCTTTATCATCGGCGCCGGCATTGCGCCGCAGCTGTATGTAGAAGGCTTGTTCAATCAGCAGGCATGGGGTTGGGCGTTGGTCAGCGGGTTGATGGTGGCGGCACTTTGGCGCTGCCTGCGGATTCGCAAGGGATGATCTTCAGCACCTGAGCCGGCCTCATCGCTGGCAAGCCAGCTCCCACAGGTTTTCGGGTCGTACATACATGTTGTGTTCACCCAAAACCCTGTGGGAGCGGGCTTGCCCGCGATGACTGACTGTCAGGCGCTACGAGAGGCCCGGACCAACCGCAACCCGCCAATCACCACCGCAAATACCGCCAAAGTGGTGTTGTACAACGCCAGCGCCGGCAACCCGAACACCAGCGCCAGCACCGCCAGCCACCACCCTGCCCGCCCCGGCAGGACAAAACCGAGCAGCGCCGCGCCCAGCGCAGTCCAGCCCAGCACCTTGAAGTGAATCATCAGCCCCAGGTTCGAGCGCACCGCGCATTCCCAGCGGCTCGCCTCATCGACGCAGATGCCGACCCACTGTCCGTCCTCCATGAAGCCATAACGCGCGCCATAACTGGCGGCCAGCCACAGCGGCAACAGCACGAGCAACAGAATCACGGGCAAGCGGCGGGACATGAAACTCTCCAATCAACGAAATCGGCGGCCAGCTTAATCTGCCCGCACGCATTGGCAAGCACTAACAACTGTTAACTGGTCATCCGCGCCTTGCAAAGTGTATCGTCCAGCTACTATTACTCCGAATTCTGCCTGTTTGGTGCCGAGGCATGGCACTTTGGCGCAAGCCCGGTGGTCATAGCCTGCGAACTTCATTCGGCACCTTCCTTTAAGGGATCCAGTCATGCTCCGTTCCTTGCGCTTCGCCGCGCTGTTCAGCGGCCTTATTCTGAGTGCGTCCGCACTGGCGGTGGATATCGATGCCGCCAGTTATGGCTATCCCCTGACCAACCCGTTCGAGGCGACCATCGCCACCACGCCACCGGACCTGCGTCCGGAATTGCCGTCGAACGACGAGATCAATCAGTCCGACCACAGCATCACCCTGCGCCCGGAACGGGCCTTCATCCTCCCGGACAATTTCTGGGCGGTGAAAAAACTCACCTACCGTATCGCCGAGCAGGACAAACCGGCGCCGCTGATCTTCCTGATCGCCGGCACCGGTGCGCGCTATGACAGCACGCTCAATGAGTACCTGAAGAAGCTCTACTACAAGGCCGGCTACCACGTGGTGCAGTTGTCGTCGCCCACCAGCTTCGACTTCATCAGCGCCGCTTCACGCTTCGCCACCCCGGGCATCACCAAGGAAGACGCCGAAGACATGTACCGGGTGATGCAGGCCGTGCGCGCGCAGCATCCGAAACTGCCGGTCACCGAGTACTACCTCAGCGGCTACAGCCTCGGCGCCCTGGATGCCGCGTTCGTCGCGCACCTGGACGAGACCCGACGCAGCTTCAACTTCAAGAAAGTCCTGCTGCTCAACCCGCCGGTCAATCTCTACACCTCGATCACCAACCTCGACAAGCTGGTGCAGACCGAGGTGAAAGGCATCAACAACAGCACCACGTTCTACGAATTGGTGCTGAACAAACTGACCCGCTACTTCCAGCAGAAAGGCTACATCGACCTCAACGACGCCCTGCTCTACGATTTCCAGCAGTCGAAACAGCACCTGACCAACGAGCAGATGGCGATGCTGATCGGCACCTCGTTCCGCTTCTCGGCGGCCGACATCGCCTTCACCTCCGACCTGATCAACCGTCGTGGCCTGATCACTCCGCCGAAATTCCCGATCACCGAAGGCACCAGCCTCACGCCGTTCCTCAAGCGTGCGCTGCAATGCGACTTCGACTGCTACCTGACCGAACAGGTGATCCCGATGTGGCGCGCGCGCACTGATGGCGGCAGCCTGCTGCAACTGATCGACCAGGTCAGCCTGTACGCACTCAAGGATTACCTGCACGACAGCCCGAAAATCGCCGTAATGCACAACGCCGACGACGTGATCCTCGGCCCTGGCGACCTCGGTTTCCTGCGCAAGACCTTTGGCGATCGCCTGACCGTTTACCCACTGGGCGGCCATTGCGGCAACCTTAACTACCGCGTCAACAGCGACGCCATGCTGGAGTTCTTCCGTGGCTAAATATCTCCTGCTGATTGCAGCGCTCCTCAGTGCAGGCGTGGCCCAGGCCGACAACAGCAAAGCCAACGCGCCGGTGGTGGTCGACAGCGACGGCTTCAAGGAGCCGCTGTCCAAACTCAAGTTCAACCCGGGGCTGGACCAGCGTGAGTTCGAGCGCTCGACACTCAACGCGCTCAACGTCTATGACCCGCTGGAGTCGTGGAACCGCCGCGTCTACCACTTCAACTACCGCTTCGACCAATGGGTGTTCCTGCCGGTGGTCGACGGCTATCGCTACGTGACGCCAAGCTTCCTGCGCACCGGGGTGAGCAACTTCTTCAACAACCTTGGCGATGTGCCGAACCTGGTCAACAGCCTGCTGCAGTTCAAGGGCAAGCGTTCAATGGAAACCACCGCACGCCTGCTGCTCAACACCACCATCGGCATCGCCGGTCTGTGGGACCCGGCCACCGCCATGGGCCTGCCGCGCCAGAGCGAAGACTTCGGCCAGACCCTGGGCTTTTACGGCGTACCGGGCGGTGCCTACTTCGTCTTGCCGATCCTCGGCCCGTCGAACATTCGCGACACCGCCGGCCTGGCCGTGGACTACACCGCCGAATCGGCGATCAACTACCTGAACGTGTCGGAAGTCAGCTCCAACCACCCGGAAATCTGGGCCCTGCGCGCGGTCGACAAGCGCTACCAGACCAACTTCCGCTACGGCCAGATGAACTCGCCGTTCGAGTACGAAAAAGTGCGTTACGTCTACACCGAGTCGCGCAAGCTGCAGATTGCCGAGTAACTTCGGCGGCAACAAAAAAGGGCCATTCGATGCGAGTCGAATGGCCCTTTTTCATGGCACAACCTGGATCAAACTGTAGGAGTGAGCCTGCTCGCGATAGCGGTGTATCAGACACATGAAAGGTGACTGACACGACCTCATCGCGAGCAGGCCCACTCCTACAAAGAACGGTATTCAGCCTTTGATTGCGCGCCAGATTTTACCGACCACCGAAACCACCGCCAGCACTGCCGCGCCCGCGATGATCCCCGCTACGCCATTGAGCAGCACAGGGACTGCAAACCCGGCGCTACCGGCCGCCACACCGACACTTTCAATCCAGTGATGCAGCACAGGAACGCCGTGGGTAAGGATGCCGCCACCGACGAGGAACATTGCCGCCGTGCCGATCACCGACAGGCCTTTCATCATGTACGGGGCGGCGCGCAGGATTGCATTGCCGATGTTTTTTGCTGCCGCACCCGATTTCTGGGTCAGCCACAGGCCTAGATCGTCGAGTTTGACGATGCCGGCCACCAGGCCATAAACCCCCACGGTCATGACGATGGCGATGCCGGACATCACGATCACTTGCTGGGTCAGCGATGCCTCGGCCACGGTACCAAGGGTAATGGCGATGATTTCCGCCGAGAGGATGAAGTCAGTGCGGATCGCGCCTTTGATCTTGTCCTTCTCGTACGCCACCAGATCGGTGCTCGGCTCAGCCACCGCCGCACTCAGTTGCGCGTGGTCGGCATCATCTTCGGCCTTGCTGTGCAGAAACTTGTGCGCGAGTTTCTCGAAACCTTCGAAGCACAGGTACGCGCCGCCGACCATCAACAGCGGCGTCACCAGCCACGGCACGAACGCACTGATCGCCAGCGCCGACGGCACCAGAATCAGCTTGTTGAGGAACGAGCCCTTGGCGACGGCCCAGACCACGGGAATTTCCCGCTCGGCGCGCACCCCGGAGACTTGCTGGGCATTGAGCGCCAAGTCATCGCCGAGTACGCCGGCGGTCTTCTTCGCGGCCATTTTGCTCATCAACGCCACGTCATCCAGAACGGTGGCAATATCGTCGATCAGCACCAGCAAACTGCTTCCTGCCATGAATCATGTTTCCTTACGTGAATAATGCCGCGCAGCATACCGCGACTGCGGGCCACACGGGGCATTCTTGAGCCATGCGCGAGGCCGGTGCTACCATGCGCAACCGCCAGAACAGGCAAGGAACCACCGGGTTTATGAGCACAATCCGCGAGCGCAACAAAGAACTGATCCTGCGTGCCGCCAGTGAGGAGTTTGCCGACAAAGGCTTCGCTGCGACCAAAACCAGCGACATCGCCGCCAAGGCAGGATTGCCCAAGCCCAACGTCTACTACTACTTCAAGTCCAAGGAAAACCTCTACCGCGAGGTCCTGGAAAGCATCATCGTGCCGATCCTGCAGGCCTCGACCCCGTTCAACCCGGACGGCGTGCCGAGCGAAGTGCTCAGCGGCTACATCCGCTCCAAGATCCGCATCTCCCGCGACCTGCCCTTCGCCTCCAAGGTGTTCGCCAGCGAAATCATGCACGGCGCCCCGCACCTGAGCGCCGATCTGGTGGAGCAGCTCAACAGCCAGGCCAAGCACAACATCGACTGCATCCAGAGCTGGATCGACCGCGGCCAGATCGCCCCGATCGACCCCAACCACCTGATGTTCAGCATCTGGGCCGCGACCCAGACCTATGCCGACTTCGACTGGCAGATTTCTGCGGTCACCGGCAAGGACAAGCTCGACGAGGCGGATTACGAGGCGGCGGCGCAGACGATTATCCGGTTGGTGTTGAAGGGGTGTGAGCCGGATCAGTAAGACCGTGGTGCCCTTATCGCTGGCAAGCCAGCTCCCACAAGGATCTGTTTCGTTCGCAAAATTTGTGTTCAATACAAGAGCCTGTGGGAGCTGGCTTGCCAGCGATGGCGGCAACTCAGTATCAGATCAAACCCAGATGGCATCCCACAGCGGGTAATCACCGAGCCTTTCCACCAATCCTGCCCGCAATGGATTGGCCACTACATAGCGCGCCATCTTCACCAGATCATCTTCCCGCCTCAATGCACGGTCATGGTAACCCTGCTGCCAAAGCGGCCCGCTACGGCCGATGGATAAATTCACTTCTTTGGTTATCAGCGACTTGGTTTCACCCATCAGCCTTCTGAGCGAACAATTTTCCAGCTCAACGAGCCAATGAAAATGGTCAGGCATGACCACCCACGCCAGTGACTTTGCCAGCCCAAGCTCTTGTGCCCGCCGGAATTGACGAACAACCAATCTGCCCAAAGCGAAGTCAGCAAAGATCGGCTCGCGATCAAGCGTGTTGGTTGTCAGTAGATAGATTCGATTGGCTTCGGCGTAGCGGCCGGTTCGCAGACGATGTGAAGCGGGAAGATCAGGCAATCCATTGCCCCTTCATGATGAGTTCATCAGAAGGCTAGTCCGCAGCGATCGATTTGGACGGGGCAGTCTTTTATCACGATGTGTCAGTCGGGCCGCCATCGCTGGCAAGCCAGCTCCCACAGTGGCTTATGTCGTTCACAAATCGTTGCTCAATACAAAACCTTGTGGGAACTGGCTTGCCAGCGATGACTTTTGATCAGACGCTAAAGATCAACCCGCCACCCCCGCATCCGCCCTCAAATCCAGCGCCTCCACCGCTTTGATCGCCACCTGCTCATCAATATCCGAAAGATCGCCGCTGATCCCGATCGCGCCCAGAACATTTCCCGCCTGATCACGGATCAACACCCCGCCCGGGGCCGGGACGACGCTGCCCTGGCCCATGCTGTTGAGCGCGGCGATGAAGGCCGGGCGTTGTTGCGCGTCCAGCGCCAGCAGGCGTGAGCCCTTGCCCAGGGCGATGGCGCCCCAGGCCTTGCCGATGGCGATGTTGGGGCGCAGCAGGCTGGCGCCGTCTTCGCGTTGCAGGGTGATCAGGTGGCCGCCGGTATCGAGTACCGCGATGGTCAGCGGCGCAGCGTTGATGCCGCGCCCGACGCTGATGGCCTGGTTGACCAGGTTGACTGCGACTTTCAAGGTTAAAGCGCTCATGGTGCCGTCCTCATTTTGTTATTGGGAAAGTCGTGGGGCTGCGCGTTTGTGCCGCAGCCCGATGCCACAAATAGAACACAATGAATTATTTTTTTGTATACAATAATTCTGCAAAAGCGCCACATGCGACGAAAAGCCACAGTAGAAACGGCTTCCGACGAATGAAACAGGCGCTTGAGAAAATGGATTGACCTGCGCCGTCCGCCGTGAATACACTCTGCGCAAAGCCACTTGTATACAATTACAAAACGTAAAGAGGCACAAAACCATGAGCAAAATGAGAGCAATCGAAGCCGCCGTTCTGGTGATGCGCCGTGAAGGGGTTGATACCGCTTTTGGCATTCCGGGTGCTGCGATCAACCCGCTGTACTCCGCACTGAAAAAAGTCGGTGGCATCGATCACGTCCTCGCTCGCCACGTCGAAGGCGCGTCGCACATGGCCGAGGGTTACACCCGCACCAAGGCCGGCAACATCGGCGTGTGCATCGGTACGTCCGGCCCGGCCGGTACCGACATGGTCACCGGGCTCTACAGCGCCTCGGCCGACTCGATTCCGATCCTCTGCATTACCGGCCAGGCACCCCGCGCCCGTATGCACAAGGAAGACTTCCAGGCCGTCGACATCACCAGCATCGTCAAGCCCGTCACCAAGTGGGCGACCACGGTTCTGGAGCCGGGCCAGGTACCTTACGCGTTCCAGAAAGCCTTTTAC
Source organism: Pseudomonas sp. HOU2 (assembly GCF_040729435.1). NCBI lineage: Bacteria > Pseudomonadati > Pseudomonadota > Gammaproteobacteria > Pseudomonadales > Pseudomonadaceae > Pseudomonas > Pseudomonas sp. HOU2. The sequence goes on along the minus strand of NZ_CP160398.1, from coordinate 5,121,059 downwards.
GAAATGCGCTCCGGCCGTCCAGGCCCGGTGCTGATCGACCTGCCGTTCGACGTGCAGATGGCTGAAATCGAATTCGACATCGACGCTTACCAGCCACTGCCGCTGGCCAAACCCACCGCGACCCGCGTTCAGGTCGAGAAGGCTCTGGCCCTGCTGGATCAGGCCGAGCGCCCATTGCTGGTGGCCGGTGGCGGCATCATCAACGCCGACGCCAGCGATCTGCTGGTGGAGTTCGCCGAGCTGACCGGTATTCCGGTGATCCCGACCCTGATGGGCTGGGGCACCATCCCTGACGATCACCCGCTGATGGTCGGCATGGTCGGTCTGCAGACGTCGCACCGTTACGGCAACGCCACGATGCTCAAGTCCGACGTGGTACTGGGCATCGGCAACCGTTGGGCCAACCGTCACACCGGTTCGGTCGACGTCTACACCGAAGGGCGCAAGTTCATTCACGTCGACATCGAAGGCACGCAGATCGGCCGCGTGTTCACCCCGGACCTGGGCATCGTTTCCGACGCCGCTGCAGCGCTGACCGTGTTCATCGAAGTCGCCCGTGAATGGCAAGCCGCCGGCAAGCTGAAAAACCGCAGCGCCTGGCTGCAGGATTGCCAGCAGCGCAAGGCCAGCCTGCAGCGCAAGACCCACTTCGACAACGTGCCGGTCAAGCCGCAGCGCGTTTACGAAGAAATGAACCAGGTGTTCGGCAAAGACACCTGCTACGTCAGCACCATTGGTCTGTCGCAGATTGCCGGCGCGCAGTTCCTGCACGTCTACAAGCCGCGTCACTGGATCAACTGCGGTCAGGCCGGCCCTCTGGGCTGGACCATTCCGGCAGCGCTGGGCGTGGTCAAGGCCGATCCGAACCGTAAAGTCGTGGCCCTGTCGGGGGACTATGACTTCCAGTTCATGATCGAGGAACTGGCGGTCGGCGCTCAGTTCAAACTGCCTTACATCCACGTCGTGGTGAACAACTCGTACCTGGGCCTGATCCGTCAGGCCCAGCGCGGGTTCGAAATGGACTACTGCGTGCAGCTGTCCTTCGATAACCTGAACGCGCCGGAACTCAACGGTTACGGTGTCGACCACGTCGCAGTCGCCGAAGGCCTGGGCTGCAAGGCACTGCGTGTGTTCGAACCAGCGGACATCGCCCCTGCCCTGCGCAAGGCCGAAGAGCTGATCGAAGAGTTCAAGGTGCCGGTGATCGTCGAAATCATCCTGGAGCGTGTGACCAACATCTCCATGGGGACCGAGATCAACGCCGTCAACGAATTCGAAGACCTGGCGCTGGTCGGCAACGACGCGCCAACGGCGATTTCGTTGCTCGATTAACTGCTGACCGCTCTCCCTGTGGGAGCTAGCCATGTGGCGAGGGAGCTTGCTCCCGCTCGGCTGCGAAGCAGTCGTAACGCTTTTGGGGCCGCTGCGCGCCCCAGCGGGAGCAAGCTCCCTCGCCACACAGGCTCGCTCCTACAAGGGGAACCTCACAAGATTTACGGGAGACCACCATGCCGCGTTTCGCTGCCAACCTGTCCATGCTGTTCACCGAACAGGATTTCCTTGCCCGTTTCGACGCCGCCGCCAAGGCCGGTTTCAGTGGTGTGGAATACCTGTTCCCGTACGACTTCAGCTCCGCCGAAATCAAGGCAAAGCTCGATGCCAACGGTCTGACCCAAGTGCTGTTCAACCTGCCGGCCGGTGACTGGGCCAAAGGCGAGCGCGGTATCGCGTGTCTGCCGGACCGGGTCGAAGAGTTCCGCGCCGGGGTCGATCTGGCGATTGCCTACGCGCAAGTGCTGGGCAACACCCAGGTCAACTGCCTGGCCGGTATTCGTCCGCAGGGCGTGGACGATGCCACCGTGGAAAAGACCTTCGTCGCCAACCTCAAGTACGCGGCCGACAAGCTGCAGGCGGCCGGTATCAAACTGGTGATGGAAGCGATCAACACCCGCGACATCCCGGGTTTCTACCTGAACAACACGGCGCAAGCCCTGTCGATTCGCGAGCAGGTCGGCAGCGCCAATCTGTTCCTGCAATACGACATCTACCACATGCAAATCATGGAAGGCGATCTGGCCCGCACCCTGCAATCGCACCTGGCCGAGATCAACCACGTGCAGCTCGCGGACAACCCGGGGCGCAACGAGCCGGGCACCGGTGAGATTAACTACCGCTTCCTGTTCGAACACCTGGATCGCATTGGTTATCAGGGATGGGTGGGTTGCGAGTACAAGCCGCTGACCACCACCGAGGCCGGCCTCGGCTGGCTCAAGAGCCATAACGCAATCTGACGGCAATGCAAAACCCCTGTGGCGAGGGAGCTTGCTCCCGCCCGGCTGCGAAGCAGTCGTAAATCCTGCACACCGGTTTTGCCTGATACACCGCGATGGATGGTTTTAGGGGTGCTTCGCCCCCCAGCGGGAGCAAGCTCCCTCGCCACAAGGTGTGCCAGGCCCATTATCTGGCTACATAAAAACAAGAGGATTTTCTCATGGCTAAAATCGGATTTATCGGCACCGGCATCATGGGCCACCCAATGGCTTCGAACCTGCAGAAAGCCGGTCACAGCCTGTTCCTGTCGGCGCACCACGACGCTGCTCCGGCCGATCTGGTCGCCGCTGGCGCCGTCGCCCTGGCCAACCCGCGCGAAGTGGCGCAGGAAGCCGAATTCATCATCGTCATGGTGCCGGACACCCCACAGGTCGATGATGTGCTGTTCCGCGCTGACGGCATTGCCGCCGGCATCGGCAAAGGCAAAGTGGTGATCGACATGAGCTCGATCTCGCCGACCGCCACCAAGGCTTTCGCCAAAAAGATCAACGAAAAAGGCGCGCAATACCTCGACGCCCCGGTATCCGGTGGTGAAGTCGGCGCCAAGGCTGCGACCCTGAGCATCATGGTCGGTGGCGACGCCGATGCCTTCGAACGCGCCCTGCCGCTGTTCCAGGCCATGGGCAAGAACATCACTTTGGTGGGTGGCAATGGCGACGGTCAAACCGCCAAAGTGGCGAACCAGATCATCGTCGCGCTGAACATTCAGGCCGTCGCCGAAGCCCTGCTGTTCGCCTCGAAAAACGGTGCCGATCCAGCCAAGGTGCGTGAAGCGCTGATGGGTGGTTTCGCCTCCTCGAAGATCCTCGAAGTGCACGGCGAGCGCATGATCAAGGGCACCTTCGATCCGGGCTTCCGCATCAGTCTGCACCAGAAGGACCTGAACCTGGCCCTGCAAGGCGCCAAGGAGCTGAACATCAACTTGCCGAACACTGCCAACGCCCAGCAAGTGTTCAGCACCTGCGCGGCCATCGGTGGCAGCAACTGGGACCACTCGGCGCTGATCAAGGGTCTGGAACACATGGCCAACTTCTCGATTCGCGACAAGAAATAATCTGCGCTTCTGGCTCGCTCCCTGTGGGAGCGGGCTTGCCCGCGATGGCATCGACTCGGTCCGTCTGAATGACCGCGGCGCCTGAATCGCTGGCAAGCCAGCTCCCACAAGGATCGCGTTGCTGCACCGTTGTCGTTCCATCCCAATAACAAGAATTCCGGGAGCCCGCCATGTCGGTCGATCCGCAACAACTGCTGCGCGAGCTGTTTGCCACAGCCATCGACGCGGCCCATCCGAACCAAGTCCTCGAAGCCCATCTGCCTGCCGATCGCACGGGTCGGGTGATCGTCATCGGTGCTGGCAAGGCCGCCGCTGCCATGGCGCAAGTGGTCGAGCGCAGCTGGCAGGGTGAAATCTCCGGTCTGGTGGTGACCCGTTACGGTCACGGCGCTCCGTGCGAAAAAATCGAAGTGGTCGAAGCCGCGCACCCGGTGCCGGACGCTGCCGGTCTGGCCGTGGCCAAACGCGTGCTGGAACTGGTCAGCAACCTGAGTGAAGACGACCGCGTGATCTTCCTGCTGTCCGGTGGCGGCTCTGCCCTGCTCGCCCTGCCGGCCGAAGGCATCACCCTCGCCGACAAGCAGTCGATCAACAAAGCCCTGCTCAAATCCGGCGCGACCATCGGCGAGATGAACTGCGTGCGCAAGCACCTCTCGGCGATCAAGGGCGGCCGCCTCGGCAAGGCCTGCTGGCCTGCCACTGTGTATACCTACGCGATTTCCGATGTGCCGGGCGACCTCGCCACGGTCATCGCCTCCGGTCCGACCGTGGCCGACCCAAGCACCTCCGCCGAAGCCCTGGCGATCCTCAAGCGCTACGGCATTGAAGTCCCGGCCTCGGTACGCAACTGGCTGCAAAGTCCGGAATCGGAAACCGTCAAACCCGGTGATCCGAGCCTGGCCCGCAGCCACTTCCAGCTGATCGCCCGCCCGCAGCAATCGCTGGATGCCGCGGCGGTGAAATGCCGTCAGGCCGGTTTCAGCACGCTGATCCTCGGCGACCTCGAAGGTGAATCCCGCGAAGTGGCGAAAGTCCACGCCGGCATCGCCCGGCAGATCATCAACCACGGGCAGCCACTGGCAGCGCCGTGCGTGATTCTCTCCGGCGGCGAAACCACCGTGACCGTGCGCGGCAATGGCCGTGGCGGACGCAACGCCGAATTCCTCCTCAGCCTCACCGACAGCCTCAAGGGCCAGCCCGGCGTCTACGCGCTGGCCGGCGACACCGACGGCATCGACGGCTCGGAAGACAACGCCGGCGCGATCATGACCCCGGACAGCTACGCCCGCGCCGCCGCCCTCGGTTTGAGCGCCAGCGACGAGCTGGATAACAACAACGGTTACGGCTACTTCGAGGCGCTCGACGCGCTGATCGTCACCGAGCCGACCCGCACCAACGTCAACGACTTCCGCGCCATCCTGATCCTTGAGAACTGCAAATCATGACGCCTGATAAAAAGGTCAAAATCCTCGCCACCCTCGGGCCTGCCGTCGATGGCATCGAAGACATCCGTGAACTGGTCGAGGCCGGGGTCAACATCTTCCGCCTGAACTTCAGCCACGGCGATCACGCCGACCACGCCAAGCGCTATCAGTGGATCCGCGAAGTCGAGCGCCAGCTCAACTATCCGCTGGGCATCCTGATGGATTTGCAGGGGCCGAAACTGCGCGTCGGCAAGTTCGCCGACGGCAAGGTGCAGCTGCATCGCGGTCAGGCGTTTCGCCTCGATCTGGACGCCACACCGGGCGACGAACGCCGAGTGAATCTGCCGCATCCGGAGATCATTGCCGCGCTGGAAGCCGGCATGGATCTGCTGCTGGATGACGGCAAACTGCGCCTGCGTGTGGTCAGCAAATACACCGACGCGATCGACACCACCGTGCTCAATGGCGGTGAACTGTCGGACCGCAAAGGCGTCAACGTGCCGCAAGCGGTGCTCGACCTCAGCCCACTGACGGCCAAGGATCGCCGCGACCTGAGCTTCGGTCTGGAGCTGGGTGTGGATTGGGTGGCGCTGTCGTTCGTGCAGCGCCCGCAAGACATTCTTGAAGCCCGCGAACTGATCGGCGACAAAGCCTTTCTGATGGCGAAAATCGAGAAGCCGTCGGCGGTTGAGCAACTGCGCGAAATCGCCCAACTGAGCGACGCGATCATGGTCGCTCGCGGCGATCTCGGCGTGGAAGTGCCGGCGGAAAGCGTGCCGCAAATTCAGAAGAACATCATCAGCACCTGCCGCGAACTGGGTAAACCGGTGGTGGTGGCGACGCAGATGCTCGAATCGATGCGTTTCTCCCCGGCACCGACCCGCGCCGAGGTCACCGACGTCGCCAACGCTGTGGCTGAAGGCGCGGATGCGGTGATGCTCTCGGCCGAAACCGCCTCCGGCGAATACCCACTGGAAGCCGTGCAGATGATGAGCAAGATCATCCGTCAGGTGGAGAACGGTCCGGACTATCAGACCCAACTCGACGTCAGCCGACCGAAAGCCGAAGCGACGGTGTCCGATGCGATCAGTTGCGCGATCCGCCGCATCAGCAACGTGCTGCCGGTGGCCGTGCTGGTCAACTACAGCGAGTCGGGCGCTTCGACATTGCGCGCGGCACGGGAACGGCCGAAAGCGCCGATCCTCAACCTGACGCCGAACCTGCAGACGGCACGGCGCTTGAGCGTGGCGTGGGGTATTCACTCGGTGGTCAATGATCGCCTGCGTCAGGTTGATGAAGTGTGTTCGACGGCGCTGGAAATCGCCCAGGCGCAAGGCATGGCCGAGCGTGGCGATACCTTGCTGATCACCGCCGGCGTGCCGTTTGGGCAGCCGGGGTCGACCAACTCACTGCGGATCGAAACATTGATCTGACTAGCAATACAAAACCTGTGGCGAGGGAGCTTGCTCCCGCCCGGCTGCAAAGCAGTCGTCGCTTTTAGGGCATGACGGTTTTCAAAGAAGAACCGCATTAACCCATTTTGGGGCCGCTTCGCGACCCAGCGGGAGCAAGCTCCCTCGCCACGGTTATTGGCAAGACCCTTTGATTGTCCAACTGCCCAGATTTTTTCAACATGCCTGCCAATCATTTCAACACCCACTGCCCCGACTGGGCCGAGGCTTTGCTCAACGGTTTCAGTCAGATATTCCTCCAGCGCCATCCGCTGTGCGGCCTATTGTGCCTGCTGGCGATCCTGCTCACCGCGCCGGTACTGTTTGCCGGCGCGTTGCTCGGTGCCGTCGCCGGATTGCTCACCGCGCAACGGCGCAATTATGCCAAGGCGGATCGTCAGGCCGGGTTGTTCAGCTACAACGGCGTGCTGCTCGGCCTGTTGGTGAGCCTGTATTTCCCCTGGTCACCGCTGCTGCCGCCGCTGATTCTGGCAGCCGGTGGTCTCAGTGCTATGGTCACTCAGCAGTGGCTCAAGCATGTGTATCGCAGCCGTTCCATACCGGCTTACACCTCGCCGTTCGTGGCCATCAGCTGGATCCTGTTGCTGTTCGCCGAACCGTCCGCGCCGATGGCGCACATCGAGATGAACACGCTGAACCTGCTCGCCGCAGGACTGCGTGGATTGGGTCAGGTGATGTTCCTCGGTCATCCGCTGGCCGGTGCGTTGATCGGCATCGGCTTACTGATCGCTGATCGCCGCGCTTTTTGCTGGGCATTGCTCGCGTCGGCTATCGGCCTGGCGTCGAGCCTGCTGCACCACGAAAGCAGCACCGCGTTGCTGGGGCTGGGCAGTTACAACGCGGTGCTCGCCGCCCTCGCCTTCAGTGCGCAGCGCCAACAACCGTGGCTGCCGCTGGTGGGCATCGTCCTTGCGCTGCTGGTCACGCCGCTGTTTGCTGCCATGGGCCTGGCGACGCTGACCGCGCCGTTCATCCTCGCCGGCTGGCTGATCCGCGCCGGGATCCAGATGCTCGGCAAAGCGGCCGTCGACGCCACGCCTTGCGCACAGGGGGACAATCAACCTAGGCTGCGCTGATCTTCAATTCAGGCGTTATCCATGGACAGCAGCAACAGTTGGCGCGAACGGCTTTACGTGATGATTTTCCAGAGCGACACCCTCGCCGGGCGGCGCTTCGACGGCACCTTGCTGTTGATCATCCTCGCCAGCCTGGTGGTGGTGATGCTCGACAGCATCGACAGCATTCACCAGAACTACGCCGATGTGCTGGCCTACATCGAGTGGGGCTTCACCGTCATTTTTCTCGGTGAATACATCCTGCGCCTGTATTGCTCACCGAAACCGTTGCGCTACGCCTTCAGTTTCTACGGACTGGTGGATCTGCTGGCGATCGTGCCCGGAATTCTGGCGCTGTATTACAGCGATGCGCAGTACCTGCTGATCATCCGCATCATCCGCATGCTGCGGATCTTCCGCGTGCTCAAGCTCAGCCCGTACCTCAAGCAAGCCAACTACCTGATGTCGGCGCTGCGCGGCAGCAAGCAGAAGATCGTGGTGTTTCTGGTCAGCGTCTGCACCCTGGTGACGGTGTTCGGCACCCTGATGTACGTGATCGAAGGCCCGGAACATGGCTTCACCAGCATCCCCAAAGGCATCTATTGGGCTATCGTGACCCTGACCACCGTCGGCTTCGGCGACATCGTGCCCAAGACTCCGCTGGGCCAGGTGATTTCGTCGCTGGTGATGATCACCGGTTACTCGATCATCGCCGTGCCCACCGGGATTTTCACTGCAGAACTGGCCAACGCCATGCGCGGCGAACAACTGCAGCACGACTGCCCGGTGTGCAAGAAAAACAGCCATGAACATGGCGCGGCGTTCTGCTCACGATGCGGTAATGCGCTGTTCAAGAAATTGGAATAAGCACAGAGCTTTTTAATCTTTAAACGACTATGCCAGCCCCGTTATAGTCAGTGGCAATTGAACATCACCCCCTGCAGGAGCTGCCGCAGGCTGCGATGTTTTGATCTTGTTTTTAAAAGATCAGGATCAAAAGATCGCAGCCTGCGGCAGCTCCTACACAAAACAAAACAAGGAATGCGCAGTGAAAAAACTCTTTGGCGCCTCACTTCTCGCCGCCGGTCTCGCCTTTGGCAGCGTGGCTCAAGCCGCACCGACCCTGCTCAACGTCTCCTACGACGTGATGCGCGATTTCTACAAGGACTACAACACTGCGTTCCAGAAACACTGGCAGGCCGAGCACAACGAAAACATCACGGTGCAGATGTCCTTCGGCGGTTCGAGCAAGCAGGCGCGTTCGGTGATCGATGGTCTGCCGGCTGACGTCATCACCATGAACATGGCAACCGACATCAACGCCCTCGCCGACAACGGCAAACTGGTGCCGGAAAACTGGGTCACCCGCCTGCCGAACAACAGCGCGCCGTTCACCTCGGCCACCGTGTTCATCGTGCGCAAAGGCAACCCGAAAGCCCTGAAAGACTGGCCAGACCTGCTCAAGGACGGCGTGCAGGTGATCGTGCCGAACCCGAAAACCTCGGGCAACGGCCGCTACACCTACCTCTCGGCCTGGGGCTACGTGCTGAAGAATGGCGGTGACGAGAACAAGGCCAAGGACTTCGTCGGCAAGCTGTTCAAGCAAGCGCCGGTGCTCGATACCGGTGGCCGCGCTGCGACCACCACGTTCATGACCAACCAGATCGGCGACGTGCTGGTGACCTTCGAGAACGAAGCGGAAATGATCGCCCGCGAGTTTGGTCGCGATCAGTTCGAAGTGATCTACCCGAGCGTCTCCGCCGAAGCCGAGCCACCGGTGTCGGTGGTCGACAAAGTGGTCGACAAGAAAGGCACCCGCGCTGCCGCCGATGAATACCTGAAGTACCTGTGGTCGCCGGAAGGCCAGGAAATCGCCGCCGCCAACTACCTGCGCCCACGGGATCCGGCGGTGCTGGCGAAGTACACCGACCGCTTCCCGAAAGTCGACTTCCTGTCGGTGGAGAAGACCTTCGGCGACTGGCGTTCGGTGCAGAAGACTCATTTCAATGACGGCGGGATCTTTGATCAGATCTACAGCCAGTAAGATTTGGCGGACATGAAAAAGGCGACCCTCAGTGGTCGCCTTTTTCATGGCAGTTTTGCCCTCACCCCAGCCCTCTCCCGGAGGGAGAGGGGGCCGGCCGAGGTGCCTGGCGAGTTACATCGACCTGAAAGACCTTATGGATTATGGATTCGGCAACCAAGTTTCAGGTCGACATATTGTTTCAGCATCCCCCAAACAGTCCCCTCTCCCTCCGGGAGAGGGTTAGGGTGAGGGGCTTTTACATAGGCGGCGTGACGCCATCCTTGCCGGCGGAAATAGATTGCGCGGTCAGCGTGCCGTCTGCGTCCTGGGTCACGAAGCTGACAATCTTCACCCCGACCTTGAGCAAGCTGCGATCCCCCGGCGTCAGATTGACGATCGGTACATCCTCCGGCACCAGGATCTTCTGCTGCCCGCCCTTGTAGTTGACGGTCAGCACCCGTCCATTGCTCACCACCAGATCGCCGACGCTGCCATTGGTCATGCTGCTGCCCTTGGCCAGATCAAAGGGCCGATGGCCGTCACCGCTGCCGGCCAGTTCCGGCGGGAATACGTGCACTTCCATTGCCTTGAGCGTGCCATCCTCCTGCGGCATGGCGGCCGAACCGATGTAGCTGCCGGGCTTGATGTCCTCGATATTGGCCAGGGTGACGGCGCGAACCTTGGTGTCCGGGTTCAACCGGATCACCACGTTCTCGCCGCTATTGACGTGGACTTTCAGCGAGTCGGCGCTGACCCCGGTGATCTCGCCGCGCACGCCGAGCCGCGTACCCGGAGCATCAGCGGCCTGCACTGCAGTGGCACTGAGCAGGCCGATCAAGGCAATCGTGGTGGTGTGACGCAGCAGCTGGCGCAACATGGCAATCCTCCGGTGATGAACAGTAAAAGCGCAGCGGTAAACATAAGCACGCTATCGAAGAAGATGTAAGTGAATGTATCATCACCCCTCCCCGGCCGGACGCAAGGTTCGCCGATGGACGACACCGCCGCTGAAGCCAATTATTCCGCAACGGAATAACTGCTATCGATACAAGGCTTCTACCGCCGCTCCGGTGCGTCCCTTAGCCTCACCGCATTCCCTTTCGCTGGATCGAGAAACCTTATGAACGCCACAACTCACACAATGACCCGAGGCATGGTGCTGCTGTTCGCCTTCTGCTGCGGTGCGATCGTCGCCAACATCTACTACGCGCAGCCGATCATCGGCCTGATCGCGCCGGACATCGGCCTCTCCGACACCATGGCCAGCTTCATCGTCTCGCTGACGCAGACCGGTTATGCGCTGGGCCTGTTCTTCCTGGTGCCGCTGGGCGACCTGCTGGAAAACCGTCGCCTGATGATCATCACCACCGTGGTGGCGATTGCCAGCCTGCTCGGCGCGGCGTTCACCAGTCAGCCGAATGTGTTTTTGCTGATCTCGTTGCTGGTGGGTTTCAGTTCGGTGTCGGTGCAGATCCTGATTCCGCTGGCCGCGCATCTGGCGCCGGAGGAGTCCCGTGGCCGGGTAGTCGGCGGAATCATGGGTGGCCTGCTGCTGGGCATTCTGCTGGCACGGCCGGTGTCGAGCGTGGTAGCTGACCATTTCGGCTGGCGCGCGATGTTCATGATTGCTGCGGCGTTGATGGCGGCGATCAGCGTGGTGCTGGCGTTGACCGTGCCCAAGCGCCAACCGGATCACAGCGCCACGTATGGCCAGTTGATCGGTTCGCTGTGGACCCTACTGCGCCAGCAACCGGTGCTGCGTCAGCGCGCGTTTTATCAGGGCTGCATGTTCGCCACCTTCAGCCTGTTCTGGACAGCGGTGCCGCTGGAACTGGCGCGCAACCACGGTCTGTCGCAGAGCGAGATCGCGATCTTCGCCCTGGTCGGCGCCATCGGGGCCATCGCCGCGCCGATCAGCGGACGCCTGGCTGATGCCGGCCACACCCGCATCGCTTCGCTGCTGGCCATGCTGTTCGCCAGCCTGAGCTTTCTGCCGGCGTTCATTCATCCGGCCTACAGCGTCATCGGCCTGGCCGTGACCGGTGTGGTACTGGATTTCTGCGTACAGATGAACATGGTTCTTGGTCAGCGCGCAGTCTATTCGCTGGACGCCAAAAGCCGTGGTCGCCTGAATGCGCTGTACATGACCAGCATCTTCATCGGCGGCGCCTTCGGCTCGTCGGTCGCCAGTGCGGTGTATGAGCATGGCGGCTGGTTGTGGATCGTGATTGTCGGCAGCGCCTTCCCGCTGCTGGCGCTGGTGCGGTTTTTGAGTGCATCGCAGCGTGGTTCATTGGCAACGGCGTAAGGCGCTCAGGCTCGCTCCCACAGGTTGCTCACCGGGCCTGTGGGAGCGATGCCGCTTAATAGCGAACCAGTTTCTCCATCGCCGCATCCGCCAGAAACGAAGAGCGGCTTTTGACATTGTGTTCACGCACATAGCGATCGATGCGCTGGATCACGTAGCCTGGCAACGTCACGTTGACCTTCTCGGTTTTGCCCATGTACGGCGAGATATCCAGCTCGAGCATCCCCCAGCCCATGTCGGCAAACTCCGGATTATTGCGATGCGCCGCTGCCGACGTCGGCATCGGAATCGATTCCCCGTCCGCCGCCATCTCCTGCAACATGAGATGGGCGACTTCAACGGCTGCGTTATAGGCGTCCTCGAAAGTGTCCCCGGCCGTGACGGCGCCGGGAATGTCAGGTATCTGAATACCGATGGCGGTGTTGTCGTCACCCCATTCGATGCAGATCGGATATTGCATTATGGATCTCCCTTATAGCTGGCTGGCGGGGGGTACAACCCGGCACGCCTCCTGATGCTTTTGACCGTCCCCAACGGTAAATCCTTTTTCGGGTGGGGAACGGGAATGGTGTAAGGGTTGTAACGGTGAGTGAAGATGTGATGACTGCTGGTGACTCGATCCAGCGTCCAGCCTGCTTCCTCCAGCTCCTTGATCAATAGCCTGCTTTGCACCTGGCGCCTCCTTGCTCCGGCCGAATTAAAGTAACTCTAGAGTTATCTTTACTCAAGCACATAAATCTGCAGAACGACGTTCGGTTGTTTTACCGCATGTGATTGAATGGACGCGGATTACACTCAGCACCCTATTCCCTGTGGGAGCGGGCTTGCTCGCGAAGGCGTTGGATCAGCCAATACCTGTGCTGAATGTCAGACCGCTTTCGCGAGCAAGCCCGCTCCCACAAGGGGACTACGACAACTTTCAGATTTGCAGGAAGACTGATGGACCGCCTCGCCGCCATGGAAACCTTCGTCTACGTGGTCGAAACCGGCTCCTTTTCCGCCGCCGCTCGACGGCTGAATATCGGCCAGCCCGCCGTGTCGAAAACCATCGCTCAACTGGAAAAACGCCTGGCGGTCAGCCTGTTGCTGCGCTCGACTCGTGGCCTGACGCCAACCGAGGCGGGGCTGGCGTTTTTCGAGCGGGCCAGACGCGCCATCGATGAAGCCAACGAAGCCGATAACGCCGCCCGTGGCAGCGCCGGCGGATTGCGCGGCAACCTGCGGATCAGCGCTGCGGTGACTTTCGGTCGCCTGCACGTCGTGCCGCAGTTGGGCCCGTTTCTCGATCAGCATCCGCAATTGAACATCGATCTGATGCTCGACGACCGCAACATCAATCTGGTGGAAGAAGGCATCGACGTCGCCCTGCGCATGGGTCCGCTCAGCGACTCCAGCCTCACCGCGCGCAAGATCGCCGACTGCCGCCGCGTGGTCCTCGGCACCCCGGCGTACTTTGCTCGCCACGGCGAACCCAGCCGCCCTGCCGATTTGGATAAGCACCAAGGCATCGTCTACAACCTCAGCGGCGGCGCCACCTGGACCTTCACTCAGGGCAGCGAACAACAGACGCAAACCCTCACCGGCCGCCTGCGGGTCAGCGCCGCCGAGGGTTTGCGCGCCGCCGTGCTGGCCGATCAGGGCCTGACCATCGCCTCGCAATGGATGTTCGCCCCGGAGCTGGCAAGCGGCGCGGTCAGGGCGGTGATGAGTGACTGGGTATTGCCGGATCAGGACTTGTGGGCGATGTTTCCCACGGGGCGGATGGTCAATGCGAAGGCGCGGGCGTTTGTGGAATACATGGAAAATTTGCTGACACACCTGTCCTGAACCAGCCTCCGTTTCGTTTATTGCGATTTTCGTTTAATTCGAATAACGTTCCAGCATCCTCTATTCAGAATGCTGGAATTCATTATGTCGATTGTCCTTCACCCCTCTCTCAATCTCCCTGTGGAGCGCGAAGTCAAAGCCGCAATCGAAGGCAGACGCGCGCTCAACGCCTACCTCGCGACCCGATTCGAAACCCAGCACATTCAGATTTTCGACGAGCAGAATCAGGCGCACCAGGTCGAACTACCTACCTCTGCACTGCGCTTGCTGGTGGACATTCTGGCGGAGCTGGCTGAAGGCAATGCCGTCCAAGTCGTACCGGTGCATGCCGAGCTGACCACTCAGGAAGCCGCCGACCTGCTCAATGTCTCACGCCCGCACCTGATAAAACTGCTGGAAAGTGGCGAGTTGTCCTACCACAAAACCGGCAAGCACCGACGTGTGCGTTTCGCCGATTTGATGGACTATAAAACCCGGCGCGACACCGCCAGCGAGCAGGCAATGGCGCTTCTCGCGGAGCAGGCACAGGCGTTAAGGACAGGATACGAGTGAGGCATTCACCAGTTCGGGCGCTAAGCGCCTATCGTGCGATTCTCTGAATAATCATTTTGTGAACACCAGACAAACAAACGGCGATCCAGAGATCGCCGTTTTTCATCACTGCCCGAACTGCTTGCCCAACCCCGGCGGAACGCCGTGGATGTCGGTGTCTTCCCATGGGCCGTTGGGGCTGACGGAGCGGGTCCAGCCGTTGTTCCAGCGGAAGTAGGTGCGCTGGCGGTAGAAGGTGTTGGGCTGGTCGTCGAGGACGTAGACGCCGAGCTTCTGGTCCCAGTGACTGTTGCCGCCCGGTGGCGGAGCGAAGCTGGCTGAGGTGCGTGGGACTGGCTTGGACGGTTTGGCCGGGATGCTTTTGCCCGGAGTCGGCGAGGTCGACGGGGTCGGGCTCGGTTGTGACGGCGGGATCGGTGGGGGGCTGGTGGTCGGTTCCGGTCGGTGCACCGCACAGGCGCTCATGCCCAGGGCCATGGTGATGACTGCGATTCGGGCGAGACTGTGCATGGCGGTGCTTTCCTGTTGTTCCGGTTACTGGTCCGGGCTGTCGATGGTCAGTGTTTGCGGCGCGGTGGTGCTGCTGGCCAGCGGGCCGCTGCGACCTACCCACTCCCCGGCGGTCGGTTGACCGGCACGGGAAATGCGCGCAACCAGTTGGACTTCAGGAAAGTTCGACAGTTTCAACTGCGGCATCATCGCGTCGGCATCGCCCAGTTCGACGGTCACCGGCAGATCGGCCACGGTCAGGCGCTTGGCCGCCAGCGGCGCCGGCGGGCCGGAAACGGCACGGGCGAAGATGAACACGCTGTCGCCCGGTTGTACCTTGCCCTTGAGTTCACTGGACAGATCCACGCGCACCTTGAGCAGCGCGGCAGCCTTGGCGGCCGGGCTCGCAGCGACCTTGCCACCACTGGCTTCAAGCCGTTCGGTGGCACGATTGATGCCGCCCTGCAGGGCTTCGCGGGATTTGTCGTCCTCTGGCAATTGCGTTAGCAAACGGTTCCAGTAATCGATGGCTTGCTGGTAACGCTCGCCTTCGAACGCGGCGATGCCGAGCAGGCCAAGGCTGGTGACTTCTTTCGGATCGGCTTTCAGCGCTTCGTCGGTCAGGGCCTGGATCTTGTCCGACCACTTCTTGCCATCGGCAAAATACTGCGCCTGTGCCCACTGGCCGAGCAGCTCCGGCTGGCGACCGGCCAGGTTGGCGGCGCGTTCGAACATCTTCGCCGCGTCCGCCGGGCGATCCTGGGCCATGTAGGTGCGCCCGAGGAAGTACAGGCCTTCCGCCGAATCCGGCTGCGCCGCAACAGCACGCTCCAGACGCTGGGTCATTTCTTCCATCGACTGCGGCGCCTGGGCGAATTCGCGGGTCAGCTCGACTTTGTCCGCAGCACCGAAATGCAGATACAGACCCAGGCCCAACACCGGCACCAGAACCGCTGCCAACAACGGCAACGGCTTGCCCAGTTTCGACACACGCGGTGCGGCAACGCCTTCGGTATCGGCGAGCAGCTCACGCGCCGCTTCCGCGCGACCGCTGTCCATTTGCGTCGCATCGAGTACGCCTTCAGCCTGCTGCGCTTGCAGCTCGGCGACGCGCTCCTGATACAGCGCCACGTTCAGGGCAGTTCGATCCTCTTCACGCTGGGCGCGACGGCCACGCAAAACCGGGATCAGCAGAAAACTCAGGGCGACCAGAAGCAACAGCCCTGCGGCTAGCCAGAAATCAATCATTCTTGGTTTTTATCCAACAGTTGGTCGAGGCGCTGACGTTCTTCGGTGGACAGCGATGGCGGGGTCTCGGTGCGTTGTGCGCGGCGTCGGCGAACGATCACTGCGATCACCACCAGACCACCGAACAACAGACCGGCCGGGCCGAACCACAGCAGTGCGGTCTTGGCATTGAGCGCCGGTTTGTAGCGGACGAAATCACCGTAGCGATCGACCATGAAATCGATGATCTGCTGATTGTCCTTGCCCTCGCCAAGCATGCGGAAAATCTCTTTGCGCAGGTCGGCGGCAATCGGTGCGTTGGAGTCGGCGATGTCCTGGTTCTGGCACTTGGGGCAACGCAGTTCCTTGGTCAACTCACGGAAACGCTCGCGATCACCTTCCTTGGCGAACTCGTAGGTGTCGATGGCGGCGTGAGCCACGCCGGCCAGACTCAGGCCCAAGACCACCGCAGCCAGAAAACGCTTCATGGCTTGGCCTCATCGACCAGCGCCTGATATTTGGCTGCAAGTTTTTCGCGCCAGACCTGCTCGTCGATCACCCCGACGTACTTGTCGCGAATGATGCCCTTGGCGTCGATGAAGAAGGTTTCCGGCGCGCCGTACACGCCGAGGTTCAGACCCAGCGAGCCTTCGTCGTCACGGATATCCAGCACGTACGGGTTGTGGAATTCGGCCAGCCACTTCAACGCATCGGCGTTGGTGTCCTTGTAGTTGATGCCGTAGATCACCACGCCGCGCTCGGCCAGTTTGTTCAGCACCGGGTGCTCGACCCGGCAGGAAATGCACCAGGTGCCCCAGACGTTGACCAGCGCCGGTTTGCCGAGAATGTCAGCCTTGGTCAGGGTCTTGTCGCCCTGCACGTTCGGCAGAGTGAACTCCGGGAAGGGCTTATTGATCATCGCCGACGGCAGCTCCGCCGGATCGAGGTACAGCCCGCGATAAAGAAACACCGCCACCAGCAGGAAAATCGCCAGGGGTACCAGCATCAACCAACGTCTCATGCAGCCGCTCCTTGCAGGCCGAGGGCTTCACGCACCTTGGCTTTGACCTTGACTCGATAACGCCGATCCAGCGCCGCCAGCAATCCGCCCAGACCGGTCAGCAGCCCGCCGAACCAGATCCAGCGCACGAACGGCTTGACGTGAACCCGCACCGCCCAAGCGCCATTTTCCAGCGGTTCGCCCAGTGCGACGTAGAGATCGCGGGTGAAACCGGCGTCGATCCCGGCCTCGGTCATCATCGAACTCTGCACGGTGTACAGGCGTTTTTCCGGGTGCAGCACGCTGACTTCCTTGCCTTCACGGATCACCCGAATAGTGCCCTTATCGGAGGTGAAGTTCGGCCCTTCGAAGTGCTTGGCGCCCTCGAAGATGAAGTGATAACCGGCCAGATCCATCGACTCGCCCGGCGCCAGACGCAGGTCGCGCTCGGCACTGTTCTGACTCGACAGCACCACACCGAGGGCGCACACGGCGATGCCCAAGTGAGCGATCTGCATGCCCCAGTAGCTGCGGGTCAGGGTTGGCAGACCTTTGATCAGGCCCTTGTGGCGAGTCTTGTCGAAGATGTCGCGCACACCGGCGAGCAGCACCCACGCGGCGAGCAGGAACGTCGCGATCACCGCCCAGTTGAAATCGCCGTAAGCGACACCGGCCACCACCGCCAACGCGACGCTGCCGAGCAGCACGGGAGTCAGCATGTTCGCCAGCCATTTCACCGGGGTGTCCTTCCAGCGGACGATTACGCCGACCGCCATCACCAGCATCAGCAACGCCATCAACGGTATGAACAGCGCGTTGAAATACGGCGGGCCGACCGACAGCTTGGCGCCGCTGATCGCATCGAGAATCAGCGGATACAGGGTGCCGAGCAGGATCATCGACGCGGCCACCACCAGCACCAGGTTGTTGCCCAGCAGCAGGGTTTCCCGTGACCACAGGTTGAAGCCGACCTGGCTTTTGACCACCGGCGCACGCAACGCAAACAGCGTCAGCGAACCGCCGACCACGAACAGCAGGAAGATCAGAATGAACACGCCACGCTCAGGATCGGAGGCAAACGCGTGCACCGAGGTCAGCACGCCGGAACGCACGAGGAACGTGCCGAGCAGGCTCAACGAAAATGCGGCGATCGCCAGCAACACCGTCCAGCTCTTGAACACCCCACGTTTTTCCGTGACCGCCAGCGAGTGAATCAGCGCGGTGCCGACCAGCCATGGCATGAACGAGGCGTTTTCCACCGGGTCCCAGAACCACCAGCCGCCCCAGCCGAGTTCGTAGTACGCCCACCACGAACCGAGGGTGATGCCGATGCCGAGGAAGGCCCAGGCAACAATCGTCCACGGCCGCGACCAGCGTGCCCACGCGGCGTCGAGACGACCACCCAGCAAAGCGGCGATGGCGAAGGCGAAGGCCACCGAGAAACCGACGTAACCCATGTAGAGCATCGGCGGATGGACGATCAGGCCGATGTCTTGCAGCAACGGATTGAGGTCACGCCCGTCCGCCGGAATCTGCGGCAGGATCCGCGAGAACGGGTTGGAAGTGAGGATCAGAAACAACAGGAAACCGGTGCTGATCATGCCCATCACCGCCAGCACGCGGGCGAGCATGACTTGCGGCAACTGCCGGGAGAACACCGACACCGCAAAGGTCCAGCCACCGAGGATCAACGCCCACAGCAGCAACGACCCTTCGTGGGCGCCCCACACCGCGCTGAACTTGTAGTACCACGGCAAGGCGCTGTTGGAGTTCATCGCCACGTAGCCGACCGAAAAATCGTCGGTCATGAACGCGTAGGTCAGGCAACCGAAGGCAAACAGCAGGAACGCAAACTGGCCCCACGCCGCCGGCTGAGCCAGACCCATCCACAGACGGTCGCCGCGCCACGCGCCGAGCAACGGCACCACGGCCTGCACCAGCGCAAAACACAGCGCCAGAATCATCGCCAGATGACCGAGTTCAGGAATAAACAGTGCAGACGTCATCGATCAACCCTCCTTCGCTGGGGTCGGTGCCGATTGACCACTGTCTTTCAGCGCTTTGGTCACTTCCGGCGGCATGTACTTCTCGTCGTGCTTGGCCAGCACTTCGTCGGCCACCACTACGCCGTCAGCGTTGAGTTTGCCCAGGGCGACGATGCCCTGCCCTTCGCGGAACAGATCCGGGAGGATGCCGCGATAGGTGATGGTCACGGCTTTGTTGAAGTCGGTGACGACGAATTTGACGTCCAGTGAGTCCGGCGAGCGCTGCAGCGAGCCCTTCTCGACCATGCCGCCGGCGCGGATCCGCGTGTCGTGCGGCGCTTCGCCGTTGGCGATCTGGGTCGGTGTGTAAAACAGGTTGATGTTTTCCTGCAGGGCGCTGAGGGCCAGGCCGACGGCGGCGCCGACCCCGACCAGGATCGCCAGAATGAGGGTCAGACGTTTTTTGCGCAGCGGATTCACTTGCCGTTCTCCCGGCGCAGACGACGCGCCTCTTGTTGCAGATAGCGCTTGCGGGCCGCGATCGGGGCGACCACGTTGAGGATCAGCACCGCCAGACAGATGCCGTAGGCCGACCAGACGTACAGGCCATGATGGCCCATGGCGAGGAAGTCGCCGAATGAAGCGAAACTCATCGCACGGCCTCCAGACTGTTCTGCACTTCTTCCTTGACCCAACTGGCGCGGGCTTCGCGCTTGAGCACTTCAAGGCGCATGCGCAACAACAGCACGGCGCCGAAGAAGCAGTAGAACCCCAGCACCGTCAGCAGCAGCGGCAGCCACATTTCGGCAGGCATCGCCGGTTTTTCCGTGAGGGTGAAGGTCGCGCCCTGGTGCAGGGTGTTCCACCACTCCACCGAGTATTTGATGATCGGAATGTTGATCACCCCGACGATCGCCAGCACCGCGCAGGCCTTGGCGGCGCTGTCGCGGTTGCTGATGGCGTTGCCCAGCGCAATCACCCCGAAGTACAGGAACAGCAGAATCAGCATCGACGTCAGCCGCGCATCCCAGACCCACCACGAGCCCCAGGTCGGCTTGCCCCAAATCGCGCCGGTGACCAACGCCACGGCAGTCATCCACGCGCCAATCGGCGCCGCACATTGCAGGGCGACGTCAGCCAGTTTCATCTTCCACACCAGCCCGACCACGCCGCACACCGCCAGCATCACGTAGATCGACTGCGCGAGCATCGCCGCCGGCACGTGGATGTAGATGATGCGAAAGCTGTTGCCCTGCTGATAATCCGGCGGCGCGAAGGCCAGGCCCCAGACCACGCCAACGCTGATCAGCAGCAACGCTGCGATGCTCAGCCACGGCAGAAACCTGCTGCTGATGCCGTAGAACCACTTGGGCGAGCCGAGCTTGTGAAACCAGGTCCAGTTCATACTGTTTCCATCACGGGTGCCGCTCATCGGTGTGAGCAGTCTCAGGGTCTTTGCTGGTTAAATTTTAACCAGACCTCATTATTCGCCGACGCTGATCTTCAGGCCAGCAGCTATTGCAAAAGGTGTCAGGGTGATCGCCAGGGCGGTCAGGCTACCCAGCCACAGCAGATACCCGGTCGCCGGCATGCCTTGCAAGGCGGCCTGCAAGGCGCCACTGCCCAGGATCAAAACCGGGATGTACAACGGCAGAATCAGCAACGCCAGCAACAGGCCGCCGCGTTTCAAACCAACCGTCAGCGCCGCGCCCACTGCGCCGAGCAAACTCAGCACCGGTGTACCCAGCAGCAACGACAACAGCAACACCGGCAGGCAGGCGACCGGCAAACCAAGCATCAACGCCAGCAACGGCGAGAGCAGAACCAGTGCCAGTCCCGAGAACAGCCAGTGTGCCAGCACCTTGGCCAGCACCAGTAGGGGCAGCGGGTGCGGCGAAAGGACCCACTGTTCCAGGGAGCCATCTTCGAAATCACTGCGAAACAATCCGTCCAGCGAAAGCAGGACCGACAACAGCGCGGCCACCCAGACTAACCCCGGGGACAGGTTTTGCAAGACTTGAGTTTCCGGGCCGACGGCCAGCGGGAACAAGGCAATGACGATGGCGAAGAAAATCAGCGGATTGGCCAGTTCCGCCGGGCGACGAAACAGCAGGCGGGACTCACGGGCGACCAGCAGGCCGAACACACTCATACTGCCCAGTTCCCCAGATCGATATCGCGATAACCGGCCGGCATGCGGCTCAACGTGTGGTGCGTGGTCAACACCACCAGACCGCCGCGTTCGCAGTGCCCGGCCAGGTGTTCTTCGAGTTGTGCCACGCCCTGTTTGTCGAGCGCGGTGAACGGCTCGTCGAGAATCCACAGCGGCGGGCTGTCCAGATACAACCGTGCCAGCGCCACGCGGCGTTGCTGACCGGCGGACAGGGTGTGGCAGGGAACATCTTCGAAACCGCGCAATCCTACTGCAGCCAATGCCTGCCAGATCGCCTCGCGCTCGGCGGGCCGATGCAGGGCGCAGAGCCAGGACAGGTTCTCTTCCGGGGTCAGCAGGTCCTTGATCCCGGCGGCGTGGCCGATCCACAACAGGTTGCGCGCCAGTTCGCTCGGCTGGGCCGTCAAAGGATGACCGTTGAGCAGCACCTGACCGCTGGTCGGCTGCATCAACCCGGACAACAGGCGCAGCAGACTGGTTTTTCCGCTGCCGTTGGGGCCGCTGATCTGCACCATATCGCCACTGGCCAGTCGCAATTCGAGATTTTCGAAGAGCAGCCGCAAGTCTCGCTCACAGGCAAGGGCAACGGTTTGCAGGACAGGACTGGTCAAGGGATCACGGGCCTTATACGGTTCAAGTCGGCTCTGGCGCGGCCGTTAAAGAGATGCAGGATAAATGCAATGACGGTGCGAACCAGAGAGCTGGATCAAACAATTGCTATGTTTTCTGAACGAAGCGCAAGACGCGCGGCATTATACATGCCGTGCCTTACTCTCAAGAGTGCAATTTCCTCAGGTTGTGTCCGCGTATGACAGGCGAAATGAACATCCTCCCGCTCCCGCCCACCACCCCGGCGAACGCGCGTCCGCTGGCGATGAGCGGTGAGTTGCTCAAGCTGCTGACCCCGGTCGAAGGCTTGATCGGCGCCGGGCAAAGCGCCCAGGCCGAGGTGTTGTCACTCAAGCAGGCGGATCAGACCTTTCAACTGCTGCTCAAGGTCACCGTCGACGGCGGTCGGCAGACCACCGTGCAAGCCAGCAGCAACCTGCCGTTGCCGACCGGCACCAACCTGGCCGTCACTCAGCCGTCGGCGGGCAATCTGGCGATCACCGTGCAACAGGCCATCGCCAGCAACGTCGCCGCCCTCACCCGCATCGATACGGCGCAGCTGCCGGTTGGTACGCTGCTGCAAGGCAAGGTGCTGACCTCGCAGACACTGCCGCAGGTGCCGGGGCAGCCGACGGTGTACCGTTCGCTGGTGAGCCTGCTCAACACCGCGCAAAGTGGCGCCACACTGGACATCGACAGCCCGACGCCGCTGCGCATCGGCACCCTGCTCTCGGCACTGGTCGAAGACTCGCAAACCCTCAAGTTCGTGCCACTGAGCAGCCGTCAGGAGCAATTGGCCGTGAGCCAACAACTGCTCGGCCAGCAGACTCGCCAAGGTTCGCTGGACGGTTTGCTCAACGCCTTGCAAAACCTGCCGGCCGACGACGATCAGACCTCGCAGGATCTGCGCGCTGCCGTCGTGCGCCTGCTCGCCAACCTGCCGGATGTGCAGCAGATGAGCACCGCCAAAGGCGTGGCCCTGGCTCTGGCCAACAGCGGTGCCTTTCTCGAAGCCAAATTGCTGAGCGGACAGAATCCGGCGCTGGCCCCGGACATGAAAGCCGATCTGCTCAAGTTGATCGCGCAGCTGTCGCCGGGTGCGCCGGGCAATGCCAGTTTCAACGCGATCATCGCCGCCAACACCCTGGCGCAAGCGCTGCCGAGTTTCGTGCGCAACGCCCTCGGCACCCTCGGTCAGGTCAGCGCCAAGCCCGTGCCGAGCAGTTTCCCCCTGCCCGACCGTCTGCTGCAAAGTCTCGACGGCGAAGGCGATCTGGAGCATCTGCTGCGCCTCGCAGCAGCCGCCGTGTCGCGCCTGCAAAGCCATCAGCTGTCGAGTCTGGAACAGACCGGGGTCACCGACGACGGCCGTCTGCTCAGCACCTGGCAGCTGGAAATCCCCATGCGCAACCTGCAGGACATCGTGCCGTTGCAGGTCAAGTTTCAGCGCGAAGAAGCGCCGGAAAGAGAACCGCAACCCAACGAACGCCGCAACGAGCGCGAACCCAGACAGCAGCTGTGGCGCGTCGATCTGGCCTTCGACATGGAGCCGCTGGGGCCGATGCAGATTCAGGCGCAGTTGATTGCCGGCAGCCTGTCGAGCCAGCTCTGGGCCGAGCGCCCGTACACCGCCGACCTGATCGAAACCAATCTGTTCGCCCTGCGCCAGCGCCTGCTCGATCGCGGCCTGAACGTCGGCGATCTCGATTGCCACCTCGGCACCCCGCCGCAAGGCAACCAAACCCGCCTCGAACACCGCTGGGTCGACGAAACCGCATGAACGATTCCACTGCTCCACGCCAGGCCATCGCCCTCAAATACGACGGCAACCACGCCCCGACCCTCACCGCCAAGGGCGACGAGGAACTGGCCGAAGAAATCCTGCGCATCGCCCGCGACTGCGAAGTGCCGATCTATGAAAACGCCGAGCTGGTGCGGCTGTTGGCGCGCATGGAGCTGGGCGACAGCATCCCCGAGGAGCTGTATCGCACAATCGCCGAGATCATCGCGTTTGCGTGGAATCTGAAGGGGAAATTCCCCGAGGGGCACGACCCGGATGCGCCGATGGTCGAGAAGGACATCACCGCACGTGGGGATGATTATTAGCCTTGAAAGCAAAAGATCGCAGCCTGCGGCAGCTCCTACAGGGAAACGCGAGTCCCGATGTAGGAGCTGCCGCAGGCTGCGATCTTTTGATCTTCAGCTTCTGTGCAATTTGCGCATCAACTCCGCCTCAGCCTGGGTCAAGCCGCAGGACTGGGTCAGCTCATCAACGCTCGCGCCCATGCCCACCAGTTTCGCCGCCTGGGCGAACGACAGGCTCGACGGGTCGCGCTGCTCCAGCGCAACTATCTTGTCCGGCAACGGGCCGACGACCGAGCGCAGCTCGTGCAGGGCTTCGCCCATGCGCACGTTGCCGTTCTGATAGTCGTCGACACGCTTGGCCAGATCCTTGATGCGCTGATCACGCAGCGCATCGCCCTGGGCCTGTTGCGCAGCGATTACGCGCTGCGCCTTGATGTACGCCAGAAACATTGCCAGCGTGCCTGCCCAGAAGAGGAACAGGACAATGACCGCAACCTCGAGAATCAATCAGATGCTCTCCAGTTCCGACCATTCTTCTTCGCTCATCATCTTGTCCAGCTCGACCAGGATCAGCAGTTCGTTGTTCTTGTTGCACACGCCCTGGATGAACTTGGCCGACTCTTCGTTACCGACGTTCGGCGCGGTCTCGATTTCCGACTGACGCAGGTAAACCACTTCGGCCACGCTGTCGACCATGATCCCGACCACTTGCTTGTCGGCCTCGATGATGACGATACGGGTGTTGTCGCTGATCTCGCCGCTGTTCAGGCCGAAGCGCTGACGGGTGTCGATCACGGTGACCACGTTACCGCGCAGGTTGATGATGCCCAGCACGTAGCTTGGCGCACCCGGTACCGGAGCAATTTCGGTGTAACGCAGGACTTCCTGAACGCGCATCACGTTGATGCCGTAGGTTTCGTTGTCCAGCTTGAAGGTCACCCATTGCAGGATCGGATCTTCAGAACCTTTTGCATTCGTCGCCTGACTACTCATACCCTGACCCCTCGAAAAAACCGCACTGGGCGGTGTGTGTTCTGTGTGGAGGCATTGAAAATGCCTTCGCCTGACTGTTATGTCGGCTGCTATGTCGATTTATGTAGCGGCTTGTGACCGCCCAAGTGCTTTGCCCCGCCGCTGGCGATCAACTCGGCCAGCGCGGCTACATCAAGTAATGCACACATGTGCTCGATCACCGTGCCGGCGAGCCATGGCCGCTGACCCCGGTGACTTCTCCATTTGATTTCATTCGGATCCAGACGCAACGAACGGCTGACCTGATGCACCGCCAGGCCCCATTCGTAACCTTGTACCGAAATCACATACTGCAAGCCCTGACGGAAGTCATCGCGATAGCGATCCGGCATGACCCAGCGCGCGGTGTCCAACACTTTCAGGTTGCCGGCCTGGCTCGGCAGAATCCCGAGGAACCATTCCGGCTGCCCGAACAGCGGCGTCAACTCGTGGCCGGCCAGCGAATAGATCGAACCGAGGCACACCAGCGGCACCGCCAGGGTAAGGCCGGCAACATCGAACAACAGGCATTCGAAGGCTTCGGCAGCCCAGGCCGGACGGCCATCGGTGTCCACCGGAGGCGGCGTGTTGCTCGGCGGCAAATGCACTTCCACCACCGGAGGCACCAGCGTCTGCTCGACGGGTGCGGGCGCAACCGGAGCAGGTTCGACCACCACCGGCTCCGGCGCGGTTTTCAGCAATTGGGTTTGCAACAGCGGTGCGAGTGTCGACACCGGCGCGCGCGGCGGCTCGGCTTCTTCGATCAATGCCACCGGTGCTTTAGCAACGGGCGCCACGGCAGGCGCGGCAACCGGGGCGGCAGGCTTGGCGGCTTTCTGCGCATCACGCGCCTGCTCTTCCAGCACCGCTGCCTGGAACTCGTCCAGCGTCGCAGCACTTTCGACCACCTCGACCGGCGCCTCGACCTGCAACTCGTCAGGAATCTCCTGCAGCAAGCTGTCCAGATAGGACTGCAATGCCAACTGCGGCTTCGACGTTAACTTCACCGGCCGATTCATACACAACTCCCTGTAGGAGCTGCCGCAGGTTCGGTGCCGCGTTCGGACGATCTTTTGATCTTTTCAGAAGCCACGCAAAACCGGATCAAAAGATCGCAGCCTGCGGCAGCTCCTACAGAGGTCAACGTCATTCAAGCCACCTGCGGAACAAGTTGTTGCGCCAGCAGATGCTTGAGCAGCGCGCGATAAGCCAGCACGCCACGGCTCTTACCATCGAATTGCGAAGGTGTGACCCCGGCCCGGCTGGCGTCGCGCAGACGGGTATCGACCGGGATGTAACCCTGCCAGATCTCTTCCGGAAACTTGTCGCGCAGTACGCGCAGAGTGCCCAGCGACGCCTGGGTGCGGCGGTCGAACAGGGTCGGTACGATGCTGAACGGCAGCGCCTGTTTGCGCGAGCGGTTGATCATCGCCAGGGTGTTGACCATGCGCTCCAGACCTTTGACGGCCAGGTGCTCGGTCTGCACCGGGATCACCAGTTGCTGGCTCGCGGCCAGGGCGTTGACCATCAGCACGCCGAGCAACGGCGGGCTGTCGATGATCGCGTAATCGAAGTCCTGCCACAGCTGCGCCAGACTCTTGGCGATCACCAGGCCCAGACCACTCTGCCCCGGCGACTGACGCTCAAGGGTGGCGAGTGCGGTGCTGGACGGCAACAGGGAAATGCGTTCGTCGCTGGTCGACAGCAGCAACTGCCCGGGCAAGCCTTGCGGCACGCTGCCCTTGTGCAGAAACAGGTCGTAGTTGCTGTGTTCCAGGCTGTCGGGGTCGTAGCCGAAATAGCTGGTCATCGAGCCGTGCGGGTCGAGATCGACCACAACCACGCGCTTGCCCGCCTCCGCCAGCAATCCGGCTAAAGCGATGGAAGATGTGGTTTTACCGACACCACCCTTTTGATTGGCGACTGCCCAGACTCTCATTCGGTTCGTTCCTCCCGGCCGAGATGCTCGACCGAGACATAGCTCAGCGTATTAATGCGGGCGACGGAGAATTGACGGCACTCTCGCGTCCCGGCGTCTTGACCGGGGACGGTGCAGTTTGTGTGCCAGCACGCTTCAATGCCGCGTCCGGTTGTGCATTGGCGGTACCGGTGCCGGTCAGACTGCGGCGCACATCGAGATTGCGCGACACCACCAGCACCACACGACGGTTTTTCGCCCGGCCTTCGGCAGTGGCGTTATTGGCCACCGGCTGAAACTCGCCATACCCCACCGAAGCCAGACGGCCAGGATTCACGCCCTGCATCGCCAGCATGCGGACGATGCTCGCCGAGCGCGCCGAGGACAGCTCCCAGTTGGTCGGATACTGCGCGGTACGGATCGGCTGATCGTCGGTGAAGCCTTCGACGTGGATCGGGTTGTCGAACGGTTTGAGGATCGCCGCGACCTTGTCGATGATGTTGAACGCGATATCACTCGGCATCGCGTCGCCGCTGCCGAACAACAGGCTGGAGTTGAGTTCGATCTCGACCCACAACTCGTTGCCGCGCACGGTCATCTGGTTGGAGCTGATCAAGTCGCCGAACGCGGCACTGATGTCATCGGCAATGCTTTTCAGCGGATCGCTGGCCCCGGCGATACCGGCGTCAACCTGCTCGCTGTCCTTGACCAGCGGCTTGGCCGGGGTCACGGTTTTTGGGCGTTCCTCCCCGATCGGGATCGGCTTGAGCGAGCGATCGGAGTCGGTGAAAACCCCGATCAGCGCTTCGGAAATGACCTTGTACTTGCCTTCGTTGATCGACGAGATCGAGTACATCACCACGAAGAACGCGAACAGCAGCGTGATGAAATCCGCGTAGGACACGAGCCAGCGCTCGTGATTAACGTGTTCTTCCTGATGCCTGCGGCGAGCCATAGTCCATTACCCCCATCAATCCATGAAGCCCTGAAGCTTCAGCTCGATAGAGCGAGGGTTTTCACCTTCGGCGATCGACAAAATACCTTCCAACAACATTTCGCGATAACGCGACTGCCGCAACGCGATTGACTTGAGCTTGGCCGCCACCGGCAGCAACACCAGGTTGGCACTGGCCACGCCATAGATGGTCGCGACGAATGCCACGGCAATGCCGCTACCCAATTGGGTCGGATCAGCGAGGTTGCCCATCACATGAATCAGGCCCATCACCGCACCGATGATGCCGATGGTCGGCGCGTAGCCGCCCATGCTTTCGAAGACTTTGGCAGCCTCGATGTCGCGCGCTTCCTGGGTGTAGAAATCCACTTCGAGGATGCTGCGGATCGCTTCCGGCTCAGCACCGTCGACCAGCAATTGCAGGCCCTTGCGCGAGTAGTTGTCCGGTTCGGCATCGGCGACGCCTTCCAGGCCGAGCAAGCCTTCCTTGCGTGCGGTGAGACTCCAGTTGACCACGCGGTCGATGCCGCCGGCCAGGTCCACGCGCGGTGGAAACAGGATCCAGGCGAGAATCTGCATGGCGCGCTTGAAGGCGCTCATCGGCGATTGCAGCAGCGCTGCACCGATGGTGCCACCGAGCACGATCAGCGCGGCCGGGCCGTTGGCCAGCGCGCCGAGGTGACCGCCTTCAAGGAAGTTGCCGCCGATGATGGCGACGAACGCCAGGATAATCCCGATAAGGCTTAGAACATCCATCAGATACACGCCTCGACGATGTGCTTGCCGATGTCGTCCAGGCCGTAGACCGCGTCAGCCAGATCGGCTTTGACGATGGCCATCGGCATGCCGTAGATCACGCAGCTTGCCTCATCCTGCGCCCACACCGAGCTGCCGCCCTGCTTGAGCAGACGTGCGCCTTCACGGCCGTCGGCGCCCATGCCGGTGAGCACCACCGCCAGAACTTTGTCACCGTAAGACTTGGCTGCAGAACCGAAGGTGATGTCCACGCACGGTTTGTAATTCAGACGCTCGTCGCCCGGGAGGATTTTCACCGCGCCACGGCCGTCGATCATCATCTGCTTGCCACCCGGGGCCAGCAGCGCCAGGCCCGGACGCAGGATGTCGCCATCCTCGGCTTCCTTGACGCTGATGCGGCACAGCTTGTCCAGGCGCTCGGCAAACGCCTTGGTGAACGCCGCCGGCATGTGCTGGATCAGCACGATCGGCGCCGGGAAGTTCGCCGGCAATTGGGTCAGCACCCGTTGCAGGGCAACCGGGCCGCCGGTCGAAGTACCGATGGCAACCAGTTTGTAGGCTTTGCGTTTCGGTGCCGGCGACGACGCGCTGGCGGCTGGCGCACGCGCAGGTGCTGGAGCCGGCGATGGACGCGTCGGTGCAGCAGCGCTGTGGCTGCTGAAACTCGAAGCCGCCGGGGCTGGCGCAGGCGTCGGTGCCGCGGCCGGAGCCGGCGCACTGTAGGCACTGAAGCGACGATTGCTGCGCGATATGCTGTGGACCTTCTCGCACAGCAGTTGCTTGACCTTCTCGGGGTTGCGCGAGATGTCTTCGAAATTCTTCGGCAGGAAATCCACCGCGCCGGCGTCCAGCGCATCCAGGGTGACCCGGGCGCCTTCGTGCGTCAGCGAGGAGAACATCAACACCGGGGTCGGGCAGCGCTGCATGATGTGCCGCACCGCCGTGATGCCATCCATCATCGGCATCTCGTAGTCCATGGTGATCACGTCCGGCTTGAGGGCCAGGGCCTGATCGATCGCCTCTTTACCGTTGGTGGCCGTACCGACCACCTGGATGCTCGGATCCGCTGAAAGAATTTCCGAGACGCGGCGGCGGAAAAAACCCGAATCGTCCACCACCAGGACTTTGACTGCCATAAACACTCCATTAGGTGCAGCGGGACGTCGTCGCCCCGCTGCCCCGGATTCAAATACGCTTCGTCGCGTAACGCTTGAGCATGCTTGGAACATCGAGAATCAGCGCGATGCGGCCGTCACCGGTGATGGTGGCGCCGGACATGCCCGGAGTGCCCTGCAGCATTTTGCCCAATGGCTTGATGACCACTTCTTCCTGGCCGACCAGTTGATCGACGACGAAGCCGATCCGCTGGGTGCCCACCGAAAGGATCACCACATGGCCTTCGCGCTGCTCTTCGTGAGCGGCGGAGCTGACCAGCCAGCGCTTGAGGTAGAACAATGGCAGCGCCTTGTCCCGCACGATCACCACTTCCTGGCCATCCACCACGTTGGTGGTCGACAGGTCGAGGTGGAA